>CAZXCQ010000115.1:0-18337 GCA_964639275.1 uncultured Desulfobacteraceae bacterium | reverse complement strand
CCCCCCACTGGCACCAAACCCCCGGTGGGGGGGCCCGCCCCCCCCGCCGGGCGCCCCGGCCAGGGGGGTGGGTAAAGACGATGCCCCATCTCAGATCGGTCGGCGTTCCGTAACAACACCCGGCCATCAGACAGCCGATCCGGCCAAAGGCCTGGCCTATTGCAGCAGCGGGCGCCCAGATGTCACAGATCTTCCAAAAAGAGAGGTGGTGCCGCCTGACATACCAGATGATGGTCACGAGGACGGCGATAATCCCCCCTGAAAACACAAGACCCCCTTCCCATATCTTGAGCATGTCGAGGGGATGGGTGCTGTAATGGGAGATATTCATCAGGACATACATCGCCCTGGAGCCAACAATGGCGGCGAGAATCATAATAAAGCCCATATCCATGGTCTTCTGGGGGGAAATCCCCTCTTGTGTCTTGCCAATCCTTGTCGCCACCAACAGGGCGACAAAAAAACCGATGGCGACAAAGAGCCCATAGGTATGGAGTGTGAAAGGGCCAACGGAAAAAAGATCAGGAAACATCGCTCTACTCAGCTCCTGGCCCGACCTGGAAAGATCAGGCCAATGGCCACCAGGAATGTCCCCACTGTGATGGCCGAGTCGGCCACATTAAATGCGGGCCAGTGGTAAGACTCCAGATAGACATCAACAAAATCGATCACCTCCCCAAACCTGAGGCGGTCGATCAGGTTTCCAAGGGCGCCTCCCACGATAAGCGAGAGCCCGAGGACTGTCCGCGTGGCCGCCTGCCTTAACCTAAAAAACCAGAACGCGAGTAAGATGATCGCACCAACCGTGGCAGCCAGCAGGAAATAAAGAGGGAGATCGACATCGGACCGGTTCATCAGGCCAAAGGCCATGCCACGATTTCGGATATGCACCAGGTTCAGGAGGCCCTTGAGGACCGGTACAGATTGATACACCTCCAGGGTATGCAAGACCGCCGTTTTTGACAGCTGATCCAACAACACGACAGCCAGGGCCGGCCAGACCATCAGGTGGTAATTTCGTTTAGGACGTTCAGACATCTTTTGCAAACGGTCGGGTGGGTTTTGTCCTCTCCGACCGTGGGATCATGGACCCAGCATCTCTCGCACTTGGGGTCAACCGAAGGGGATACCTTTACCTTCAGGCCGGGGACCGTCTCGCTTTCAAGGTTATCGGCCAGTTGGTCTATCGCAACAATGTCAACGGACGAGACAATAAAGAGCGACCTCAGCTGATCCCTGTACTCAGAGATCCTTTCCATGAGTTGCGGCGAGAGACCCAGGGTGACCGATGCATCCAGCGGGTGCCCGATGATCTTTTCCTTTCTCGCCAGTTCCAGTGCCTTTGTGACCTCTCCCCGGATCTCTATGATCCCTTCCCACCGTCTGGCCAGCTCAGGGTCCTTGCGCCCGTCGTTTACAGCGACGAAGAGATCGGCGTGCACGCTCGGGGCCTTTTCTTTCTCCTTCGTGTACTGCCATACTTCGTCGGCGGTAAAGGAGAGTATGGGTGCCATCAGCCGGACCAATACCGCCAGGATCTCGTTCATGGCCGTCTGGGCCGATCGCCTGGCAACCGATTTCTGGGCTGAGGTGTAGAGACGATCTTTTATGATGTCGAGATAAAACGACGAGAGATCCAGGACACAAAAATTGTGCAGGTTGTGATACACCAGGTGAAAGTTGAAATCATCATATGCCTTTAATATCCTCTCATTTAATTCCTCGAGTCTGTTTAAGGCCCAGCGGTCCAGTTCCTCCATCTCCCCGTAAGGGACGGCGTCGGTCTCAGGATCAAAGTCATCCAGGTTTCCCAGCAGGTAGCGGCAGGTATTGCGGATTCGCCTGTAGGCCTCGGTAAGGCGCTGGAGGATCTCTTTTGAGAGACGGATATTGTTGCGGTAGTCCTCTCCGGCGACCCAGAGCCTGAGGATCTCTGCACCGTAGTTCCGGATGAGTTCATCTGGCGCAATCACGTTGCCCGCTGATTTGTGCATGGCCTTGCCCGCACCATCCACCACAAAACCATGGGTCAGGACACTCTTATAGGGCGCCTCATTGCGGGTTCCAGCGGAACACAGCAGAGAGCTGTGAAACCACCCCCTGTGTTGATCACTCCCTTCGAGGTACATGTCCGATGGGCTGTCAAGATATTCCCTTTTCTCCATCACCGCGGCATAGCTCACACCGGAATCGAACCAGACATCAAGGATGTCCGTCTCCTTTCTAAACCGCCCTGACCCGCAATTGGGGCACGTCGTGCCCGGGGGAAGGAGATCCTGTTCCGATTTGGTAAACCATATATCGGCACCCGATTTCTCGACCATCCCGGCCACATGATCCACGATATCCTGCGAGATGATCAATTGGTTACACCCCCTGCAAAAAAAGACCGTGATGGGTACGCCCCAGGCCCTCTGGCGGGAGATGCACCAGTCCGGACGATTGGCAATCATATTGTAGATACGCTCCTGGCCCCAGGAGGGTATCCAGGTGACCCGTTTGATAGCATTTAGGGCGTTCTGGCGGAGATTGTTTTTTTCCATCGATATAAACCACTGTTCGGTGGACCGAAAGATGACGGGGTTCTTGCAGCGCCAGCAATGTGGATACTCATGGGCGATCTCCTCTTCCTTGATGAGTGCACCCACCTCGCTCAGCTTGTCATTGACGGCCCGGTTGGCTTCAAATACCTCAAGACCGGCAAAGTATTCCACGTCGTCGGTAAACCGGCCTGAGTCGTCTACCGGGGAATAGACGTCGATGCCATATTCAATACCGGTTTCATAGTCTTCCCGGCCATGGCCAGGGGCGGTGTGCACACATCCGGTCCCTGCCTCAAGGGTGACATAGGGGGCCAGGACGATTACCGAGGGTCTGTCATAGAGGGGGTGCCTGGCCTTGAGGCCTTCAAGGTCGGCCGGGCTGAGCCTTTCAAGGACTTCGTATGATTTTATCCCAAAGGTGTCCATGCAGACCTCCAGGAGCCCGCCGGCCAGGATCATGACCTGGTTGCTTTCGGTCTCTACGGCAACGTATTCGAGGTCCGGGTGAAGGGCGATGGCCAGGTTGGCAGGCAGGGTCCATGGGGTCGTGGTCCAGATCGCAACTGAGACCTCTTTGCCTTTTAACGACGCATATGACTGGCCCAGGTCCGAGATCATGGGAAACTTCACAAAGATCGAAGGAGATGAGTGCTCCCCGTATTCCACCTCTGCCTCGGCAAGGGCGGTCTTGCATGAGATGCACCAGTAAATCGGCTTCTTGCTCCTTACCAGGCTGCCGTTGAGTGCAAACTTGCCAAACTCCCTGATGATGGTGGCCTCGTATGGAAAATTCATGGTCAGATAGGGTCTTTCCCATTCTCCGAGGACCCCGAGGCGTTTGAATTCGTTGCGCTGGATCTCGATATATTTCTCTGCATAGTCGCGGCAGTATCGCCTTATCTCTGCCTGGGACATTTCCAGTTTGCGGGGGCCAAGCTCCAGATCCACCCGGTGCTCGATCGGAAGACCATGACAGTCCCACCCCGGGACATAGGGGGTGTCAAACCCCGCCATCTGTCTGGACTTGATAATGATGTCTTTCAGGATCTTGTTAAAGGCCGTTCCCATATGGATGTGACCATTGGCATACGGGGGGCCGTCATGAAGCATATAGCGTTTCCGACCCTTTGAGGCCTCTCGAATGATCGCATAGAGGCCCATCTCCTCCCAGCACTGAAGGATCTCCGGCTCCTTTTTTACCAGATTAGCCTTCATGGGAAATGGGGTCCTGGGAAGGTTAAGCGTCTCTTTGTAGTCCATCAAACTCTCCTCCAAATCCATGTAGTGGCGAAATAAGCTATCAAATGGCCGTTCCCAAGTCAAACCTATTATCGCAGTGCATCATGCTTCCACTCCCCCCGTTTTTTGATGATATTACTCCCATCGAGAGCGACGCGGTCGGTTTTGTCTCTATTTTTCTTGACTATTCCGAAGACCACGGCTAAATGGATATGAGTTTATCCGGCAAGACCTGGCTGTAACTTTTCAGAAACATGGGGTGTTGAGATGCTATACCGGGTCTTGTCTTTCATCAACCAGACACAGATTTCGAGATCTTTGGCCTCTGTAGACGGCCAGTGAGGGAGAGAGAACGATGAAGGGACTGAGGTGCCTGGTGATTGTGGTTTTGTGTTTTGTATGGACCGGCTGTGGTGCTGCCGTCCTGGTTGGAACAGGGGCGGCCGCTGGTGTGGTGGGGTATAAGTATTATGAAGGTGCCCTGATCGTTACCTTTAAGGCCCCCTTCCGGGACACGTGGGATGCCACCCTGACCGCGCTCAAGGGGATGAATGGGGTTAAGATCGAAAAGGCCGATCACGACATCACCACAGGGAAGATCTGGGCCAAATTCAGCGACGGAAAGCCGGTCGAGGTTTCGTTAAGATATCTGTCGGCCAAGAAGACAGAGGCGAGGATCAGGGTCGGTGCCCTGGGGGAAAGGGATGCCTCGGAGATCGTCAAAGATCGGATCAAAGAGGCCCTGTTTGGTAAATAAAAGAGGGAGGCGACCTTTATCTCCTGATGCCCAACTGTTCAATCATGCCATGGGCAAAGTCAAAGATGTAACGCACCTGGCGGTCGGTGCAGAGGCCGGGACAGGTGCATCGCATGTTTTTCAGGCTGCGGACAAACAATTCGAGCTTGACAAAATCCGAGCCCAGTTCCACCGCAAAGACATGGGGTCGGCAGTGTCGGTGCTGGAATTGCTCACCACTAAGGAGATCCTCCGGGAGCCTGACCCAGAAGAGGCCATCGAGACCGGACGAAATGCCGGCCTCCTTAAGGAACCCGCTGATCTTTTCGATATCTGAAGGGGAGATCTCATCGATCAGATAGGCCCTCATACGCTCCCCCCTTCTCCAAGCCGGTCGATCTTCCTCCCTGACAGAAAGGCATCCACCACAGAATAGAGCCACAGGATGGCCAGGGCGATGAGGAGACACCACAAGAGCAAAGGGTCTTCTGCCTTGAGTCTCTCCACAATCAAAGATGTGTCGGGGTTTTTGAGGTCGATCCCGTCGAGGATCGTATTGAGCATCTGGTAGAGTCTGATGACACCCGCCACAAAGATGGCAAAGACGGCGAGGAGGATACCCCCCGCCTTTTTTAGGTGCTGGTTGAGGACCTGCCCAAGCCCTGGAATCACCAGTGCCGAGCACAATGGGGAGATGATGGCCTTTTTCATTTTATCGCATCAATTTGCTTTTTCTTCAAAACTGACAAATTCGTAACCCGTCAAAAATCATCTGTTTTCGTCATTCCCGCACACCGCAAGCGGCATCTTCGAAAGGCAGGAATCCAGGAGCCAGACCGCTCCTTATTGAAATGCTACGCCGAATGGCCTATAATTCTACCCAAACCCATACCCCTTGTCAATTTGGGTCAGGAGGTAACCCGTTATGTCTTTGAGAAATCGGGTTGGGGGCCCTTGATATGACGGGGCGTATCGTTGAGAAAGTCCATGTCAACATCCCCTTTACCATGCTCTACGAGTCATACCTTGACCGTTTTGTCGGGTACGGACTCAATCCGGAGATAGGATTTGACGGAGAGGCCCTGGATAGGTTTTCGCTGTCGGATTTTGGGCGTGTTGCAGAGGTCCTTTGCAGGGCCGGTCTTTCCATTACCCTGCACGGGCCTTTTGTTGACCTGTCCCCCGGGTCTCCGGATGCAAGGATCAACCGGGTGACGCGAGACCGCTTTGAACAGGTCCTCAGGCTGATCCCGCTCTTTCGGGCAAAGGCGGTGGTCTTCCACATGGGATATGACAGGAGGAGATATCACTATCTGAGAGATGTCTGGATCGAAAAGAGCCTGGAGGTGTGGTCCTGGATAGCAGAAGGAGTGAAAAACGAGGGTGCCGCGTTGATGCTGGAAAATGTGTATGAGGATGGCCCGGATGACATTCTGGTGCTCTTTGAGACCCTCGGGAGACAGAAAGCGGGTCTTTGCCTCGATACGGGTCACCATGCCGTCTTTAGCCGGGTTCCCCTCGATTCGTGGGTGGACTCGCTCGGGCCATTTATCGGTCAACTTCATCTCCACGATAACTCGGGCGGCCAGGATGACCATCTGGGGCTGGGCAGGGGGACCATTGATTTTGAGGGATTATTAAGGCATCTCAATGCCACAAGAGACAACCCGCCCTTGATTACCCTTGAACCCCACAGAGAAGAGGACCTTTTGCCCAGTCTTGAATACCTTGAGAAGATCTGGCCGTGGTGATCGTGCTATCCCATTTATTTTCCATTGAATTTTGGATGCCCCCGGGATAGTATCGGTGGCCGCAGATTTGTCCAAGGCCCGTCCATAGAAGAACCAGGAAGACCCTGAGGAGAACCCCGTCATGAATTCTCTGATGGACCATCCCTTTCCCAAATCTACCAGCTCCACTGAGAAGTGCAAGCGGCTCCTGGAGGTGGTGAGCCCCGAAGACAGCCTCTGTATTCTTATCAATGCCGATCCCGACGCCATGGCCAGCGCTATGGCACTAAAGAGAATCTTCTGGCGGAAGGCCAGAAGGGTGGATGTATACCATATCAATCCCATCAAACGAGCCGATAATTTGGCCTTCATAAGACTCCTCGGGGTTCATCAGAGGCATATCCGGGACTTGAGGCGCTCCAAGTTCACAAAATGGGCCATCCTGGATTCTCAACCACACCATCATAAGGAGTTCTCTGATCAACCATTTGACATTATCATCGATCACCACTCGACAGGCCCCTTATCCAAAGGGCATTTTGTGGACATAAAGGAGGACTACGGTGCCAACTCGACCATACTGACCGAATACCTGAGGGCCTCCAAGATCAGGCCTGCCCAAAGCCTTGCAACGGCACTCTTTTACGGGATCAAGACCGATACCGACAACTTTGTAAGGGAATCGCTTCCAAACGATATCAATGCCTTCAGGTATCTCTATCCACTGGCCAATATGAATACTGTAAAGAAAATCGAGTCATCCGAGATGACAAAGGAGACCCTGGCCAGTTATCGGGTTGCAATGGATCGCCTAAAGATGGTAGGACATGTGGCATTTATTCATATGGAGGAGGTGGGGAATCCGGATGTCCTGGTGATCATAGCGGATTTTTTTATGCGGATGGCTGAGGCAACGTGGAGCGTTGTATCCGGGATCTATAAGGAAACGCTCATAGTAATCCTGAGAAATGCCGGGCTCAGGAGTGATGCCGGAAAGGTTGCCAAGAAGCTCTTTGGGCATCTGGGCGGCTCTGCGGGGGGCCATAAGAGCGCTGCAAGGGCTGAAATTCCCCTGGAAGAGATCAATAAGGAGACAAAAGGCCGGTCCAATATTGCCAAATTCATCGTTGATAGGATAAAGACGGTGAAATGATCTCGGGAGGAGACGGGGTTGGCTGTTTCTAAGATTGTAACTGTAAACGAAGAACTGATTGGAAAGGTCAAGACCCTGATTCAGGGGCAGGATATTAAGGGTCTCAAGGCCTTGATTGATGATGTCAGGCCTGCGGATGTGGCAGACCTGATCGAGCACCTCAACCCCGATGAACGCCTCTTTGTCTTCCGGCTATTTGAACCTGAAGGGGCTGGAGAGGTCCTCGTAGAGATTGAGCCGCCCGTTCAGGAAGGAATACTAAAGGATCTTGACAATCAGGCCATATCGAAGATCGTCGAAGGGCTTGACTCGGATGATGCCGCCGACCTTGTGGGGGATCTGCCGGCCGAAAGGGCCAAAGAGATCATTGAGAAGGTCGGAGATGAGGCCACCCAGGAGCTTGAGACGCTCCTGCCTTATCGTGAAGATACGGCCGGCGGCATTATGGCCCTGGAGTATGTGGCCGTCAGGGCAGATGCCACGGTTGAGGATGCCATCGAGTCTATTCGAGAAAAGAGAAAGGAGGTGGAGAATCTCTATTATCTCTGGGTCGTGGACAGGTGGGGGGTGCTGGTTGGTGTCATCTCGCTAAAGGATCTGGTCCTGGAGCCTTCGGAGCGGAAGGTCAGTGAGATAATGAATAAGAAGGTAATTTCGGTCAATGTCAACGCCGATCAGGAAGAGGTGATTCAGCTGGTCAAAAGATATGACCTTGTCACTATTCCCGTTGTGGACGAGGCCCATCGCCTGGTGGGCCGGATAACCCATGACGATATCATAGACGTGATCGAAGATGAGGTGGATGAGGATATTGCCCTTATGGCCGGGGTGATTGATCAGGAGATTGCGGAAGAGTCTGCGCTAAAGATCTCCAAGGCCAGGCTGCCGTGGTTGATAGCGGCACTGGGTGGAGGAATACTGGCTGCGGTGGTGATCAACAGATTTCAGGTGTCGCTTCAGAAGATAATCGCTCTGACCTTCTTTATCCCGGTGATCATGGCGATGGGAGGCAATACAGGCACCCAGGCTGCCACACTGGTTGTCAGGGGGTTGGCTACGGGTGACATCAGCCTTATGAGTATCTGGAAACGGCTCTGGATGGAAATGCGGGTTGCGCTGGTAAACGGGATCATCTGCGGGGCAGTCCTCGGCCTGGTCGTGGGTTTCTGGCTTTCAGATTACGAGCTGGGATGCATCGTTGCCCTGGCGATGATCGTAATCGTCCTCAACTCGGGCCTTGTGGGTTCGGCCGTCCCCTTGATCCTGAAAAAATCCAATGTTGATCCCGCCCTTGCGGCAGGACCTTTTGTGACGACCTTTAATGACGTCTTGAGCCTGGTTATTTACCTGGGTCTCGTGACCCTCTTTCTGCACACGACGGCGTGAGATTGAGATGTTACGATTCTTCTTTGGTTCCGGTTCATCCGGGTGGGGGTATTGTCATGAACATCCCATTTATTCTTGAAAAGGCCCTGAGCCTCTATTCAGACAAGGAGGCAGTGGTCTGCGGGAATAAGAGATTTACCTATGCCGGTTTTTCAGAACGGGTCTACGGGCTTGCCAATTTTTTTGGGCGGATGGGTGTCGGCAAAGGGGATTGTGTGGGTATCTTACACCACAACAGCCACGAATTTCTTGAGTCTTACTTTGCCGCCGCACGGGTCGGCGCCATTCTAAACCCGCTGAACTTCAGGCTTTCACCCCAGGAACTCGCCTTTATCCTGGGGGATTCCGGGGCACGCCTGCTGATAGCTGCCCGCAGATTTGGTCAGGAGGTCTCCTCTGTCATGGAGATGGCCGGCAATCTGGATCGGGTTGTCCTGACAGGCAAAGACGATAATCCACCGATACGTGACTCACTGGATTACGAGGAGATCCTGGATAAGGGACAAAAGACGCCTCCGCCGGCCCCCGGGTTCTCTGATGATGATGTGGCACACCTCTACTATACCAGCGGCACCACAGGACGTCCCAAGGGCGTGATGCTCTCGCACAAAAATGTGTGCAGCCATGCCCTGGCAGCCATTGGGGAGCTACATCTTACCGATCGGGACAACTGGATACACGTGGCCCCCCTTTTTCACCTGGCCGACGCCTGGGCGACCTTTGCCATCACCTGGGTGGGTGGTAAACATGTGGTTGTGACCGATTTTGATCCCCCAAAGGTCCTTTCTGCGATACAGGATGAAAAGGTGACCATCACCAACATGATCCCCACCATGTTGAATATGCTGGTGAACACCCCGGACATAGACGCCTATGACTTCTCAGGACTCCGGGCGCTGTTGAGCGGGGGGGCACCCATTGCCCCCGAAGTGGTAAGGAAGATCATGGAGACCTTTGGGTGCGACTATATGCAGACCTATGGGATGACCGAGACGAGTCCTTATCTCACCGTCTCCATACTCAAGGAGAACCTCATCGATCTTCCGCCGGAGAGGCAGTTTTTTTACAAGGCCAAGACCGGCCGGCCCTTCCTGGGGGTCCTGCTAAAGGTGGTCAGGGACGACGGCACAGAGGTCACCCCCGATGACACAGAGGTCGGTGAGATCGTGGTCAAGGGAGATATTGTGACAAAGGGCTACTGGAACCAGCCCGATGAGACCGCAAAGGTCTTAAGGGATGGGTGGCTCTTTACCGGAGATATGGCCGTGGTGGATCAGGAGGGATACGTCAATATCGTGGACAGAAAAAAAGACATGATCATTACCGGCGGCGAGAATGTCTATTCGGTTGAGGTGGAAAACACGCTTTACACCCATCCTTCTGTCCTGGAGGCCGCTGTGGTCGGGGTGCCCGATCCCAAGTGGGGTGAAGCCGTAAAGGCGGTGGTGGTCCTCAAGCCGGGACATCAGGTCTCTGAAGAAGAGATCATCCAGCACTGCAAGGAGCAGATCGCCCGGTACAAGGCCCCCAAATCGGTCGATTTCTTATCGGAACTCCCCAAGACCGGGTCAGGCAAGATCTACAAAAAGGGGCTCAGGGAAAGGTATGTTTTGACAGGATCAACAGGAGATATATGATTGGAGGGATGAGCATTACCGACACCTGACACAGTCGATTTTTTGGGGAGGTGGCTGCAACTAGCCAAAATCTATTGAATAACGAATAACGAATAACGAACCGCAGAATTACGAATATCTTACTTCAATATTCGACATTCCTTGTTCGATATTCTTCATTTTGAAAAAGGTTTTCAAACCAAGTACCTGGAATACCCCTGAGTTAGGTGTGTGCCAGGGCCATCCTTGAGGGGGGAGGGGACGGGTGGGACCAGATGATGGTTGACATGGGGTCTCTTCCTGTATAGGATCTCCATCAAATGATGGAAGCAAAAAATGGAATCATGACATGCCAACGCCATTAGAGAAGGCCCGTAAGGCCCCGGATTCCATGAAGGCAAGGATTCTGACGGTGGCACGGCGTGTGTTTGGCGACTACGGCTATCACGGGACCACCACCCGGATGATCGCCCGGGAAGTGGGTATCGATATCTCCACGCTCTATTATCACTGGGGAGAAAAGGGCGATCTCTACGAGGCCGTTATCCTGGATATCAACGATGACCTCAGAGGAAGGCTCTCGGAGGTGGAAAAGGTCATTCACGGCGCACCGCTCGATGAGCGGATGACCATCGCCATTGACATGATGACCGATTATCTCTTTGAGAATCCCGAGGTCTCCAATCTGGTCCTTTTCCGGTGCTTTGGCAAGACCCGTCACGATACCAGCATTGATATCCGCATGCCCGAGTTTGTCTCGGAGATCGCCCGCTCCATGGGCCTGTGCAAAAACAAAAAGAATGTCACGCCAGAGGCCTCAATGAAGGTGCTGGCCATGATGAATGCCATTTATAACTTTATTTCCGGTGAGAGCTTTTTCCGGTCCATGCTCAATCTGAAGCGAGAGACCTATATTGGTATGGTCAAAGAGACCCTCAACTTTATACTGATACCCGCCTTTGCGGGCAGGCCTTTTGAAAGGAGGTGACAGGATGGCCCTCAACCTGGATGCCATCGGCAAGAAGATCGGCCCTTTGACAAAGGAGTACACATGGAAAGATGTGGTGCTCTATGCCCTGGGGGTCGGTGCCGGCTTTGATGAATTGGAGTACTGTTATGAACACAAGCTCAAGGTCATCCCCAGCTTTTCCATTGCCAGTGTGTTTGAGTTTCTGGCAGAGGTGGGGATGAGTTCCAATGCCGACCTCTCCGGGGTTTTGCACGGGGAGCAGGATATCATCTTCCACAACCCAATCCCAACCCAGGGATCAATAACCACCGAAGGTGCCATCACCCACATGTATGACAAGGGCCCTGAGAAGGGGGCGCTGGTGGTGGCCGAGGCAGAGACCTTTCATTCCAATGGCCAGAAGCTCTTTACCAACGTCTTTACGATATTTAGCCGAAAGGACGGCGGTTTTGGGGGAGACCCCGGACCCAGTGAGAAGATGGAGTTCCCTGATCGGCCCCCCGATTTTGAAGAACCGGCCCGGCCCTCGGCTGACCAGCCCTTGCTCTACCGGCTCTCTGGCGACGTATTTCAACTCCATGCAGACCCCGACTTTGCCAGGGCCAGCGGTTTTGAAAAACCGATTATGCATGGCCTCTGCACCCACGGTTATGCCTGCCGCGCCGTAATCAAACACCTCTTTCCCGGTGAGCCCGAACGGATGAGCCGTTTCCGCGTCCGCTTTTCAAGGACCCTCTATCCCGGTGTACCCATCACCACCCGGATATGGAAGATGGAGGAGGGCAGGGGTCTCTTCCGCACCCTAAACACTGAGAATGGCCAGGTGGTGATTGACCAGGGTATTGTGGAGTGGTTGTCCGCCGAAGAGTTGGAAAAGCGGAAGCTCTGGGGCGCCATCCGTTTTGATGGCCGGGTGGCGATTGTGACGGGTGCGGGTGCGGGACTTGGCCGCTCCTATGCCCTTGAGCTGGCCAGGCGGGGTGCCAAGGTATTGGTAAACGACCTGGGGGGTGCCCGGGATGGCACCGGGTCGGGTTCTGAGGCCGCCGACAGGGTGGTGGAAGAGATCAAGGCCCTGGGGGGTGAGGCCGTGGCCAATTATGATTCGGTTGCCACCCCCGAGGGGGGGCAGGCGATCGTGGATACGGCCATCGGTACCTTTGGTCACCTGGACATCCTGATCAACAACGCGGGGATCCTGCGGGATAAGACCCTTTACAAGATGGAGCCAGAGAACTGGGATGCGGTGATGGATGTGCATCTGAAGGGGGCGTACAATGTGACGCGTCCTGCCTTTATCAGGATGCGGGAGAACCGCTATGGAAGGATAGTCATGACCACATCGGCGGCGGGTCTTTATGGTAATTTTGGTCAGACCAATTATTCTGCCGCAAAGATGGGGCTGCTGGGTCTGATGAACACGGCCAAGCTGGAGGGTGAGAAGCACAACATCAAGATCAACACCATTTCGCCGGTTGCTGCGACGCGGCTGACCGAGGACATATTACCCCCGGAGCTTTTTGAGAAGCTCAGACCCGAGTTTGTGACCCCCATGGTCCTCTATCTCTGCTCGGAGCAATGCCCTGTGACCGGTAGCATCTACAATGCCGGCATGGGCTATTTTAACCGGGCAGCCATTGTGACCGGGCCCGGGGCAGTGATCGGAGACGGCAAAGAGGTTCCCTCACCGGAGGCAGTGGCCGCGGGCATGGCCAGGATCAGATCACTTGAAGGTGCTGCAGAATTTTCCAATGCCACGGCGGCCTTTGGTCCGATGCTGGATGCCTTTAGCCCCAAGAAGAAGGCGGAAGAGAAGGGGGCGGATGCCGGTGGACTGACGGTCAAAGGCATATTTGAAAAGATTCCTGATGTCTTCCAGGCCGACAAGGCAGCCGGTGTGGATGTGGTGTTTCAGTTTGAGATCTCCGGGCCAAAAGGCGGGGCGTGGTATGTGACGGTGAAGGCGGGGGCCTGTGAGGTGACCGAAGGGGCGCACAAGAGCCCCACCACGACCATCAAGATGGGTGATGACGATTTTGTCAGTCTGATCGAAGGCAAACTCAATGCCATGAGCGCCTTTACAAGCGGCAAACTCAAGGTTGAAGGCGATCTCATGAAATCGCGGCTGATCGAAAAACTCTTTAAATTCTGATACCAAACAGGAGGATTATCCATGATCGGTATAACATCCTACGGTGGTTATATCCCCCGGCTGCGGCTCGACCGCATGAGCATCTACCAGAGTATGGGCTGGTTTGCGCCGGCCATCATCATGGTGGCACAGGGCGAACGTTCGTTTTGCAACTGGGACGAAGATGCCCTGACCATGGCGGTGGCCGCGTCGATGGATTGTCTGAAGGGAAGGGACAGATCCGCTGTTGATGGCCTCTTTCTCTGTTCAACGACCCTGCCTTTTTCCGACAGACTCAATGCCGGGATTGTAAAGACCGCCCTAAACCTCAAGGACGCGCTTCACGCCGCCGATTTTACATCGACCCTCAGGGCCGGTACCACCGGGCTTGTCGAGGCCCTTGCCGCGGTCAAGAGCGGTGAGAGAAAGGCAGTGCTTGTCACGGCCACAGACAAACGGCTGGCCAAGGCCGCCTATTTTTATGAGATGTGGTTTGGGGATGGCGCGGCATCCCTCCTGGTGGGGGAGACCGATGTGATTGCCGAGTTCCTGGGCTCCTACACGGTCACCCAAGATTTTGTGGACCACTACCGGGGTCTGGAGCACCAATACGACTACATGTGGGAAGAACGGTGGGTGAGGGATCTGGGATATTCCAGGATCATCCCCGAGGCCGTAAACGGTCTCTTGGAAAAACTCTCGATCTCCATGGACGACGTGGATCGACTGGTCTTTCCCTGTTTCTTTAAGGCAGAGCATCGCAAAATCGCCACCACCCTGGGGGCCGGCCCTGAAAAGGTGATGGATAACCTCCATGAGCTCTGCGGGGAGACCGGCACGGCCCATCCGCTGGTGATGCTGGTTCAGGCACTCCAGGAGGCCCGGCCGGGAGATCGCATCCTGGTGGCCGGGTTCGGGCAGGGGTGCGATGCCCTCTGTTTTCGAGTGACCGATGCCATCCAGGGACTCCCTCCCCGGCAAGGGATCAAGGGATCGCTTGCCAACAAGAAGACCACCGACAACTATACCAAGTTTCTCAAGTTCAGGGACCTGATCCAGACAGAGATGGGGATACGCGCCGAGGCCCCCACCCAGACCGCGATGACCGTGATGTGGCGGAAACGCGATATGCTCCTGGGTCTGGTGGGGGGCAGATGCAAAGAATGCGGGACCCCCCAGTTCCCCAGGATGGATATCTGCGTGAACCCCCAATGTCGCGCGGTGGGTACACAGGAACCCTATGAGTTTGCCGAGGTGCCCGCCCGGGTAAGGAGTTTTACCGGGGATCTCTTGGCCGTGTCTGTGGACCCGCCTGGTATCTACGGTATGATCCAGTTTGAGGGGGGCGGCCGGTTTATGGCCGATTTTACCGACTGCGAGCTCTCGGATGTCCGGGTCGGCCAGGAGGTCAAACTCTCATTCAGGAGACGGTATTCGGACAAGGTGCGCGGGTTTAGCGGCTATTTTTGGAAGGCGATCCCGGTTGTGGAAGATAAGGCCGGTGCCCCGGAGGCCGAAGAAATCCGTTTTGATGGCCGGGTGGCGATTGTGACGGGTGCGGGTGCGGGACTTGGCCGCTCCTATGCCCTTGAGCTGGCCAGGCGGGGTGCCAAGGTATTGGTAAACGACCTGGGGGGTGCCCGGGATGGCACCGGGTCGGGTTCTGAGGCCGCCGACAGGGTGGTGGAAGAGATCAAGGCCCTGGGGGGTGAGGCCGTGGCCAATTATGATTCGGTTGCCACCCCCGAGGGGGGGCAGGCGATCGTGGATACGGCCATCGGTACCTTTGGTCACCTGGACATCCTGATCAACAACGCGGGGATCCTGCGGGATAAGACCCTTTACAAGATGGAGCCAGAGAACTGGGATGCGGTGATGGATGTGCATCTGAAGGGGGCGTACAATGTGACGCGTCCTGCCTTTATCAGGATGCGGGAGAACCGCTATGGAAGGATAGTCATGACCACATCGGCGGCGGGTCTTTATGGTAATTTTGGTCAGACCAATTATTCTGCCGCAAAGATGGGGCTGCTGGGTCTGATGAACACGGCCAAGCTGGAGGGTGAGAAGCACAACATCAAGATCAACACCATTTCGCCGGTTGCTGCGACGCGGCTGACCGAGGACATATTACCCCCGGAGCTTTTTGAGAAGCTCAGACCCGAGTTTGTGACCCCCATGGTCCTCTATCTCTGCTCGGAGCAATGCCCTGTGACCGGTAGCATCTACAATGCCGGCATGGGCTATTTTAACCGGGCAGCCATTGTGACCGGGCCCGGGGCAGTGATCGGAGACGGCAAAGAGGTTCCCTCACCGGAGGCAGTGGCCGCGGGCATGGCCAGGATCAGATCACTTGAAGGTGCTGCAGAATTTTCCAATGCCACGGCGGCCTTTGGTCCGATGCTGGATGCCTTTAGCCCCAAGAAGAAGGCGGAAGAGAAGGGGGCGGATGCCGGTGGACTGACGGTCAAAGGCATATTTGAAAAGATTCCTGATGTCTTCCAGGCCGACAAGGCAGCCGGTGTGGATGTGGTGTTTCAGTTTGAGATCTCCGGGCCAAAAGGCGGGGCGTGGTATGTGGCGGTGAAGGAGGGGGCCTGTGAGGTGACCGAAGGCGCGCACAAGAGTCCCACCACGACCATCAAGATGGGAGATGATGATTTTGTAAAGCTGATTAGTGGCGAGCTGAACGCCATGAGTGCCTTTACCACCGGGAAGCTCAAGGTGGAAGGCGACCTGATGAAATCCCAGCTTATCGAGAAACTATTTAAGTTTTAAAGGAGGGATGACTATGGCCACAGGTATCAAAGACAAGGTGGCAATCATAGGTATGGGCTGTACCCGCTTTGGTGAGAGATGGGACGTGGGCGGCGAGGAACTCATGGTGGAGGCCTTTACCGAGTGCCTGGAGGATGCGGGTATTGACAGGAACGAGATTCAGGCGGCCTGGCTCTCCACATGCCTTGAGGAGATCAATGTGGGAAAGAGCGCACTCCCCCTGGCAACCACCCTCAGGCTCCCCTTTATCCCGGTCACACGGACAGAGAACTACTGTGCCAGCGGGACCGAGGCCTTTCGAGGCGCGGTCTATGCCGTGGCCTCCGGTGCCTATGACATCTGCCTCGCCCTGGGGGTGGAAAAACTCAAGGACAGCGGTTATGGCGGGCTACCCAACCCGGGATCCAACTTTGGGTCGCTGAGCTGGCTGTGGGTCCCCAATATGACCGCGCCGGGCTCCTTTGCCCAGCTGGCCACCGCATACGGGGCCAAGCATCATGTTTCAGATCAGGACCTCAAGCGGGGCATGGCCCAGGTCTCGGTAAAGAGTCACGAAAACGGTGTCCTCAACCCCAAGGCGCATCTCAGAAAGTCCGTTACGATCGACCAGGTCCTGGCTGCGCCGATAATTGCGCATCCCCTGGGTCTCTTTGACTGCTGCGGTGTGAGCGATGGATCGGCCTGCGCCATCGTGACCACGGTTGAAAAGGCGAGGGACATGGGTATAAAGAACCCTGTGACGGTCAAGGCCCTCCAGCTTTCTCTCAGCAATGGGGAGGAAATGGCCTTTAACGAATGGGACGGCGACCATTTTATGACCACGGACCGATGCAGCACAAAGGCCTATAAGGAGGCGGGGATCACAGATCCGCGTGAAGAGATCAGTATGATGGAGCTCCATGATTGTTTTTCAATTACCGAGCTTGTTACCTACGAAGATCTCCATATCTCGGAGCGGGGCAAGGCCTGGCAGGATTCCCTGGACGGATTTTACAACCGCGACGGCAAGATCCCGGCCCAGGTGGATGGCGGTCTCAAGTGCTTTGGACACCCCATCGGGGCCTCGGGTCTGCGGATGCTCTATGAGATGTATCTTCAGCTCCTGGGTCGAGCCGAAGAACGGCAGCTCAAAAGGCCCCGATACGGCCTGACACACAACCTGGGCGGATTTCCGGCCCAGAACATCTGTAGCATTGCTATCGTCGGTCTTTACAACGGGTGATCGGGCATGCTGGAAATCCGGCCCATCATGAATTCGCCGGTAGGGGAGATATTCTCATTCAAGGCATGTGGTATCCGGGCCTATGATCAGAACCTGGAGATCCACCTGAGGAACGCCTCCGACCGTCCGGTGGTGGTGCCGAGCCACTTTGACCTCAAAGGAAAGGGCAAAACTCAGCGGATTAACAACCTGATGCCTTATGGAGATCAGCGGATCGAACCCGGAGAGACCCGGGCCTTTTACTGCTATATGGATGACAGGGAGTGGGGTGCGGCAGAAGAGATCGTTTTCTATGACAGCGAGAATAGCAGATACCCGGTAAAGCTCGATCACCGGATTGAGGATTGAAATATAGAAAACATTTTAGCCGTTTGAAACCCGGGCAATGGGGATTCCGAACCCCCATTGCCCTGTGTCAATTCTGATTTTGAAAAAAGCTAAATTGATACAAAGATAGAAATTTCAGGAGAGAGGATCAATGGATATCATCCCATATAGCGAAGAGCACAGGATCTTTAGAGAGGCGGTCAGGCGGTTTTGCGAAAAAGAGATCACCCCCCATGCGGATGAGTGGGAAGAGGCCGGGATTGTCCCCAAGGCCCTGTGGCGCAAGATGGGTGAGCAGGGGTTTTTGTGTATGGATGTGCCGGAGGAATATGGCGGGCTCGGGGCAGACTTCCTCTATTCGGTCATACTGACAGAGGAGCTGGGCAGGACCGGGATCTCCGGTGTTGCCGCACCCCTCCACAGCGATATTGTTGTCCCCTATATCACCGCTTACGGCTCGCCTATGAGAAAGTAAGTCAAGAAAAAAAACTCTCCCATTAGAAAAA
>CAZXCQ010000114.1:0-18360 GCA_964639275.1 uncultured Desulfobacteraceae bacterium | reverse complement strand
TGTCGAATAACACATTGCCATTTTCTGGATCAAAACTTTTGAGACGCGGCACTAGCCGTTTGAAAGCAAGGCAATGGGGATTCCGAACCCCCATTGCCCTGCGCGAGTGCCAGTTTTGAAAATGGCTAGATTGATACGAAGATTCATATTTAGAGGCATTGACAATGGATGATACGATAAGGTAGATCAAAAACTGTCAGGCATTACGATAAAAAACGGGACGAAAATCCAGCCAGAGGAGTAGTGAGATGAATGTAGCATTGACTCCGATCCGTTTTTTTGAAAGGACTCTAAAGCTTTACGGAAAAAAGACGGGGGTGATATGTGGAGATCACCGCTTTTCCTATCTTGCCTACGGAGAAAGGGTCAACCGGCTTTCCGACGGGCTTTTGAAGCTGGGGGTCCAAAAGGGGGACCGGGTCTCCTATTTGGGGTACAACTGCCACCGGCTCCTTGAGGCCTTCTACGGGATTCCCCAAATCGGGGCGATTCTTCTCCCTCTCAACATCCGACTGGTCCCCAATGACTTCAAATATATCATCAACGAATCCACCCCAAAGGTCCTGTTCCTTGACAGGGACTTTGTCCCCCAGATCGATTCGATTCGGGACCAGACCCCATCGGTGGAACATTACGTCCTCCTGGAGGCCGGGGACGATTCGCCTGAATGGATCACCGGCGACTATGAGGGGATGCTCGCGCAGTCATCGCCCGAGCCCCCCTTTTCTCCAGGGGGGTATCCCTTTGAAGAGGATGATGTTGCCGAGATCTTCTATACCAGCGGGACCACCGGAAGACCCAAAGGGGTTATGCTGACCCATCGTAACCTCTACCTCCATGCCCTGGTCACCCTCGCGGTTTCTCCTATGGACGAGAGCGATGTTCAGCTCCACCTCATTCCCCTTTTCCACGTCAATGGCTGGGGAACCCCCCATTACCTAACGGCAAAAGGGGGTACCCATATCATGACCCAGAAGTTTGATCCTTTGGCATCGCTCAAAATCATACAGGAGGAAAAGGTCACCCGCTTTTTTGTCATTCCCACCATGGTCAACGCCATCCTGGATCTGCCTGATTTTGAAAAATATGACGTATCGAGCGTGAAAAAATTGCTCATCGGAGGGGCCCCCCCTCCCACCGGGATCATCGAGAGGACCGAGAAGGCCTTTGGATGCCTTGTCCATACCGGTTTTGGCATGAGCGAGACATGCCCCCTCATCGCATGGCCGGAATTGGGACCCGGGATTGCCCCCGATATCAGGGAATATCGCGCCAAAAAGACCTGGGGTTTCCCCATGCTTGGGGTGGAATTCCGGGTTGTTGATCGGGAGGGAAACGACCTCCCGTGGGACGGCGAGACCATTGGAGAACTGCTGGTGAGGGGAGACATGGTCATGAAGGGCTATTATGCCAACCCGGAGGAGACCCGGAAGGCCCTGGAAGGGGGCTGGTATCACACGGGCGATCTCGTCTCCATGGGTCCGGATGGATCTCTTTTTATCAAGGACAGGATGAAAGAGATCATCATCAGCGGTGGGGAAAACATCTCTTCCCTTGAGGTTGAACAGGTCCTCTATTCCCACCCCGACATCCTGGAATGTGCCGTGGTCGGCAGACCCCATGAGAAATGGGGAGAGGTGCCTGTCGCCTTTGTGGTGCCAAGAGAAGACACCGAACCCTCCCCCCAGGAGATTATCGATTTCGCCAGGTCTCAGATGGCGCGTTTTAAGGCCCCCAAGGAGGTGAAGATAATCGATGCCTTTCCACGAGGAGGGACGGGAAAGATCTTAAAATCGGTGCTCCGTGAGAGGGTCCGTTCTTCTGACTGATTGGTTGCCCGGACGCGACACCCATCACCTCCCTTGTCTGAGCAGGGTTTTCCGGACCGGTTTTCCGGATTCCGGTTCGCATTTCACTTACCCATAATGACGATTCCTTGGAAAACGTACCACTTTAGCCCTTTGAAACCCGGGCAATGGGCGTTCCCCTGTCCAAGTGTCAAATTGAAAAGGGCTAAATTGATACTGGAAAGCATATTCTCGGAACTGAAAAACTCCGGGAGCCCCCCGCCACAGGCACCTTGATAAAACGCTTGACAGGGACCAATATATTTGATAAAGAGTATTCAGCTTGGAAACTTAATTTATCATAAAAATAATTATATATTCATAAATTTACCCATCAAAATACACTGGCTTTCTATAAAGGTTCTAATTTTGAAACCTGAGTTTCTTAACTGGATACAACTCCTGTTCCAACCCACCATACCGTGATGTGATTCCACTTTCCCGGTGAAATCGCATCGCCGTTAAGGAGGACCCCATTATTCCCGAACCAGAAATAGGAGAAAATATACGCAAGTTACGAAAATCAAAGGGGCTGACTCTTGTTGAGCTGGCTTCCAAGTGCGGAATCTCCAAAGGGTATCTCTCTAAGGTGGAAAATTCGGACAAGGCGCCGCCGGTCTCCACACTGGTGAATATTGCCAAGGGTCTGGGCGTTACCATTTCCGATATCTTCGGCGAGAGCGGGGAGAAAAAATCCTTTTCCTTGGTAAAGAAAAACGATCGTCAGATCATGGCCCGCGATGGCACCATCTTCGGCTATTCTTATGAGACGCTGGCACACAATTATCCTCACAAACACATGCAACCTTACATCCTCACCGTCCCGGCCAACATCAGCGAGAGTCCTCTATTTCAGCACAAGGGCGAGGAGATGTTGCTCATACTCAAAGGCAACATGAGGTTTATTCACGGTGAAGACGAATATTTCGTTGAAGAAGGCGACACAATGTATTTCGACTCTGGTATTCCTCACCGGGGTATGGCAATTGGAGACCAAGAAGTCCTTTGTTTGATGGTCATATATACCCCTTTATCTCAAGAGGAAGTCTCGTAGGAATGCGACGCAGGCTGACATCCTGCGTTTTGGGGCCGCGATTAAGGGCAAGGCCAAGTGTTTTCCCCACTTCTTAACGGATGACTTGGCCTCAGATGGATTTACCAAAGGTTTCCCGATAAGGAGATTTCATCTATGGGATTTTCACTGGATGCCTATGTGATTCAAGCGATGCATGGACTTGTCTACGGGATGCTTCTCTTCCTGGTGACCTCCGGACTCACGCTTGTATTCGGGATGATGGGCGTACTGAATATCGCGCATGCCGCCTTTTACATGGTGGGCGCCTATTTTGCCTATACCCTGACCTCCTGGACCGGAAACTTCTGGCTTTGCCTCATATTGGCCCCGATTGGTGTGGGTCTTATCGGCGCATTTGTCGAGCGCGTGCTTTTGAGAAAAGTCCACATCCTGGGACATGCCCCCGAACTGATGTTGACCTTTGGGATCTTTTACATCCTCGCCGAGGTGGTAAAGTGGGTCTGGGGCACATACCCCCTGGCCGTAAGGCCCCCCTCCTTATTAACAGGCTCTGTCCCATTTATGGATGCCAGTTATCCCTTGTATCGCCTCTTTATCCTCCTTATCGCGGCATTCGTCTTGCTCATCCTTGCCTTTATTATGCAAAAGACCCGCATCGGTATCACGGTCCGGGCGGCGGTCTTTGATAATGAGATGGTAGACATCTTGGGAATCAATGTCCAGGCGGTCTTTCTGGGCGTCTTCTGTATCGGTTCGGCCCTTGCAGGCCTTGCGGGGGTCGTGGCCGCGCCTTTTTTGAGCACCTACCCGGGCATGGGCCTGGATATCCTGATTGACTCCTTTGTGGTGATCGTCATCGGGGGCTTTGGGAGCGTCTGGGGGGCCCTGATCGCCGCGTTGATGATTGGAGAGCTCCAATCTTTTGGGATTATGTTTTTGCCTGAGCTCGCGCTGGTGTTTGAGTTCCTGCTCATGGCCATCGTCTTGGTGTGGAGACCACAGGGTCTTTTTGGGGAGGCGGCATGACAAAAAAACGCTATCAAAACATCTTTTGTGGTTTGATCATCCTGGCGCTGCTTGCAATTCTGCCGCTTGTTCTCACGGAATTGCAATTAAACATGGCCGTTGAAATCGCCTTTTTCGCCCTTTTTGCCCTTAGCTACAACTTGCTCCTGGGTTACGGTGGAGTGCTTTCCTTTGGACACGCGGCCTATTTTGGAACCGGCGCCTATTTTATGGTCTTTGCCCTCAAGTATGTTCCGGGGATACCCCTCTTGCTGGCCATCTTGGTTGGGGGGGTGACCGGGGGCATAATGGCTGTGATCGTGGGTTTTTTTTGCGTACGATTGAGCGGGGCCTATTTTGCCCTGCTGACCCTGGCCTTTAATCAGTTGATATATGCCATCGCCCTGAAGTGGCGAAGTCTGACCGGCGGGGATGACGGGATCGGGTTGGAAAGACCGGATATGCACCTTCCATTGCTCGGCGAACTGGATATGTTCTCGACGGTCAATGTATATTACGTGACCGTTATCGTGGTTCTCATCTGTCTTGGCGCTTTGTGGTATTTCCTAAGGACCCCTTATGGCAATACCGTCGCTTGCGTAAAAGACAACGAAGAGAGGGCCAAGTTCATCGGATACAATACCTTTCTGTCCAGGCTGACGCTCTTTACAATGGCCGGGTTCTTCGCGGGTATTGCCGGGGCACTGTTTGCCTTTTTCCAGGAATTTGTCTCCCTGGAGGCGATCGGCCTCCCCATGTCCACAGAGGTGCTGTTTATGACCTTTATCGGTGGGACAGGCTCATTCTTTGGGCCGGTTCTGGGGGCAGGTGTATTTATATATTTTACCGAATGGGTCAGCGGTATTACCGAACATTGGGAATTTTTCCTCGGGCTACTCTTTGTCCTCTTGATCCTATACGCTAACAGGGGCCTGATCGGTCTGATACCCACAAAGATAAAAAATGTCTTTGCAAACCAATAGGATTGGACGGAGGCGTTCACAGGTTCAGCGTTCAGGGTTCAGGGTTAAAGACCTGGCTTCATCAGCCGGAACAGTGAAACGGAGATAACCGGTGAGAGCAATTCTAGAAATCAAGGATGTGGACAAGGACTTTGGTGGACTTGAGGTCCTTTCCGGGATTAACTTCACTGTGGAACAGGGGGAGCGCCACGCCATCATCGGCCCCAACGGTGCCGGTAAAAGCACACTTTTTAATCTCGTTACCGGCAAATACAAGGTCTCCAGAGGTAAGATCCTCTTCAAAGGGGAGGAGATCACCAACTGGTCCCCATTCAGGGTCAACCGGCACGGGGTGGCGCGATCTTTTCAGGTGACCAACCTCTTTCCAAACATGACCGTCTATGAGAATATCAGAAACGCCATCCTCTCCAAGAAAGGGATGCGTTTTAATATATTTTCACGGCTAAACAATCTGAAGGGGGTTGCAGGTGAAACGACCGCACTTTTAAAAACCATAGGCCTGGAGGAATTTCCTGCGACCCCTGCCGGGGAGCTGGCCTATGGGCATCAACGGGCACTGGAAATTGGTGTGACACTGGCCACCAACCCCGAACTCATACTATTGGACGAACCCACTGCGGGTATGACCACTGAAGAGACCCGCGAGGCGGTCCATCTGATCGACAGGGTCACAGAGGGAAAGACCCTGGTGATTATCGAACACGACATGGATGTGGTCTTTTCAATTTCAGACCGTATCACGGTCCTATATTATGGTGAAATCCTGGCAACGGGAACCCCACAAGAAATCAGAGAGGACGAGGAAGTCAAGAAGGCCTATCTCGGGAGCAAGAAATGATCCTAACGTTAAAAGATGTCAACACCTTTTATGAAAAAAGCCACATCCTCCAGGGCATATCCCTGGGAGTCGAAGAGGGGGAGGTCGTCGGGCTTTTGGGCCGGAACGGCGTTGGAAAATCCACGACGCTCAAGAGCATCAATGGGGTGGTACCCCCCCGGTCGGGATCGATCCAGTTTAGGGAAAAACATATCGAAGGGATGAAGCCGCACCAGATCACCAAACTCGGGGTGGGTTATGTCCCCGAGGAGAGAAGGATCTTCCCCAACCTGACCGTCAGACAGAATCTTCTCCTGGGGATAAAGCCCGGCAAGACCCAAGCGGATCTCAAGGTAAGGTGGAACATCGACAAGGCCTACAGTCTCTTCCCCCAGCTAAAGAAGCGAGATTCCAGCAGGGGGGGGAATCTGTCCGGCGGGGAACAGCAGATGCTGACCATTGTACGGACCCTTATGGGCAACCCGGAACTCTTGCTTCTGGATGAGCCCACAGAAGGTCTTGCACCGATGCTGGTCGAAGCGGTTTCAAATGTCATCCAGGAGATCCATGGGGCAGGCATCTCCATCCTCCTGGTTGAACAGGGTCTGGAGATCATCTTGGATTTGACCTCCCGGGCCTATGTGATGAGCAAGGGGCAGATCGTATTTGACGGGACAACACAGGACCTTGAACATGAGGATGAGGTGCGCGAAAGATATCTCGAAGTCTAGGCCAAGGGCCAGAAGGAGGTGATGGATTTTAACAAACAACCACACATCGAGAAAGGAGGGTTTTTTGTCATGAAGAAAACGAAAAAAATAACCTGGATTTTTGTCCTGGCTGTCTTACCATTCTTGGCAGCCGCGTTTGGGCCACCGGCGGTTATGGCAGGCGATGAGATCGTCTTTGGTGTGATCGAGCCCCTCTCCGGGCCATTTAAGGACGTGGGAGATCGCTATGTCAATGCCGTCAAGTTTGCCATCGAGCAGATCAATGCAGAAGGGGGTCTTCTGGGTAAAAAGGTGGTGGGGATTTATGAAGACGATGCCCTGAAACCTGCCATAGCGACCCGGAAGGCAAAAAAGCTAATTTTAGAAAATGGCGCTAAATTTATCATGACCGGTACGGGAAGCCATAACACGCTTGCCATGGCCAAGGTGGCCAAAAAATACAAGGTGATCAACCTGAGCTATGGCACCGAGGCAGCGAGTATTACCGGTTCGGCATTTACACCCTATACCTTCCGGTGCTGTATGAATACCGACCAGCACTCTGCCGTCCTTGTCCAATACATGGTCGACAAATACCCACAGTTCAAAAAATACTACATTTTGTGCCAGGACTATGCCTTTGGACGTGAGGCGGCAGAAGGTTTCAGGAAGAAGTTCGAGCAGGTAAAACCACAAGGCGCCCGGATTGTTGGCGAGGTCTTTCACCCCATCGCCTGTAAAGACTTCGCTCCCTATATCAGTGCCATCATGGCATCCGGCGCCGAGGTGGTCCTGTCTGGAAACTGGGGCACTGATCTTCAGCTATTGCTGAAACACGGATACGCCCTGGGTTGGAAGGTCAAGCTGGCCGACTACTTTTTGAACGACCCGGTCCATATAGAGGCTGTGGGCGGAAAACCGGCAATCGGCAATGTCGCAGGAGACTTTTACATGATCACGATCGACACGCCGCAAAACAAGGCCTTTCTTGAAAAATGGGCGGCAAAATATAAAGACGCGCCCGTCGCCTACCGCTGGCCCAATCTCAGCATGGGCCGGTGCTACTGGGCCGTTCGTTTTCTGGGCGAGGCCATAAAAAAGGCGGGAACCACCGATGTGGGAGCCGTTATCAAGGCCTGGGAAGGCATGACCTATGAGGTCCCCTGGGGCACGGTGACGATGCGCGCATGCGATCATCAGATGATCGGCCCGGGAGTGGCGGCGGAGATTGAGCCCACCAGCAAGTTCTACGATTTTCCCTATGTGGGCACACCGACAGTCATCCCTGCGCAACAGATCACAACCCCTCCGGAGAAGACCGGAAATCCACGGTGTAAATAGCCGCCATCCGATAACCTTAAAGGCCAGGACGTGGGGGAAACCCCCACGTCCTTTTCAGTTTTTCGTATCAATATTAGCTTTCTTCAAAACTGGAACTGAGACAGGGGAATGGGGGTTCCGAACCCCCATTGCCCGGGTTTCAAACGGTTAAAGTGTTACAGTCTTTCAAAGAGGATCAACAATATGGATTTTGCCTGTCTCTTGAGATATCCTGATTACGGCTGCCATATTGATCCAACAGGGAGGTCTTGCCATGTCAAGAAACGTGATCATCTCTGCGGCCATCACCGGTTCCATCCACACACCAACCATGTCTCCCTATCTGCCCATCACCCCCGAGGAGATTGCTCGTCAGGCCATTGATGCAGCCCGGGCCGGCGCCGCGGCCGTCCACATCCATGCCAGGAATCCTGAAAACGGGATGCCCAGCCCCGACCTCGGTCTCTTCCGCGAGATCATAGACAGGATCGGTTCTGAATCGGATGTGATCATCTGCATCACCACCGGCGGCGGGGCGGGCATGACCGTGGACCAGAGGATGGCCGTGGTCCCCGAGTTCAAACCCGAGCTCGCCTCCTTCAACATGGGTTCCATCAACTTTGCCCTTTACCCGGTGATCGCCAAATACAAGGGATGGAAATATGATTGGGAAAGGCCCTTTCTGGAGGCCAGCAAGGGGGCCATATTCCAGAACACATTTGCCGACCTTGAAAAGGTCTGCGCCGTGATGCGGGAAAACGGCACCAAGCCGGAGCTTGAGATCTACGATGTCGGGCATCTATACAATGCAGAATTTCTCCTCTCCGGCGGTCTTTTGGAGGCCCCGCTCTATCTTCAGTTTGTTATGGGAATCCTGGGCGCTATACAGCCCACCTTTTTTGATCTGATTCATCTCAAAGAAACCGCAGACCGGCTCTTCGGCGCGGGCAACTATCAATGGTCCGCCTTTGGTGCAGGCCGGACCGAGTTTCCCATCTGCACCGTGGCAGCCCTCCTGGGAGGGAATTGCCGCGTGGGGATGGAAGACAACCTCTATCTGAGCAAGGGGGAGCTGGCCAGGTCGAACGCCCAAATGGTAGAAAAGATGGTCAGGATTCTGGGGGAATTCTCACTGGCGCCGGCCACGCCCCAGGAGGCGAGAGAGATCCTGCGTATCAATGGTCCTGGCCCATCAAGATGAAAAGAGCTTTAAAGGAGGCTGCATATGAAACCAAGCGACGTAAAAAAGACCCTGGTGGTTGGGGCGGGTGTCATGGGGCACTCGATTGCTCAGGTCTTTGCACAGTCAGGGATTGAGGTGCGACTTGTAGACCTGGATAACAAGATACTGGATCGTGCCATGGGCCTGATACGGGCTAACCTCGAGACTCTGGCAGACTTTGGACATGTTTCTGCCGGGGAAATCCCGGCTATTGAGTCGCGCATACACCCATCCACAGATCTGGCGGCTGCTGCCAAAGGGGTTGATTTTGCCGTGGAGGCAGTGGTAGAAGTCCCTGATGTAAAAAGGAAGATATTTTCCCGGCTGGAGGAATTCTGCCCTCAAGATACCATTGTGGCCAGCAACACCTCATCACTGGATATCTTTGGTATTGCACAGGCCAGGAGACCCCAACGCCTGGTTGTTGCCCACTGGTTCGCCCCACCCCACATCATCCCCCTGGTAGAGGTCGTCCCCGGACCGGAGACATCGCCCGAGGTCGTCTCCTTTACCGCGGGCCTGATGGAGAGACTCGGCAAGAAGACGGTGATAATGAAGGAGTTTGTCCCTTCCTTTATTGTCAACCGGATCCAGCTCGGTATTTCCACGGCGGTCTGGGAGATGCTGGAAAAGGGCTGGGCAACCCCTGAAGAAATCGATCTGGCGGTAAAGCTCAGTCTGGGAATCCGTCTTCCCATCGTGGGGGTGGTTCAGACCTATGACTTCACCGGGCTTGACCTGGTCCTGGATATTATGAGATCTCGCGGAGATATAAGCCCTGCGGTGGAACAAAAGGTAAAACAGGGTCACCTGGGGGCCAAGACCTCAAAGGGTTTCTACGACTATGGGGATCGAGCCGAGACAGAAATCCTCAAGAAAAGAGACGGGCGCTATCTCAAGATGCTCGATCATCTCCAGAAGATAAACGCCTTTGAGCCCATATAGTCATGATGCCTTCTGCTGGCTGCAGGTCTAAAGACGCAAGAGACTGGCCTATCCAATGAGTACGCTTTTTTCTGCCGGTGCCGAGTATTACCTCCTGGCTTTTGCAACGGTGTTGGGCTTCTATATGGCCGCAAACATAGGAGCCAACGACCTGGCCAATGCCATGGGCACATCGGTCGGTTCCGGTGCCCTTACCATGCGACAGGCGGTTGTGATTTCCGTGGTGGCGAATATGCTGGGAGCGGTGTTGGCAGGGGGCCATGTAACCAACACCATTCGAAAAGGGATGATCGATCCCTCCCTCTTGGCAGGCTCTCCGGAAAAGCTTTTGCTGGGGATGTTTGCAGCGCTCCTGGCTGCCGGGATATGGGTGCAGATCGCCACCCATTTCGGGCTTCCTGTATCCACTACCCACTCCATTGTCGGGGCGGTCGTGGGGTTTGGTATTCTTGCCGTGGGCGTGAGTGCGATCTCATGGGGTAAGGTGGGGACCATTGCGGCGAGCTGGGTGGTTTCTCCCCTCATAGGCGGTCTTATCGGTGGAGGCACTTATTATCTCATACGAAAAAAGATCCTCTCTTCTGAAAGGCCCTATGAGATAACCCGATACTATGCCCCGTGGTTATTATCCCTCGTACTGATTGTGCTGATATTATCGGTCATTTTCAAAGGCCTCAAGAATCTCCACCTGGATCTCAGCTTTGTCTCGGCCTTGATGATCGCACTGCCCTTCTCCCTAGCTGCCGGTTTTTGTGGACGCGTCCTGCTGTCCCGGCTTGGCAAAAAAGGAAGCGACTGGATCAAGGGCGACGAGTATAAAAGGGTGGAGACCGTTTTTGCCTATCTTCAGGTCATGACGGCGTGTTATGTGGCCTTTGCCCACGGTGCCAATGACGTAGCCAATGCCGTAGGCCCTTTGGCCGCCATATATTCGGTGGTCAAGACAAAAACGGTGGCCATGAGAGTGGAGGTGCCTGTCTGGATGCTGGCCCTGGGCGGGGCCGCTGTCGGGGGAGGGCTTTTGGCATTTGGTTCAAGGGTGATGCAGACCATCGGAAAAAAGATCACAGAAATCACCCCTGTAAGAGGATTCTGTGCCGAGTTTGGCGGCGCCACCACAATCCTGATTTGTTCCCGAATGGGCCTGCCCGTATCAACGACCCATGTACTGGTGGGATCAGTAATCGGCGTGGGCCTTATGCAGGGCATGGGGGATCTTGATTTACGGGTGATAAGAAACATCCTCTATTCATGGTTTATTACCCTGCCGTTCACCATCTTGCTTTCAATGATAGTATACAAATTGCTGGTTAGTGTATTATTATAAAGCATGGAGAAAAGGTTATGCGTACCATATTTATGAATCTCTTTTACAAGCCTCAGTTTGAGAATCTAAAACGGCATGCCGACAAGGTAAGCGAGTGTGCCAGGATGTTTTTTCGGGCGGTAAGATGTCACGTAGACCTCAAATACGAAGAGTTTGACGATATAATGGACCATGTGGCCAGGCTGGAATCCGAGGCCGATGCCATCAAACGAAACATCCGGGGGCACTTACCCAAAGGGATTTTGATGCAGGTGGACAAGTTTCAGTATTTTCTGTACCTGCGGGAACAGGATAGGGTCATCGATGGGGTCGAGGAAGCCCTTTACTGGCTCTCATACAAACCTGAAGGTATAGAGGATGAGTTAAAGGAAGACATGATATTCCTGGTGGAAAAGATCCTTCCGGCCATCGAGGCCCTCTCACCTCTGGTGGATATGGCCGCACGTTATTTTAGGACTGGATCCGAAGAAATGCGAAAAAAGATCAAGTCTCTGATCCAGGATATCCGTCAGCATGAAAATGAGGCCGATTACCTGGAAAGGGAACTGATTCATAAGATACTCAGCAAGATCAAGGACCCTCCTCGCCTGTTTTATCTTGTCAGGCTGGTAGAAACCATCGGCAATATTCCCGATCATGCCCAGAACGCCTCGGACATGATGCGTGCCATGATCGCCAGATAAGACCGGATAACAAATTATGGGAAAATATGAGATTCAGATTACTCCTGAGCGGTGCACCGGTTGTCTGAGGTGCCAGCTGGCCTGTTCCGATCTTTACACAAAGGCCTTCAACCCTTCCAGGGCAAGGATCCGCGTCGCCACATCGGGGGCCGATTCCTCAATACGTTTTGAGGAGGATTGTAATGGGTGCGGTGTATGCGTGGATCACTGCCTCTTTGAGGCCCTGAGAAAGACTGAAAAGGGGGCAGACAGATGAATCTGGGCGGTTTCGCTGGACAGATCCTTTATGTTGACCTCACAGATGGCAGGATAGAAAAACAACCCCTGGACCTTGATCTGGCCAGAAAGTTTGTGGGCGGTCTGGGGCTTACCATCAAGCTCGCCTCCGACGTCATCCTCCCCGGCACCGATCCTCTCTCACCCAAAAACCCCATAGTCCTGGGGGCCGGCCCCGTTGTGGGGACAAACCTCCCCTCCAGTTCCAGGATCTACGCGGTCACAAAACTACCCGCAACCCGAACCATTGGATGGTGCGGTTCGGGCGGGGTAAACTTCGGCTATCTGTTCAAAAACGCCGGATACGATCATCTGATCATCAAGGGCCGGGCCGATCGGCAGGTCTATCTAAAGATTGTGGATGATCAGGTGGAGATCTGCGACGCCGGCCCCCTGTGGGGCAAGGGCGTAGACGAAACCAGCGAGGCCCTATGGGAAAAATGGGGTAAACCAGCCGGTGTCATGAGCATCGGGCAAGCGGGTGAAAACCGGGTCCCATTCTCGCTGGCCTTTGTGGACCAGATCGCCACCCTCGGGAGAGGTGGCCTGGGTGCCGTTATGGGGTCGAAGAACCTCAAGGCCATCGTGGTCGGGGGGGGCCGCGGGGTCAGGGTGGCTGACAGGAAAGGGTACGGGGCCCTCGCCAAAGACTTTCTTGCGACCATAAGGGCATACCCCTATTTAAAGGAATGGCAGGACCTGGGATTGGTCAAGTCCTTCGACATGATCTCAAAAGAGACCTATTATGGGATGAAAAAGAGACGCATCGCCTGCGTCTCGTGCCCCATCGGCTGTAAGGACGTAATTGAAATACCGGACGGTGAATTCAAGGGTCTGGTAAAGTGTACGAGTTCCATCCTAAATCTCTTCACCCCGGTTCTCTATGGATTTAAGGATCACAGGGAGTCGATCAAGTGCATGGCCACACTTGACCAGTACGGGCTGGATGCCTTTGAATTCTTCGGCCTGATGAGTTTTGCCAGGGACCTCGCGGATCACGGGATCATTTCACAAAACCAACTCGATTGCGAGATAGCAACCGATTCCTTGCAGTCCATGGAGACCTGGGCCAGGAAGATCACTTACCGCGAGGGGTTGGGCGACATTCTGGCAGGGGGATTCAGGGGGGTTTTTGCGGAATTTGGTAAAGCGGCTGAGACCTATGCCCCGCCCCTTGTAAAAGGCATGCACCCCTACGTGGGACCAAGATCTGCTCTGACCTGGGACCTCTTTGGGACCATGGAACTGGGTCAGGCCCTGGACCCAAGGGGCCCCCACGTGGGGGCAAGCGGGTCACCCACCTATTTTGACAGGAGGCCCCTTGCGGTCTTCCCCCGTCACCTGAGGCGGATGGGGGTGCCGGAGGAGGCCTTTGAGCGCATCTTACCGGGGCTCAAATCTCCGGATCAGAAGGAAGAACTCCGGGTGGGGAGACTCCTGAAATACTCGCATGTCTGGTTCTCTATGCTGGGTGCGCTGGGGATCTGCGCACGGGGTGCCGTCAATCGGTTTTACAATGCCTCGCTCTGCGCGCAGCTCTACGAGGCGGTAACCGGCATCGAGACGGATCTACCCCGGCTCAGAAGGCGGGTTGAGCGGGGCTGGACCCTTTTGAGGATGGCCAACCTCAAAGAGGGCCAGGATGTCGAGGAAGAGCTTCTTCCCGGGAAATGGTTTGTCAGACCCGGGTTCAAAGACTATGTCAACGGAAAACCCTTGCGCAGCCGTGAGGCACAAGAAATGGTGGAAGATTATTACGACGAGTGGGGATGGGACAGAAAGACCGGCATCCCCTCACCCCGACTCCTGGGAGAACTGGGGTTAAAAGAAGCTAACACTTTAGGCCTTTGAAAGCCGGGCAATGGGGGTTCGCTTTTGAAGGGGGTAACCCTGTCTGAGAGCGTTAGAGAGCGTTAAGAAATCACGGAGATCGACGTCGCCAAAAACCATAAGACTTTCCCGGAAGTATTGCCCCCTGTTTCCTTCTATGGCGCGTGATTTCTTTACGCTCTCTTACGGGCGAGTTTTACACCCTTCAAAAGGGAATTCCCATTGCCCGGTATAAGTGCCAATTTTGAAGAAAGCTAAATTCAGACGACACATCTACCCCTGGAGAAAATAGATGAAAGCAAAAGAGACAGGTCAGACTGAAGGTGAAGTCAAAATCGTGCGGGCGGCCTCCACCTTTGACTGCGGCGGGAGGTGCCCCCTCAGGCTCCATGTAAAGGACAACCGGATCATCCGGGTCGAGGGGGACGATGTCGAAGAACCCCATCAGCTCAGGACCTGCCTCAGGTGCCGGGCCTACCGCCAGATGGTCCACCATCCGGATCGGCTCATGTATCCCCAAAAGCGGGTCGGTCAAAAGGGTGAAGGCCGGTTTGAGCGGATCTCGTGGGACGAGGCCCTTGATATCCTGGCAGGGGAGCTAACCCGGGTCAAAGAGACTTATGGGAACGAGGGGATCTTTCTGACCACGGGTGGCGGTTATCTTGCGAGCTTACACAACGGCGGGCTGGCCGCGGCCCGTCTCCTGGCCCAGTTTGGCGGTTATGTGACCCATTACGGCAACATCTCCTCCGAAGGCGCGGTCTGGGCATCGCTTACCCAATACGGGTCGGTCATGGTGGGTCACAGCAGGGAGGACCTACTCAATTCCAGACTGATCATCCTCTGGGGGTGGGACCCGGCCCGTATGATCTCTGGCACCAACACCATGTACTACCTCATCAGGGCAAAGGAAAATGGGGCAAAGGTCATCGCCATCGACCCGCGCTATCATGATACTGCGGCGACCGTTGCCCATAGATGGATCCCCATCAGACCGGGTACCGACACCGCGGTCATGGTGGCCATGGCGAACGTGATGATCAAAGAGGACCTCCACGACCAGGCATTTCTCGACAAATACACGGTCGGGTTCGATAAGTTCAAAGAATACGTCCTGGGGCAGGAGGATGGGATCCAAAAGACCCCGGCCTGGGCCGCCGAGATCTCGGGGGTGGATGCGGCCACCATCGAAGCCCTGGCCCGCGAGTACGCCACAACCAAACCTGCGGCACTCATGGATTGCCAGGGCCCGGCCAGGAGCGCCATGGGCGAGCAGTATAACCGCTGTGCCGCCACCCTCTGCGCCATGACCGGCAACGTGGGCCGGCCCGGGGGGAGCGCCTGTGGTGGCCTCATGGGTATCCCGGTCGCCCACCTCTTCAGGATGCCGGCCATACCCCCCGGCAAGAATCCATTCGAACTGGACGGCCCGCGGGTAAAGGGAACCCTTGATATCAGGCTCCGCGTGATCAAGCGGGTCCACATCGACAAGATCTTTGACGCCATTTTGCGCGGTAAGGAAGGGGGTTACCCATCGGACATAAAATTGATGTGGTCCATGTGCAACAACTTCCTCAATCAGACCGGGAACACCAACAAGGCAGCAAGGGCCCTGAAACAGCTCCCCTTTCTCGCCGTGCACGAGCTGTTTATGACCCCCCAGGCAAGATATGCCGACCTGCTCTTGCCCGTCACCAGCGCGGCCGAGCGGAGCGATCTGGCACGACCCTGGCCGTCGGGACCCTATTACATATTCATCAACCGGGCCATTGAACCCCTGGGGGAATGCAAATCCGATCTTGAAATCGTGACAGAGATCGCCGAGAGGCTGGGGATTAAGGATTTTAATCCATTCTCAGAGGATCAGTGGCTAAAGATGTTTGTGGAGAAGACCCCGGAGATGGCCGAGCGTATCCAGGACTATGAGGAGTTCAAACGCAAGGGCATCCACCGGGTCGATCTCCCACAACCGATCGTGGCCTTTCGGGAACAGATCGAAGATATCGAAAACAACCCCTTCCCCACCCCCTCGGGTAAGATCGAGATCTTTTCCCAGCGGGTGGCTGACCTCAAAAACCCCCTGTGCCCCCCCATACCCAAATACATGTCCACCCCTGAAGGCAGAAACGACCCCCTGATAGAGAAATATCCCCTTCAACTCCTGAGCCCGCACCCCAGAAACCGGGTTCACTCGGAACTACACGAGGTGGAATGGCTCAGGGAGGTGGAGCCCCACAGGGCCTGGATAAATCCGGTGGATGCAGCACCCAGGGGGATCAATGACGGGGACGAGATCCATGTGTTTAACGACCGGGGCAAGGTGGCCATCACGGCCTGGGTGACCGAGCGGATCACCCCCGGGGTCATTTCTATATTTGAGGGCGCCTGGTATGATCCGGATGAAAATGGAATAGACCGTGGGGGGTGTGCAAATACCCTGACAAAGGATGCCTATTCGGGCGGCGGAGCCACGATTATGAACACCTGCCTTGTGCAGGCCCAGAAGGCCTACATGGTAACAGTTGAGCCTTTTGAAACCCGGGGGATGGGGGTTCCGTTTTGAAGTGTGTATCCCTGCCTGAGACCGTTAGAGAGCGTTAAGAAATCACCGACACCGAGGTTGCCAAAAACCATAAGACTTCTCAGCAAATACTGCCCCCTGTTTTCACCTCTGGCACGTGATTTCTTTACGCTCTCTTACGGGCGAGTCATACGCCCTTCAAAACGGAATCTCTATCCCCCTGTCCCACTGCCAATTTTGCAGAAAGCTAAATTGATACCTTAGATGGAGGTTGAATCATGCAGATCGGTTTTTACTTTGACCAGACCCGATGCACCGGTTGCAGCGCCTGCCGGGTCGCCTGTAAGGACTGGAACGATATACCGGCCGGCCCGGAGAACTGGATGCGGTTGCTTTACACCGAGAAGGGTGAGTTCCCGGATGTCTTTGTCAGCTATATGATTGCCCCCTGCTTTCACTGCCAGGACCCGGTCTGCGTGCCGGCATGTCCGGCCGGTGCCATAAGAAAGAGGGAGGAGGACGGGATCGTCCTGGTGAAAAGCGATGCCTGTCTGGGAAACGCGGGGTGTGATGAGAAGTGTCTCAAGGCCTGTCCCTATGACGCCCCCCAGTTTGGTCCGGAAAAGGGGGCCAAGATGCGAAAATGCCATTACTGTCTCGATCGCTTTGACCAGGGCAAGCTACCCAACTGTATCGAGGCCTGCCCGGTCCGGGCCCTGGATGCAGGGCCCCTGGGCGAGCTGGAGAAGAAATACGGAACCACAAGGGAGGCTGACGGTTTCAGATATTCCAAAAGGACCAGACCCGCTGTGGTGATCAAACCCAGGGTTCAGAGATGATCAAGGAGGTGGATCGTGTCAGAAGTAGACCTGAGTGTGATCGGTAAAAAGACAAAACCCGTCATCTTTGAATACACCTGGAAGGATGTGGTCCTTTATGCGCTGGGTGTGGGCGCCTCTGCCGAGGATCTCGACTTTGTCTACGAAGGTACACCGGGGGGGCTAAAGGTCCTGCCCAGTTTCTGTGTGGTGCCAGCCATCAGGGCCTATCCCAATGTGGGAGACCGGGTCGATTTTTCACGCTTTCTACACGGCGAGCAGACAATCCGCCTCTCAGGCCCCCTGCCCCCTGAGGGCCGTTTTCTGGTGGTGGGTGAGGTGACAGATATCTATGACAAGCGCAAGGCCGCGGTCTATCATATCCACGTCTCGGGCCGAACAGAGGATGGGAGCCACTCCTTTGATACCTACTGGGTCAATTTCTATGTGGGTGCCGGGGGCTTTGGCGGTGACCCGGGGCCAAAGTCTGAAATCGTAAACCCTCCCAAAGACACAGAAGCGGACTGCACGATCTCCAACAAGGTCCCAGAAAACCAGGCGGCGCTTTACCGGCTCAGCGGTGACCTCAACCCCCTCCACCTGGTACCCGATTTTGCCAGGCAGGGGGGGTTTGACCGGCCGATCCTGCACGGGCTTTGCACTTACGGCTTTGCTGTTCGGGCCATCGTCAACGGTGTCTTGGACGGCCAGGTCGAGCGCCTAAAGGGCTTCAGGGCCCGGTTTTCCAGTGTGGTCTATCCAGGAGATACCCTCACCACCCGCTGCTGGATCCGAAACGGCAAAGTCATCGCTCAGGTGGAAACAGAGCGGGGAGTGGCCCTGAGCAACGCCTTCGGTGAAATCTCATAAAGCCCCCCGCCGGCACCTTGATACTCATAAGCAAAAGACGTATTTCGGTCCAAAACAAAAAGCCACCCAAAAAGGGTGGCTTTAATCCATTTAAAGCAAATTTCCGCTTAGTCTTTTATCCCGGCGATATCCTTTACCAGCTGTTTCCTC
>CAZXCQ010000113.1:0-18384 GCA_964639275.1 uncultured Desulfobacteraceae bacterium | reverse complement strand
TCCTTGGCAGTGGCAGCCAGCTCGGTAGATGAAGAACTCACTTGAATCCCGGAGCGCTGAACCTGGCCAACCAGCGAGTTAAGGCTCTCGGTCATCGTCTTTACGGCCGAGAGGAGATGGCCGGTCTCTTTGTCTGATACCTTTATTTTATCACCCTCCCCTGTTCCAACCAACAGGCGTACGGAGTCCGCTGCAGAGGAAAGGTCGCCCCTGGCAATCTCTCTTGCAATGGCGGTAATCTGAGCAATGGGTCCGGCAATTTTGCGACCCAGGAGCAAGGCAACCCCGATAACAGGCACAAGGACGACGAGACCGCTGATGATCATGACCCAGAGCAGACGATCCATGCTATCATTCACCTTTTGTCTGGCATCATAATAGTCGTCCTCATAGGCCCCGGCCCCGATCACCCAGTCCCATGGTGAAAAATAGGCAATGGCAACCACCTTTGAGCGGTCAGCCGTCTCGCCAGGATTCCGCCAGGGGTAGCGTTCAAATCCAATTTCACCCTTCTTAAGCCCGATGGCCTTATTTATAATGGCTTGAATATAAAGACGGCCGGTCCCATCTCTTGAACTCCAGATGTCTTCCCCATCCCGCTGTCCCCCTTTTGAAATGATGTAATGCCCCCGGTGGAAGGGCAGCCTGCCACCAAGGACATAGACATAGCCCGTTTTTCCAACCTTCATGTCTATGACGGCCTGGCGCAAAGATTCGGGGGTCTCGTACGGGATGCCAGTATATAACATGCCGATGACCTTCCCCTCCTTGTCTGTTATCGACTTGGAGGCACTGAAATACCAGCCATTAAGGATGTAGGCAAGGCCATTATAAGGCCTTTTGGCGAGTATGTCCCGGATCATTGGATCGGGGGTGCCGTTTTCTGTGGCAGGCAGGTAAATCCCTACACCGGGGGATTTCCCTGTTGCCGGCAAGGTCGTTGCCACCAGGATCATATCCCCTTGCTTGTTCATGCGCTGAAAGAGGCAGTAATCCCCCCTGAATTTCTTTTTTATGAGGTCTATATAGGTGGCAGGGTTGGTAAGTCCATCGACGAGCATCTCGGCAAGGCGCACCTCCTTTTCCTTGCCTGTGAACTGATTCACCGCCTTCCGTGAGAGGACCTCGGGCGATAGGGAAAGTGCTCCCATACTGTTGAGAAAGCTCGCGGCGTTTTCCAGCCTGCTGTCCAATTCCATTTGGATCATTTTTTTTGTGGCCTCACACGTATTATAAACGGCCAGGGCAATCTGTGAGATGCTCTCGCGGCCGAGGAGATTGAGTTCAGCCTCAATTTTCCTGGTAACGTTTTCTTCCTCAATGGCGGTAAATATAAAGATGGCAAGTACAGGGACTATAGCCGCGACAAGTGGCAGCCCGGTAAGTTTATGCTTTAGACTCAATTTCATGGCCTTTACCTTTCCCAATTGCTTTGGTGATTCCATCCCCATAGAGTAAAGAAGATTAACCGGATATTAGAAATACTATAATAGGGCTGTTCATAATGCAAGAATTTTGGGCCTTCAGTCCTTGGTCAAAGCCCTCCACCTGAATCAACAACACTATCGGATTCATGATTGTCGATTGACGATTGAAAATTGACTGAGCCGCAAGAAGCCGAAAATGTCCTCTATGCGTCATTCCGGTCCTGTATAGGATACGGGATAAATTGCAGCCGAAATCCAGTTCTTTCAGTCAACTTGTTGCGTTTATGGGTGTTGTTGTGCTAAAAACCCACTGAATCAGATATTGGGGGCCATACGATGATGGATAAAAAGACGGGACATTACGCAAAAAAACACCCGCCGGGTCAAAAGGTAAAGTCAACGATTTCAGGACCCCTAAGAGACCGGGCCACCGGTGGAGAGATATCCTGCGCCTCCGCCTTTGGGCTCGCTGTTGACCTGGGAGAATCCCCTGGCGAGGTGGGCCGCGCGGCAGATCTTCTTGAGATCCGGGTGACCCAGTGCCAGTTGGGGCTTTTTGGCTACCAGCCAAAAAAGAAGATCGTAAGATCCGGAGAGGGCGTCAAACAGGACCTGGAGGAGGCCATTCGACAGGCCTTGATAGAAGATCGACTCCCCTGCAGGTCTGCCTGGGATATAGCAGAAAGGCTCGGCATCGGCAAGATGGCGGTTTCATCGGCCTGTGAGGGCTTGGGCATAAAGATATCCTCGTGTCAGCTGGGCGCCTTTTGAAATGCACAAAAAAAGCCACCATCCTCAATCGGGGGATGGTGGCCTGGAGATCGCAGTCATCAACAGGAACAAGAGGTGCCGCACGAGGCCTCTTGCTTCATATTGGATGCAATATTAAAACCCGAACCCATCGGGGTATTCACATAATCGACCTTTATGGGTTTTACCCGATCATAAAGCTCCCTTTCAATAATATAGGTAAGACCCCGATCATCAAATACCTCATCATTTTCCCTTGACTCATCCAGAGCCATGCCCAAAGCGGGCCCGGATCAGCCACCCTGGGAAAGCATGATCCTGATGGAGGGGATCTCCTCCCGGTCCTTTAAGAATTCCTTTATCATCTCACTCGCCTTCTCTGTTACTTCAAGCATATCTACCTCCTCGTGGGGATTTTTTTGTCGAACTCTTGTAATCATATACACTCAGAGCACTCTTGTCAAACCCGGACACCCGAAACAGCGACCTTTCAGCGGATACTCGCAGACAGCGCAACTTTCCAATAAATCCGGGTAACGACCATCCACGGGTTCACCCATGCACAAAATTGCGAAATAATTCAGCAGGTTCACCTTGAACGGTGAACCCTGAACCTTTGAACCCGTAAACGTCTATCTTTGGTTCAACCAGATCAAGACCTTGTCAAAGTCCTTCCGGAGCGCTGCCATGGCCCTTCCGCGGTGGCTCATGCGGTTCTTTTCCTCCGGGGACATCTGTGCAAAGGTCTTTTTTAGAGGCGGGTAGCAAAACAGGGGGTCATAGCCAAACCCTCGGTCTCCCGTCAATTCGTGGGCAATCAGACCGTCACAGGTGCCCTTATACAGGCGGACTGCCCCAGAGGGCGCTGAAATAGCGATGACACAGACAAAGGTGGCCGACCGCTCTGTGGTGCCCGCCATGGCCTTTAGGAGCTTGAGGTTGTTTGCCTCGTCTGTTGCATCCTCACCGGCAAAGCGTGCTGAGAGGACACCCGGCATCCCCCCCAATGCCTTTACCATCAACCCGGAATCGTCTGCCAGTGCCGGGAGTCCAAGGATCTTGGCCGTAAACTGGGCCTTCTTGATTGCATTGTCTTCGAAGGTCTCCCCATCCTCGGCCACCTGGGGGATCGGCCCATGATCCTTCAGACTCCTGATCTCCACGTCAAAGTCGGCCAGTAGCCCCCTGAACTCGGCTATCTTCCCTTCATTTTGAGTCGCAAGGACCAGCGATCTGTCGAGGCTCATGAGACCCGGATCCTTTGTGTCTTCTCCAGGTGTTGCTCAATCTCGCGGGCGATCTCTTTAAACCCTGGTTTTCCGATCAACGCGAACATGGCATGCTTGTAGGCCTCCACCCCCGGCTGGATAAATGGATTGTGGCCCAACAGATAACCGCTTATGGCAACAGACCTCTCCATCATATAGTAGAGCTGCCCCAGGTTAAAGGCGTTTCTTTTCGGGATCTCCACCGTCATGTTGGGGACCCCCCCGTGATAGTGGGCATATGCCGGGCCTTCGATAACCTTTCGGTTGATAAAGTTCATGTCGTGGCCCATATCCACAAGAAAATTCAGGCCATCCAGGTCGTCTCTGCTCCCGGGGATCTTGACCCGGTTGTCATGCTCACAAAGCAAAAGAAAGGTCTCAAGGATGTTCCGTTCCCCTTCCTGGACCATCTGCCCGTTGGCATGGAGCTTTTCCGAATATAGCGAGGGAGAGACCCACAGACCGTGGCCTTTGTGACCCTCACTTTCGGGAAAGAGCTGCTCCATCCACCTGGCGACCGGATAGAGCGGGACCGCATTGGTCGCCACCACCTCCACCTTTTTTCCCGCCCGCCAGGCCAGGTGTCGCATGGCTGCGTGCACCAGCGAGGGGTTCTGCCAGAAATCATCACCCAGGGAGATCTCCCTCATGTTCCTGAAACCCGCGACAAATTCCTCTATATCGATATTGGCCATGGCCAGACCCACCAGCCCGACATCGGTCAGCACCGAATATCTGCCCCCGATGTTGTCCGGGATCACAAATGAGCGGTAGCCTTTTTGATCGGCCATTGTTTTTAGGGCGCCTTTTGCCCTGTCCGTGGTCACAAGGATCAACCTGTTGGCCTGAGCCCCCCAGCTCTTCTCCATCAGATCCTGGATGATCCTGAAGGCGATGGCTGTCTCGGTGGTCGTCCCCGACTTCGAAATAACATTTACCGCCACCCGTTTTCCTTCCAGGAGGTCCAGGGTATCCCGGAAAAAATCCGGGTCCATATTGTAGCCCAGAAAATAGATCTCCGGGGCCCCGCCCCTTTTCTTCCGGTCCAACTGGTTGAAATATTGATGGGTAAGTGCGCGGAACGTGGCCTCAATCCCCAGAAAAGACCCCCCGATGCCGATGGAAACAAAGGCGTCCACGTCACCGGCCAGACCCCGGGTGATGGATCGAATATCTTTGAGGTGCTCCCTTGTAATTTCAGCAGGAAGGTCTTGCCATCCCGTCATGAGGACATCCCCATCGTAGATGTCCCCCTGGTTGTTCTTGAGCATATGGTGGGCCTTTGTCACCTCCGGGATAAGGGAAACCACATCCTCCTCTGTGATGGCGCCCCCTCCGGGGGCATCGAACATGTTTGTTACATCCAGGGAGATCCTGTTAACCGCCCTGAACTCCTCCGAATCAAAGAGGCCCTGCCCTTCCCTCCCCCTCTCTATCTGTTTCTTGACGGTCTCGTTTTCACCGATATTGATAAGTCTCAATCCCTCCATGGTGTTCTCCTCTCGGAAAGGGTGGAGGTCTATTTCTCCGGCCTGGCCTGCCCTTCGAGTATCTCCTCCGGGTCGATCATGATCCGGTCCGCCCCATAATCCGCTATCTCAAAGGGGTAGTCGTTCTGCGATGATGCGGCCGGGTAGCCCTTGGCATCCTTCTCTTTCTTGCCAAATATTGAGAGGGTATATTCCTGATCGCCCTTTAATCGGACCGCAAAAATGGGATCTTTGAGATCCTCTTTCTTGAGGTCACCCAGGTACTTTTTGCACTTCAGGTCAGAGAGGGTGTTGAGCAGGGAGTTGACCTTGGATATGTCCCCCTTTTTGCCCTCCGGATCCACCCAGATCGTTTCCTTCCGCGTATCGGGCTTTTTCTCTTCGTCAGCCCCCTCAGTGGAATCCGCTTTGACATCGAGATCTTTGCGCTCAAGGAGCAGCTCCTTTTGGGCCTTGATCATCCGTATCTCTCTGATATCCTTTCTGGCAAAGGACAAAACCGTCTTGTCCCGCAGACCTTCCACGCCCTGATCAAAGTTGCCCCTGAAATTGCCCCGCGCGTGATAGACATTGGCATCACCTGCCATCCTCACAAAGGTGTGTCTGTACGAGGGGGCCACCTTGCCGATGTCAAAATCGCGTCTGAGTCTGTCACCGGACCAGGCCTTTACAGCGATCTTTTGATCCTTTCCCAGGTCGTACCGGTTAAAGTCCTTCGCCTCTGAGACCAGGGCCGTTAGCGCAATCTCTTTTATGTGATTCAGCATCTCTCGGACCTTGGCGGCATCGGCAGGAAACCCTTGTGGATCAATAAACCAGCGATCATCCTTTCTGTTCAGCAAGATGGTCCTCCTTGGCCTGGAGATCTCGATCTTGGTTATGTCTTCAACGGCAACATCGGGGACCTCAGGGACATGGTAAAGGCTCCTGTTGGGACTCCGGAGCAAGAGATAGATGGTCAACCCCAAAATGATCAGGACAAGTATCAGATATTCTTTCTTTATCTTCATGGCCGACCTTTCCTATCTCTCAAACATCATCTGGATCCGTCTCTTTCGTGAATGGCGGAGAAACCACACCAGGAGCCCAAAAAGGACCACCACCACAGGCAGGACCGCGATATTAAAGGTCTTTACAAAGGTCCGGGTCCCGGGCCGTGTCTCCCGGAGTGGATTAAAACGCTGCTCTTTGCCCCGCATGACCGCGATCTCCTCCCTGTCATTCAAAAAATCCAGTGTATTCATGAGAAAGGTGGCGTTTGGGGTCTCTCCCCTTTCATCTACCAGGCTGTCTTTGAGCATCTCTGAGGATGCAACCAGAAATATCTTACCCGGTTTGCCCTTTGTTATTATTTGACCCTCGCCTTTGATCTTTGACAGATCCGAATTTGGTTTTTTTTCGGGTTGTGGCCTGGCTTCTCCCTCTGTCTTGTCATCCTTTTTTTTCTTCCCCTCCTCCTCGACCTCCCTCTGAGGAATGGGCTTCCCGGCAAAGTAACTGGGAAATTCCCCGCTCAAGATGTATGCCAGCGGATGGCTCTTCATCTTGTCTTTGGACTGGGGTGGGGTGATAAAGAGTGGGTTGAGGTTGATCCTCCCGCTCATCTCCCACGACCTGTCGGAAGAGGAAAATAGCCTGTAGGCATCGAGACCATTTTCCTTGATCTTTTTTTCGTCCAGTTCAAGGGGGGAGATCTTAAAGGCCACAAGCCCCTTTATATTCTGCATAAATCCCAGATCCTTATTGATAAACCGGCTCTTGATCAGCGGGGCAAAATAGATGCTCCTTGCCCCACCCCCAAACTGTCTGGGTAGTGCCTGCTTAAAACAGCTCTCATCCAGGACATAGGCCTTCTTGATACGGATGCCATAATGCTCCAGGAGCTTTGAAAGCCCGGTATCGAGAGGAACATACTGCGGTCCCTGGCCATACTGCCTGGGCATGTTTTGAGGGGGCATGACCTCCTCGAAGGCATCCAGAAACAGGGCCAGGCTCTTTCCCCTCATCAGGAACTGATCGATCTGAAAAAGCTCATAGTCGGTAAAGGCCTTTGTAGGCCGGGCAATCACCAGGCAATTAAACCCCTCGGGGAGGGCTCCCCCTTTGAGATTAAACTCCTTGAGGGTGTAATTCTGCGAGACCAGACCCCGGAAATTCGAGAGCGGGCCACCGGATCGTCCCATCGGGTCCATGGGTGAGGGTTTGGCGGGCCTGAGTGTCCCGTGATCGGCGAGATAGCCCAGGTCCTGGTTGATATCGATCAGCGATTCCAGGTTTTCATTGATTATCTCATCCATCTTGTTCAGGTTGACCATCCGGTACTGGGTCCCTATCAGGGGGAGTCGCAGGACATTAATCAACGGGATTTCGACGACCCTCTCACCATATTCCATCACAAGACCGATCGACCCGCTCCCCGGTTGGATCTTACCGCCGGAGAGGGCCGGCCACTTGAGTCTCATGATATTGTACTTTTCCGATTCCCTTTTCAGCCCCGGATCCGCTGTGGGATCCAGATATTCAAACTCCAGTTTTCCAAAGCTCTTCTTGTTTAGTCCCTCTACGATCTTCTCCAGGTCCCCGGGAAGCCCTGGAAGCCGGTCCAGACGCATGAGCGGGGCAACCTCCTTGAGAGAAGAGGACAGAAAGAGTCTGATCCTGATCTTTCCTGGGAGCCGCAGTAGTGCCCCCACTTTGTTGTTGAGCTTCCGGATGCCCGTTGTCAGCTGATATTCCAGACCGTTGGTGGCGGTTATGGTCGGAAGCCGTTCCATGATATCCCCGTGGATCATCACGAGACCCATATAGGCCTTCTGGAATTTTATCTCATCCTTTTCCACGGTCTGGATCTGGACAGGGTAGATCCCATAGCTGTTGGCCAGTTCCTGGTTCTTTTTGGCCTCCCTGTCAACGGCCCCCTCTTCGGCGCTCACATCAAAAAAACGGTAGTTAAAATATCGATTGGCATAGATCGAATATTCCTTTAAGAGATCCCGGAGATATTGTTCCACATTGTTATAAGGGGCCGGAAGATTGCTGGTGAAAAACACATCGATTGTCAACGGCTCGCAGAGGGTTGACACCACGTGCTGGCTGGCCTCAGAGATTGAAAAGACCTTATTCTTTGTCAGGTCCCACCGAAAAAAGAGGGTTGTAGCCGCCATATTGATCAAGACAACCACAACCAGGTAGGCAAAAAACTTGATATAATCCCCTGATCTCTTTTTTACACCCATCCCGAGCTCTCCTTAGCTCTTCTCCCCTATGACCAGTCGCGCGCCATAAAGGGCAATAAAACTGACACTCAAAAAATAGAGGATGTCCCTTGAATCGACGATTCCTCTTGAGATGTTCTGAAAATGGAAATCCGCTCCCAGGTACCCGATAAATCCCAGGGCTGACCGGGGGAGAAAGAAAAGGGTCTTGTCTATCACGGTGAGGCCAAAACAGATGGCCACGCCAATGATAAAGGCGGTGATCTGGTTCCGGGTAAGTGATGAGGCAAAGAGACCGATGGCGGTAAATGTCGCCCCCAGAAGGACCGCTCCGATGTATCCCCCAAAAACGGGCCCCCAATCCAGCTGGCCCAGAAAGGAGACGGTGATCGGATATGAGAGGGTCGGGATCAACATGCAGGCCAGGAATCCAACCCCCGCCAGAAACTTTCCCAGCACCACGTCCCAGAAGGTGACCGGCAGTGTCAGGAGGATCTCATAGGAGCCGATATTGAGTTCCTCAGAAAACAATCTCATCGTGATCGCCGGGACCACAAATGAAAAGATGATGGGGAGGAGTTCAAAAAAGTTTCTGAGGTTGGCCTGATCATAGAGAAAAAAGATGGAAAAGAAGAACCAGCCGGTCACCAACAGAAAAATCGATATCACAATATAGGCGATGGGAGAAACAAAATAGCTCTTGAATTCCTTTCTGCAAATGTGGGTTACCTGCCGCATATCAGTTCTCCGTGGTGAGCTCTCTAAAGATGCTTTCAAGTCTCCGGGTCTCCCGGTAAAGTTCCAGCAGAACCCAGTCGGTCTCTTTGATCCTCCGGTATATTTCTCCCCTGATATCCCCGGTTGACCCACAGGCCACTTTAATATCGAGTGTGTCACTCTCCTCTTTATCTCCTTTGAGGGGGGTTATGGCCTTCACTCCGGCAATGGAACCCAGTTTCGCCTTTACCGCGTCAGATTGGGCACCCCGAAGCGAGATGTGTATAAAGTGTTCCCCGCTGGCAGACCGGCCGATGCTCTCTGTGCTCCCATCGGCCACGATCCTGCCCCGGTTGATAATGACGACCCGGTCGCATGTGGCCTCTGCCTCACTAAGGATATGGGTCGAGAGGACAACGGTCTTCTCCTCACCGATCCGCCTGATGATATCCCTGATCTCAGCGATCTGGTTCGGGTCGAGACCCGACGTGGGTTCGTCCACAATCAATATCTCCGGGTCATTCATCATGGCATGCGCGAGACCCACCCGCTGCTTATACCCCTTCGAGAGTTGACCGATGGGTCTGTGCATGACTTCCCTGATCCCGCAGAGCCCTGCCAGACGGCCAATCTGGGATTGTTTTCGGTCCCTTTCCAGCTCCCGGATGTCAGCCACATAGCCCAGGTAGTCATAGACCAGCATGTCATGATAAAGAGGTGCCGATTCCGGGAGGTAGCCGATGAGTTTCTTGACCTCAAGGGGCTGTTCATCGATGATATAGTCCTTTACCCGGATAGTGCCCGAGGTGGGTCTGAGAAAACCGGTCAGCATCCGCAAGGTCGTGGTCTTTCCCGCCCCGTTTGGGCCCAGAAGGCCCATGATTTCTCCTCTCGGGATGTCCAGATCGATCCGATCCACAGCACACAGATCCCCAAAATACCGGGTCAACCCTTCCACATGTATCATAAGGTCTTCTCCTTTATCCCAAGGGATTGTATCCCGTGACCCCTGAATTAGATTATTGACTGCCTGATGGAGCCAGTTTTAAGCCGGGGATGTTAGGAAAAAGCCCTTTGGCTGTCAACAGAAAAGGCTGGGATTGAGGCGAGAGGGGTAAGGCATGAGGTGTGAGGCGCAGGGCGTAAGGTTTGTTTTAATACTTGGCGGTGTTCCGGAACTGACCTGTCTTTGGGGGTATATTATCAGATTCATCTGTGCTATACACACCGGGTGTCCACCCCGGCAGTCATGGGCATACTTACCGGGGAGAGTGAAAATTGTGAAGATACGGTGTTTTGATGTCTTTTTTGGAATCATTTAAAAAGAAATATGAGACCGACACCAAGGAAGTGGTAATAAGGGGGAGGAAATTCAGCTTTCTTGTCCCCAGATCCCTTGACCGGTTTTTGGACCCCCAGGACATCTTTCACAATTTCCCGCTGTGGTCCAAGCTGTGGGAGGCATCGATCGTCCTGGCCGACTATCTCGCCGGGATCACAGCCAATCCCCAAAAACGCATCCTTGAAATCGGCTGCGGCCTGGGCCTGGTGGGAGTGGTTGCCGCCTCTTTTGGGCATCAGGTGACCATGACGGAACAGAACCCCGATGCCCTCGATTTTGCCCGCGCCAACGCGGAGATAAATGCCCCAGAGACAGGGTCCGATCCGGAGATCAAGGCGCTCGACTGGAACAACCCCCGGGTGGAGGGGGCATTTGACTACATCGTTGGGTCTGAGGTCCTTTACAGTGAAAGGGATTATGGCCCGCTTCTGGATCTATTCAAGACCTACCTGGCACCCGGAGGCGAAATCATACTGGCTGAAGGGGTCCGAAAGACCAGCATCGGGTTTTTCAGGGAAATGTCACAGATCCTTGAGATCGGGGCACAAAAAAAGGTGCTCCGCTCCCGGGAAAAGGAGATCGTCGTCATATTCGCCAGGATGAGATTTCGGGACAAGGGGACTACAGCCTCTTTTCCAGTTTATCCATAAAGATCTTCCGGATCTCTTCAAGACGCCCTCTGTCTCGCGCCTCAAACCGCAGCACCAGGACAGGCTGGGTGTTGGACGCCCTGATCAGCCCCCAGCCCCCATCAAAGAGGACCCTGGCCCCATCCACATCGATTACGTGATATGCCTTCTTGAACTCCTCTGCCATCTGGGCCACGACCTCAAACTTCCTCTCATCAGGGCAATCCATACGGATCTCCGGGGTATTCACCATCTTTGGGATGCCGGCGAGCAGATCCTTTACGCCATTTTCCGATCTTGAGAGTATCTCCAAAAGCCGTGCACCTGAATAGATGGCATCATCATAACCAAAGTAGCGCTCACCAAAGAATATATGCCCGCTCATCTCGCCTGCCAGGAGGGCCCTTTCCTCTTTCATCTTGCTCTTGATCAGCGAATGCCCCGCCTTCCACATGATCCCCCTTCCACCGCGCTTTTCAATATCGTCGTACAATACCTGCGAGCACTTGACCTCTCCGATGATCTTGCACCCCGGATGACGCTTGAGGAGATCGCGTGAAAAGATGATCAGCAACTGATCCCCCCAGATGATGTTTCCCTCCGGGTCAACAACACCAATCCGGTCCCCATCCCCATCAAAGGCGATCCCCAGGTCTGCGGCGGTCTCTTTAACCCTTGATGTCATGATCTCAAGGTTCTTTGGAATCGTGGGATCGGGGTGGTGGTTGGGGAACCTTCCGTCCGGTTCACAAAAGAGGGGGATCACATCAAAGCCGAGGTATTTGTAGATCTCGCTCCCAACCGGTCCGGCTACCCCATTTCCGCCATCCACGACCACCCGCCTCATGGTCTGACCACACTGAATATTCTTTTCTGCGTAGCGGATATAAGGACTGAGGATCTCGGCCTTCTCCAGTCTCCCCTTCCCTCGCTTGAAATCACCTGACCGGACGATCTCCCCGATCTTCTGGATCTCCTGACCAAAGACAGACATATGGCCCAAACAGATCTTAAAGCCGTTAAACTCAGGGGGGTTGTGGCTTCCGGTGATCTCCACCCCTCCATCGACGTCCAGATTGTGGAGCGAATAATAGAGGGCCGGCGTTGGTATCATCCCCAGATCCACCACCTCCGTCCCCGAGTCCAGGAGGCCCGACTGGAGCCCTTCTGCCAGCTCGGGGGAACTCAGCCGGCAGTCCCGGCCCAGCGAGATCCGTCCGGCACCGTTGGCCTGGTAATAGGTCCCCATAGCCAGACCCAGGACGCGCGTTGTCTCTCTATTTAATTCATCCGGATAGGTCCCGCGAATATCATATTCCCTGAAAATATGGGCCTTCATAATAGCTTCTCCTTCCCGCTCCCTTTTAATCGGTCCACAATCTTTCGAATATCCTGTGATCGACTGAGATCTCCCACCAGTACCGTATCAGGGGTATCCACCACCAGGCAGTTATTGAGCCCCAGGCAGGCCACCAGCCGCCCTCCCTGTGAAGAGACAAATGACCCCTCACATTCGATCAAAATTGCCTCTCCATCAGTCAGGTTTTGACCATCGTCATGCCCGTCGGTCCTCAGCTCATAAAGGGATGCCCACGACCCCACGTCGCTCCATCCGCATTCGCAGGGCACCACATACACATCCGCCCGGGTCTTTTCCATGATCCCGTAGTCAAAGGAGATGGCCTCCACCTCCCTGTAAACCCTGTCCAGTTCTGCCTCGAATCCTCCGGCATCGAGCGCATCTCTTAACCGCATCAGCCCTTTGTAAAGGAGTGGAAGACACCTTTTCATCTCCGTCAAGATCGTCTCAGGGGTGGCAACAAATATTCCCCCGTTCCAGTAATGTTCTCCGTCTGCAAGGTAGCGCTGCGCCCTTTCAAGATCAGGTTTTTCCACAAATTCCCTGACCCGGTATGCGGCCGTGCCATCCACATCGAGCTGTTGAGACCCCCTGTGGATATAACCGTAACCGGTCTCGGGCCTGCTGGGCACGATGCCCAGGGTCACGATTCCCCCTGACCCTGCAAGCCTCCCCGCTGTCTCAAGGGCCTTGAGGAACGAGGAGGGGTCAGCGATAAAGTGATCGGCGGGCAAAAAGGTCACGGGTCTCTTACACCCCAGATGCTGGGCATAGACCGCCCCGAGCCCCATACAGGGGGCTGTGTTTCTTCCTACAGGCTCGGCCACCAGATGGACCCCCCGGCCCCTGAAGAGACCCCTTGCATATTGGAGGTGCTCCTGCCCCAGGACAAGTATCATCTCCTTGTCACGGAACATCGGCCTGAGCCGATCACAGGTCTCCACCACCATGGGGCCCCTGCCGGTGATGTTCAGAAACTGCTTGGGTTTGTGCCGCCGGCTGACCGGCCAGAACCGGGTCCCTGAACCCCCGCACATAATCACTGCAAACATCGTGATCCCCCGGCGCGCTGGTTGCTCAAGTACGGTAATCCGCATTGATGGTGATGTAATCATGTGTCAGGTCACAGGTGATAACCTGGTCCTGAAAGCTGCCCTGGTGAAGATCGATCTCGACGATGAATTCCTTGAGCGCCATCCTCCTGGCCGCGGCCGCCTCTGCCGCCGGCCCCTTCCCCAGACCCCCCTCAACAATCTGGACCCCATCAATCCATATATCCACAAGCGCCTCTTTCATTGCGATTTCCGTCCTCCCGAGGGCCGCCATGATCCTCCCCCAGTTGGGGTCCTGGCCAAAAAAGGCGGTCTTGACCAGGCTCGAATTGGCGATTGTCCTTGCGGCCATCAGGGCGTCAGGGCCGGTTGCAGCCCCCCTGACCTTCACATAGACGACCTTGGTCGCCCCCTCTCCATCCTGAACGATCATACGGGCCAGTTCTCCCGTGACCGTCTCCAGCCCCTTTGTAAAATCCCCCCACTCTTTTTGAGACAGGGTCTTGTTCCCTGCCAGGCCATTTGCCAGGGCCAGTACCGTGTCATTGGTGCTTGTATCGCCATCCACTGTAATCCGATTAAAAGTCCTTTCTACAGAGGAGAAAAGCGCCTTTCTCAGGTTATCGGCAGCGATCACGATATCGGTCAGGACAAAGCAGAGCATGGTGGCCATCTGGGGCATGATCATACCGGCCCCCTTGGCAATACCCAATATCCGATAAGGTCTGCCGCCCACATCTCCGTCAAAATGAGCGATCTTGGCAAAGGAATCGGTAGTCATAATGGCCCGGGCGGCCAGGGGAATGCCTTCCGGAGAAAGACCGGCTGCCAGATCGGGAATGGCCCTTTCGATCGCCTCCATGTTGAGCGCCTGGCCAATAACGCCGGTGGAGGCAACCAGGACCTCCTCAGGGAGGACCCCCAGCTTATTGGCCACGAGGTCTGCGGTCCGGCGGGCATCCCTGAGACCGGTCTCACCGGTACAGGCATTGGCGTTACCCGCGTTGGCAATGATCGCCCTTGCCTTTCCGTCCCCCAGATGCGCATGGCTCAGTATGACCGGTGCCGCCTTGACCCTGTTGGCCGTAAATACCCCTGCCGCCCAACACCCCACCTCTGAAGCAATCAATGCCAGGTCCAGACCGCCATCTTTTTTGAGCCCCGCAGACAGGGCCGAGGCCCTAAAGCCCCGGATAATGTCTTTTTCCGTCTCCATATTCCTTACCAAACCCGTTTCTTCACAGACCACCCCCCTACCGATCTGTGTCCTACCTCATGCCTAACACCCTGCGCCCAAGGCCTAACGCCTTATGCCTTGCGCCCAAAGCCTCACCTATTCGCCCCGCAGCACTTCTTATACTTCCTTCCGCTCCCGCACGGGCAGGGGGCATTTCGCCCGATCTTCTCCCCCTTTCTCCGGACCGTCGTAACCTCCGCGGCATCGTCCCCATGGCTCATCTGGAGTGCCTTCTTTTTCTTCCTGGGCTCCTGGGCCGGCCCACGTCTTGCCATCTGTATCCGGAAAAGCGTGGCCAGGGTCTCTTCCCTGATCCCATCCATCAGCCCTTCAAAGAGGGCGAAACCCTCTTTCTGGTATTCTTTGAGCGGATCCAGTTGACCGTAACCACGAAGTCCGATACCCTCCTTCATATGCTCCATATTCTGTAGATGCATCACCCACTGATTATCGATGATCTGGAGCATCAGAAAGCGCACAAGCTGCTCAAGGTCTTCCTTTCCAAGGAGCTTCTCCTTTTCCGCATAGGCAGAATGGGCCTGTTCGCGGATGATCTCCTTGAGGGTCTCCGGGGTCAGGGCATCAAAGGCCTCTTCCCCTATTTGGTCGCGGGCGATTCTGGCACGGAACCCGAAAAGCCTGGAGAGGCCGCTGACCAGGCCCTGGATATCCCAATCTTCGGGATGGTCTTTGGGATCGACCCATTTATCAACCAGGTCCTCCAGCTTCTCATCGATCATGTCTTCAACAATCCCTCCAAGCCCCTGGCCATCCAGGATGTCCCTTCTGAGGGAATATACGATCTCCCGATGCCTGTTCATCACATCATCGTACTCAAGGAGGTGCTTTCTGATGTCAAAATTATGTGCCTCCACCTTTTTCTGGGCATTCTCAATACCCCGGGAGATCAGGTTGTGCTCGATCGGCTGGTCCTCTTCCATCCCCAGGCGGTCCATGATGGAGGAGATCTTATCAGAGCCGAATATCCTCAGGAGATCATCTTCAAGCGATAGATAAAAACGAGAAGAACCGGGATCTCCCTGTCTTCCGGATCGCCCCCTGAGCTGGTTGTCGATACGACGGCTCTCATGTCTCTCGGTGCCCAGGACATGAAGCCCTCCCAGGTCTGTCACGCCCTGGCCCAGGACGATATCGGTCCCTCTTCCGGCCATATTGGTGGAGATCGTGACGGTCTTTGGCTGCCCGGCCTGGGCGATAATCTCTGCCTCCTTCTGGTGATGTTTGGCATTCAGCACTGAATGCGGGATTCCTGCCCTCTTTAGCATCTTGCTCAACATCTCTGACTTCTCAATCGAGATGGTGCCCACCAGAACGGGCTGCCCCCTTTCATACAGTCCCTTGATCTCTTCGACTACCGCCTTAAACTTCTCTCTTTCTGTCTTATAGATCGCATCAGGGTAATCATGGCGGATCATCTCCTCGTTGGTAGGGACAACGATCACCTCCAATTTGTAGATATTATTAAACTCTTCCGCCTCGGTATCTGCCGTGCCGGTCATCCCGGCAAGTTTCTCATACATCCTGAAAAAATTCTGAAAGGTGACAGTGGCCAGGGTCTGATTCTCTCCTGCCACACTGACCCCTTCCTTGGCCTCAACGGCCTGATGCAACCCGTCACTCCATCGCCTGCCCGGCATCATCCGGCCCGTAAACTCATCCACAATCACCACCTGACCATCCTTGATCACGTAGTGGACATCCTTTTCAAAGAGCCAGTAGGCCTTGATAAGCTGCTGGGTCGCATGGAGGAGCTCCGATGATTGCACATAGTGTTCTTCAAGTTCCTTGAGCCGTTCATCCTTCTCGTCGTCTGTCAAGGTCTCGTCTTCCCGGATGTGGTAACTCTCCTCATCGATATCGGGTAAGGTAAAATCCGCCCGCCCCCCACTTGTGAGGAGCTCCAGCCCCTTTTCGGTTAGTTCCACGGCATTCCCGCGTTCGTCAATGGTACAGTAAAGGATCTGATCCAGATCAGGGAGAAACTTTTGGGCGCTCAACATGCTCTCTGTCCTGTCGATCTGTTTTTTTAGCGCCTGGTTGCGCGCAACAATATCCAGGAAGACAGGGTTCTTGGGATCCCCTCGCTTGATCTGAAGCAGGGTCTCGATGGTCTTTTCCCCGGGGTCCCCGTCCTCAAGCCCCTCACGGGCATCTTTGAGTAGCGAGCGGATGATCGTGCCCTGCCTTTTTTGGAGATTGACTACCAGGGGCTTTACCTCCTCGAAGATCTTGTTCTCACTCCGTTCGACCGGCCCGCTGATAATCAGAGGGGTCCTCGCCTCATCAATCAGAATGCTGTCTACCTCATCCACGATGGCAAAATGAAATTCCCTCTGGACAAAATCGCTGAGTTCAAATTTCATGTTGTCGCGGAGATAGTCGAATCCGAATTCATTGTTGGTCCCGTATGTAATGTCGCAGACATAGGCCTCTCTTCGTTCCGCATCATCCATCCCGTGCACAATCACCCCAACGGAAAGGCCAAGGGCATGATAAATCCCCCCCATCCAGTCAGCATCTCGTTGAGCGAGATAATCATTGACGGTAACCAGGTGTGCGCCTCGACCGGTCAGGGCATTCAAATACAGGGGGAGTGTTGCGGCCAGGGTCTTTCCTTCACCGGTCTTCATCTCCGCGATCTTTCCGCGGTGCAGGACGATGCCCCCGATCAACTGGACGTCAAAGTGTCTCATGCCCAGCGCGCGCACCGAGGCCTCTCTTACAGCGGCAAACGCCTCCGGAAGGATATCATCCAATGATTCCCCTTTTGATATCCTCTCTTTAAACTCTGCTGTCTTTGAGAGAAGTTGCTCATCTGAGAGGGCCTGAAACTCCGGCTCCAGTTCGTTGATCTGATCGACGATGGGCTGCATCTGTTTGAGCTCCCTCTCATTCTTACTCCCAAAAATACCTTTTACCAGTTTTCCAAGCATGACTTTCTTCTCAATAACCGCTTCCTCATCCTGACTTTATGGCTGTTTGCCTTTAGATGTTCATGACAGCTTCAGGAGACAGCCAATATCCATTCAAAGGGTTATTAAAGAACTTTGTATCCAAAAAATCAAGAATTTATCTGCAAAGGCGCTCCTGGACAGTAGGCTCTCAAGGCCGACAGGGGGCTGACCGAGGACAACTCACCCCCCTGTCACCCTTACCCGTTGAACGTCCTTTTTCGATAAGGGAATCCGTTGAACTTGGGCGGTGGTGTCCCCAGAGCAATTAGACCGACGGAGGGTCTTGCAGTGCAAAATTATTGATGCTATTATTATCAATGACAAGGCCCTGCGATTACAGGCATGATCCGGAATTAAGGGAGGAGACTCATATGAAACTGAAGACAGTTTGGTTTAAGACGATGATGATGTTGATCACCTTGGGGTCTCTGATTGCAGGTTGCGCTGCCATACACGAAAGCAAGGCGATCAAAAAGGAACGGATGCTCGCTGCGGCCGGGTTCCACATAAAGCTCGCGGACACCCAGAAAAAGCTTGATCACCTCAAGACCCTCCCCCAGCGCAGGATTTTCAGGAAGAAACACGAGGGCAAGGTCTACTATATTTATGCCGATGCAAGTTTCTGCAAGTGCCTTTACGTGGGTACGAAAGAGGCCTACCAGAATTATCAAGACACCCTGGAGCAGATGCAGATGGCCAAAGAGGACATCCAGGAAGCTGAGATGTATCGGGAAACGGAAGCAGAATGGGAACCATGGGCGCCATTGTATCCCGTCTATTAACAGGACGGCCTGCCCCCCGTTTGCCTACTTCTTCTGCCCGTTATAGAGAAGCCCTACCACTTCATTTAACCTGCAACCTAATTTGTATGCGTTCACAGGTTCCGGGTTCAGCGTTCAGGGTTAGGGAAAATGACAAGATT
>CAZXCQ010000112.1:0-18398 GCA_964639275.1 uncultured Desulfobacteraceae bacterium | reverse complement strand
CGATGATACTTGACAGTAAACTCGGTTCCCAGGAACAACCCGACCAGACTGTCGGCGTCGGGGAAGAGCGAGGCAGTAACCCCGGCGATGGTCCCCCATCTTCCGGTATCGCGGTTCAGACCGCTCTTTACGATAGTATAGCCTGCCAGGGCATGGGTGAGAGGATCCATAAGCGGGAATATATTCCATGGATTTTTGCCTTATCAAGGGTAATTAATCAGATGGTGTTTCTGGCATGTCCACGAGGCGGGTCATAATTTGTTTTTATCAACCCGTGCATGGCCATAACTTTCCAATATGCTCAGAATCAGGACGATCATCAGGGCCTGGATGATCAACAGAATGGCATCAATGGTCCTGGCATAGCGGAGGGCCACGGCACTCAGGCCCAGACACATACAGATGAGGTGGATGAGAACCACGGCCTTTTTGGACGTCCCTAAGGTATAAGCCAATCGATGGTGGATGTGATCCTGTCCAGTGTACTCGATCAACTCCCTTAGATTGGAGACCTTGGCGGTGAGAATTCGTTTCCCACTCGTATACACGATGTCAAAGATCGGGATCCAAAATATCAACAGAGGTGAGACCAAAGAGACGATCGGTCTGTCCGAAGACCACTCTCCATAGACCGCGAGGCAGGCGAGGATAAACGCCGTGACCATGGTGCCGGCGTTACCCAGCATGATCCCGGCGCTTTTCCGATATCGGAAGTTGTAGGGAAGAAAACCCAGGCAAGCCCCCATCAAGGCGATAGAAATCCAACCCAAAAAGGCCTGATCGATCTGAAGCGAGACGATTGCGAAAAAAAAGGATAAGATCGTTCCCAACCCCGATGCCAGGCCATCCATGCCATGCAGGAAACTGACGGCGTTGGTGATACCCACGATCCATAAAAGTGTTAGTGTCAGGTTCAGGAGGTGTCCTGACAGGCCCAGGGCCTGGGGAAAAATGGTCAGGGAAATCCCAAAGCCGATCACCACAACAGCGCCCAGGACCTGGAAAAAGAGCTTGATCCACACCGATACCTTTTTCAGGTCGCTCATAAGGCCGATGCCAAAAATGACGGCTGATGCCCCAAGGATGGCAAAGAGCTGTTCAGAGTAGATCCAATTGAGCAAGATGCTGGCCAGAAAGGCCAAAAAAAGCGCCACTCCTCCCATCAAAGGGGTAGAATCCCCGGAAATGGGTGCGGTCTCCGGCCTATGCCTAACATCCCATCGGACCGCGAGAAACCGGCAAAGAGGGGTTAGACCAAAAGAGAGCGCAAAGGAAAGGGTTGCAATATAAAGCCATCTTTCCCCCAGATTCGAGAAATATCTCATTGTCGCAGGACAAATGAGGATCATCGCCAGGATCAGTCCGGCAATGTAAAGGGGACGTGGCATATATGCGTAGTCTTTGGTGGCCATTTACTTACTCTCGACCCACGGGATTTTTGGGAGCTGTGCAGTTAGGTTTCACATTTCGGATCGGATATTTTTTGGGTTTGTCTCCCTTCCCGATCCCCGGCTTCCATATCGCCCTGCTTACCCTCTAACACCTCCTTCAATTTGTCTGCTAATGTTGAGATCGAAAAGGGCTTCTGGATAAATCCCTCGGCGCCGGCACCCAGGATCTCCCGGGGAGGGCCATCAAGGGTATAACCGGTAAACACGATCACCTTCAAATTCGGCCTGGCTTCCATGATAAGAGGATATATCTTGTCACCATTGATATCAGGCAGCTTTATGTCCAGCAGGGCAAGGTCGATTTGTCCCTCGTAAGTTCGAACGGTGTCTATGGCTTCTTTTCCGGTTTTGGCTTCGATGACATCATAACCCAGCATCTGTAACGCCTGCCGGGCTATTCTCATAACTTCTTCTTCATCTTCTATGACCAGTATGGTGCCTTCACCCCTTGCGGGTTCGATCTCCCGTTCTTTGAGTACCCTTTCTTTGACCGCTTTTTCTGCCTCAAGAGCGGGAAGATAGATCCGGACGGCGGTCCCCTTTCCCGGTTCAGAGTCAACCGAAATCCATCCCTCATGGTCTCTGACAATGGCATATACCGTGGCCATGCCAAGTCCCCTTCCTCGGACGTGTGTGGTGAAGAATGGATCAAATATCCGGCCCCTTGTCTCTTTATCCATCCCCTTTCCATCGTCCTCAAGAGAGAGACTAACATAGCGACCCGGTTTGAGCCAGGGATGATCTTTGACAGGGGCGTTGGCAATCTCCACATTTCGGGTGGTAATCCTGATACGCCCCCGGTCTTCTGTGGCCTCATCTGCATTGGCAACCACGGCCGAGAGTACCATCTCCATCTGGGTGTGATCGGCCTCTACCCCAAAGACGTCCGATGGCAAATCGGTTTCGATACAAATGCCCGGTTTGACTGTGGACTGGATCATCGGCAGGGCGTTTTTCACAAAATCGCTCAATGACATGGGTTGAGGATCATGCCTGCCTCCTGTGGCATAGGCCAATAACTGTCTGGTCAGATGTGCCATTCGATGGGCGGATGACTTTATCGGTTCGATATACTCCCCTATGTTCTTGCCGCCCGCCAAACTTATCTCCAGGAGTTCGATGTTCCCGGTAACGGCGGCCAGCGCATTATTGAACTGATGGGCAACGCCTTCAGCCAAGGTGGAGATGACCTCCATCTTTTGTGATTCACGGAGCTGGGCCTCCAACAGCTTTCTTTCGGTCACGTCCCGGATGATACCCCGAAATCCGGTTGGCCGGCCCTCTGCGTCTTTGATTAGGGTCACAGAGGCCTCTGCGTCTCCAATGCTTTGGTCTTTTTTTATGACCTCCCACTCAAAGCCCTTGATGGGCTTTCCCGTGGTATATACCCGGTTAAAGGCCTGATACCCTCTCCTGGCGGTGTCTTGATACGTGAGCTTTCGGATGTTTGTTCCCGTTAGTGCATTTCTGGGATACCCGAAAATCTTGCACAGTGAATCGTTAAAAAAGGTGAAATTGCCGGCAATATCAACCTCATAATAGCCTTCCTCAATGCTCTCCAGGATGGTTCGGTATCTCTCCTCGCTCTCCCGCAGCGCCTCCTCGGCCCGCTTGAGATCAGAGATGTCTGAGGCTACACATATTATTCCCTGAATCGCCCCATTGGTGTCGTGCATAACAGAACCAGAAAAGAGCATGGGAATCTTGACCCGGTCCTTTGTCAAAAAGGTCCTTTCAACCCCCTTGATAAATCCCATTTTGATCAATTCTTGGAATTTGGTTCTCTGGTACAACCCTTGCTCTTCTTCGGAAAAAACCTTTCCTAGATTCTGTCCAATAAGTTCTTCCGGTTGATACCCGAGCAATTTACACGTCGCATGGTTTACTGTCTGGATAGAACCTTCCACTGTCACCACCACCAGGGAGTCACTCATGCCCCTGATGATGTTCTCAACGTATTGTTTTGAAACCGTCGTCTCTCTTAAATCCGCTGTCATCTGATCAAAGGCCCTTGAGAGCTGGCCGATTTCATCCTTTGCCCCTGTGCCTACCCTGTAACCCAGATTTCCCCTTCCTATCACCTCTGTGCCTTTGTGTAAGGCATAGATGGGTTTCACGATCGACCCGGTTATAAAGATCGTAAAAAAGACGGCCATAAGTGTGATGATGACCGCAGAGACCAGGAGATTTCGCATACCCGAGGTGCGCGCCTGGCGGACCGACTCCTCTGCCTCAGTCAGTTTTTTCATTCGAACCGCTTTGTGTTCTTTCAGGTCCTGGCTCAGGGTAGCCATGGCTGGATCAACCATTTCTCTTTCTATTCTTGTCAGTTCATGGAGGCTTGTCCCTTGCCCTTTCAGGTCGATAATCTGAGCCACTGCCGCATTAAACTTCTGTAGCTCAGCCATTAATTTCTTGGCCTTTTTTTGTTCCTCTAAGCCCTTCTGTGTTTTGTGTTCTAAATGGGTGAGTCCAAGTTTTTGAAGGTTTTCCATAGTAGGTTCTATTTTGTCTCTATATTCTTGTCGGCCGTGATGCATATAGTCCATAACCCCATGGGCTATTTCAGTAGCTGCCCGATCGATGTCAGCCATCGCAATTGTACCCGGAATAATATCCTCCTTTAACAGCTCAAACTCCTTGTACATTTTTATGCAGGTATTTCTAGCAATAAAGACAGTGCCCCATATGCACAAGACAACAACAAAAAATCCAAGAGCCAGTTTCTCCCCCACCTTCATTGTTCTTGTCCTCCCTCAACTATAGCAAGAAGGCCCATTCACCTTTGTATCCCTATATGATGCATAGGTCTTTGCGGGCGCTATTTTTTGGGGCCCAGAGAGCCCAAGGGGCCGAAGAGACTGCTTTCCGCGGGTCAGCCTTGGCAACAATGATACGTAAGTTCTCAAAACCCCGAGGGGTCAATGGACTCTGGCAACAATACCTTCCTGCTGGTATCAATTTAGCCTTCTGCAAATTGGCACTTGAACAGAGGCATGGGGGTTCGGAATCCCCATCCCGCGGGATTAAAAAGTGTTACATGAACTGCAATTTGTTTGGCTATCTCATTATCTTATACAAAAGTGTAAGGCGGAACACAAGCAAAAAAGGATATATCTTATATTATTTCAAATAGTTAAAAGACAAGTCTCTATTGATTCATCAATATTCAATCGCCATTTGTCAATTCAAAGCCATCAAGACCTTTCTTTGGGAATAGAGCGGTGGACATTTTCGGTAGAATCGCACTTCAAGGGAAGCACAGGGTTTTGAGAGGAACCAAGCGGTTAGAACCGAAGCGTAGGGATTCCAAAGAGGGGGTAGTTGCGATCCACATTCCCGATGCCCAGGCCAAGGGTGCCACTGCTAAAAAAGACCTGGGCCGCATCGAAGAAGTCGTTGAATCCATAGGGCGCCACGTCGTAATCCGCAAGGGCCATAAACGGGATTTTCCTCTCCGCCATCATCTTGCGGAGGTGTGTGTTGGTGATTGCAAGGAGTTGTATCCCTTCCGGTCCACAGCCTGTTTGATTGCCCAGAAGGCTCTTTCGAAGTCGGGATACCGTGAGTGATTGGTATTTCATCCCCGGCTGGAACTTGGCAAAATAAAATCCCCTGGGTCTGGGGGGTGCGTTCGGTCTCAGGCGGATATTGTCGGACTTGGTGAAATCGATATATTCGCACTGCCATGTCTTGACCCTCCAGAGCCTGAGGGCATATTCCCAGGCGAGCCTTCCAGAGAGAACCGGATCCGAGTTGCCGTTTTTGTCTTCACCAAATCCATGGAAGAGACCTATGCCCACAAAGCCGTCTTGAAGGTCGGTCTTGGTCAATGATGGGGGTACGCCAATCCCCTGGAACCTTTTCTCCGTAATGCCCCATCCCATCCGTCGGTTTGCCCTTTTCCAGGCCCTGATCTGCCTGTCAATGGGAAGGAGCAGATGGTTTTGGCCTTGGGATTTGGCCTTCAGACGGGACCCTAACGATTGAAAAATGGAACTCATATCTGGGGCCCCTCCATCTTTTTGGACTTGTTGCTCTATTTCGTAAATTCGGGACCAAGTTGGATTGGCGCTTTGAACACATCACATTGCTCAAAAACTCGATCCCATCCTGGTAAGGACCATACTTTTGAGGTTATCGTATCGGATCTTTTTGATACACCCCTCATGGCCTTTTCTTCCTTCGTTTTGCCCAAAGCCAGCATCAGCGGCGCGAGGTCACGAGCGTCTGCTGGACTGACTGATTGGTCTCTATTTTTTGGGAAAATACTTCACCTTGTTTATATTTCTGAAATCTGAATCCTGCGTCCATATGATGGCTTTGAATTCTTGCGCTGTTGCAAGAATAATGCTGTCCACCATTGGAAGTTGATGCTCTAGGCTCAGCCTTGAAGCAGCGTTTGCCAGTGGCACGCTTAGATCAACAACTCTTCCTTTTTGCATAGCAATGACCGCCTGCAATGCTTTATTCTCACTGGACTCCCGTAGGATGACCTTGAAGACCTCGTATATCGTGACCGTCGGGACAACAAGTAAAGCCGAATCACTCAGCGGGGGCAGGAAATACTCTGCATTAGGCTCATCGGCAAAATATGCAAGCCAGCCTGAAGAATCTACAATGTTCACACTCTATCTTCCTCTCGTTTGAATTCAGTGTTGATGCCCCTAAGGAATCCGCGGAGTTCTTTGATATCGCGTTCCGGTATCAGTTCAATCCTACCGTCATATTCAACAACTTGCATTTTTTGGCCCGGATAAAGCTTCAATGCTTCCCTGACGTTTTTCGGTATAACAACTTGATATTTTGGCGATACGGTTACTAATTGCATGATATTACCTCCATCGATCTATTTTGTGCTACGGTATCATGATCGATATGGTTTTGTCAACGAGGGGACATGAAATAACAACTTCAGGCCAAGAGAATTCAAGGTCAACAAACTGAACGATAAATAATCCCCCCGATTTATCGGGGTGAGAATTGATAAGGCTGTGCCGTTTAAGGCGCAGAACTGATATACGGTCCTCCAAAGAGGAAGGCCCCGAGGGGCAAGGAGGACCGTTATGAAAGATTGGAAGAGTCAAGCACGTGTGAAATGGGAATGCAAGTATCACGTAGTTATTTTGCCAACGTATCGCAAAAAGGTTACTTATGGCAAGCTTCGGCGCAGGATAGGGGGGGATTCTTCGGGATTTGTGCGGCCAAAAAGGGATAGATCTGGTAGAGGGCAATGCTATGTCAGCGCAAGGCACCAGGTAAGGTCAACTCTATTGACTGCCAATCTGCCTTTCGCTCAATGGGGAAATGTGTTCGATTCTACCACCATGGCCACATCCATCGCTGACCGCTTCGTTCACAACTCTGAGGTCCTTATGTTTAAAAGAGATAGCTATCGAAGAAAACCAAAATAAAAACGATCATCAGAAGAATAGTTCAACAGGGGTTGTTGATTCTTCCTCCTTACCATGGTACTCTTTCCACAATGAGGGCCCAGGGAAACGTCTGATTAATCTCCTTTATGGCCCATCTTTCAATCTCTGGATTTAAGGTACTTCTCCATCCCCGTCAATACGAGTCTTTTGGACAAAAAGATCTCAATACGTTTCAAAGACCTTTGCATTAGGGGAGGGACTAAGGAGGCTCTTTTCGAAGCTCAATTATAGCTGGGTCTTTGGCCAAACAAAGAGCTCCTCGGCGTATTCCTGGTGGGGAAGAAGACAGGTGAGCCGAGATATAGAAGAAGGTATGTGAACCCGAGGAGACCTACCGGACGCCAGTCTCGACGTTAGATAGAATAATTTATTGTAGCTTGGCGGATCATTTCGCCAAGAGGCAAATGAGCTTGGATCAACAGAAATTGGAAGGAAAGACTTGACCATGAACAATTTCCCGATATCGCCTTTTCACATAAAGGACTGTGCTTTGATCGCAATTGCGACTGGTAAAAGGGCCCAAAATCTGAAGGAGCTGAGGGAGCATTTGCGCGACATAGACCTCAATAGCATTTATTACCATTTCTGGGGGGGATTGCTCAGGCCGCGCTTTGACGATCCCGAATACCATAACGACTTCGCGATATGGGCTGCTCACAGTGTTCATGACAAGATTCTGGCTGAACGCCTGGCATTAATAGATCCTGCAGCATTTGAAACAATAGAGGACTTGAGAAACGAGTTGATGGAAACGATTGAAGAACACCTGGATGAGACCGAATTCCCAATCTGGTCTAGGAGAGATGATCAATTTGAATTCATCCGTTTCCAAATTGTGGTTTTCGATACGAAAAATACCGTGGAAAGCCCAAGAGAATTTCTCCAAACTCTGCCACAGATGTCCATTGGAAGCATTTTCTTTCATTTCATAGAGGGCCGTCGTCGAAATCAGAATTCACTCGACGATTTCCAGAACTGGTTAGTGGATTTTGGGGTTAAATATGAGGGTCTGCGACGGATGATCGGGGGGATATGTCCATATTTTACTTCCCTAAGGCAATTACGAAATGAATTAACTAAGGCTTTCAGAGTCTACTTTAAAGAGGCGAACAGGTGAAGGACAATAGCAGTCTGGAAAAATATGCGAAAATCGCCGGTCGGGATGTAATAGAGCATTTGCGCCAATTAGCTCAGCCTTTAAAGGGTTTATGTCTTGTCCACGTGAATTCAACCAAAGTAGGCGGGGGTGTGGCTGAAATAATGCAAAAAATGGTCCCGCTCATGAAAGATCTGGGAATCGATGCGCGCTGGGAAGTGATTCAAGGTAACGCGACGTTTTATGAATGCACCAAATCGTTTCATAACGCCATGCAGGGAAATCGGATAAATATCCCCGAGAGTCACCTAAAAGTCTATAGAGAGACAAATGCTCAAATGGCTGAAACCCATCGGGATTTGCTACAGCACGCCGACATTGTTATCATTCACGACCCTCAGCCCGCCGCCCTGATCAAATATTTTCCGCGACATAAGGGAAAGTGGGTGTGGCGTTGTCATATTGATTTGAGCCATCCCTTTAGGCCAGTCTGGAAATATCTGAGAGAGTTTGTGTCGGATCACGATGCGAGCGTATTCTCTCTCTCGAGTTTTGCGCAGCTATTGCCGCACCCGGCGTATCTCATAGCGCCGAGTATAGATCCTCTGCATGAAAAAAACATGGAGCTTGATAAAGGAGAGATCAATGAGATCTATGGCCATTTCAATATCGATCGAAACCGGCCTATGATCCTTCAGGTGTCCCGTTATGATAGATTTAAAGACCCCATCGGGGTGATTCATGCCTACGGGCTGGCGAAGAGGTTGATTCCTTCTTTACAACTGGTGCTTGCCGGTGGGGGAGCTACGGACGATCCCGAGGGCGAGATTGTTCTGGATGAAGTTCGAAATGCGGCGAAGGATGACCCTGATATTAAGGTCTTACTGTTGCCCGGGGATGCCCATCGAACCATCAACGCGTTACAGCGTGCAAGCGACATCGTGCTGCAAAAATCCGTCAGAGAGGGGTTTGGACTTACCGTCACAGAGGCGATGTGGAAAAAAAAGCCAGTGATCGGCGGTGACACGGGCGGTATTCGCATCCAAGTCATCAATCACCATACAGGCTTTCTGGTCAACACTCCGGAAGGAGCGGCGCTTCGCATTCGCTATCTATTAAATAACCGCGAGAATATGGAGGAAATGGGTCTCAAGGCAAAGGAATTTGTCCGTGAAAACTTTCTCATCACGCGGCATTTACGGGAGTATCTTACACTCATTTTCGCCCTATTACACGGGAAGAAAGAGAGGATCGAACTCTCGTAAGGAGGAAATTCTCTTTACGATTGAAGTGTCCATTTTTCGTGACTGTTCCTTCATACTTGATAAGATTTAATAAGAGATGCCTTATGAAGATCCTAAACTGCGAGATAGATTTTGGCGCCTTTTGTGAGCAACTAAAAGATAACCTTCCAAAGGCTTTACTTCTCGATTACGATGGCACCCTTGCTCCATTCCATATCAACCCTGCGAAGGCCTTCCCCTATCCAGGCGTCCCAGAAGTGCTCGATAAGATCATGAAAGCGAGCCATGTCCGTCTGGTTATTATTACCGGAAGATGGATAAAGGAGCTCATCCCCCTTTTAAGACTCAAGAAATATCCGGAAATATGGGGCTCTCATGGGTTGGAGCGGCTAAGAACGGATGGATCTTATGAGCTGGCTCCAATGGATGAAAAATCATTGTCCGGGCTCGTAACGGCAGATGAGTGGATTGAAGCGGTTGGATACGCGAATCGCTCTGAAAAAAAACCAGGCTGTCTCGCAATCCACTGGCGAGGTCTGGATGAGAAGATGATTCATGGGATAAGAAGCAGGGTAGAGCCGAAATGGTCGCTCATTGCGGAGACATGGGGGATTAGTCTAAAGGAGTTTGACGGTGGTTTGGAACTGCGTGTCCCCGGCCCAGATAAGGGAGATGCGGTTAGGACTGTTCTTGAGGAACTGGAACAAGGCTCTATGGCAGCTTATTTAGGCGATGATGTGACCGATGAAGACGCATTCAAATCCATCAAGAATAAAGGAATAGGTCTACTGGTTCGTGAAGATCTCCGGCCGACGAGTGCCGATGTCTGGATAAAGCCCCCCCACGAGCTTCTGGCATTTTTGTCAAGCTGGGCGCCCCAAAGTTAGAGCGTAGGGAGTTAAGGTCTTGGTGGAAACCATACGAAGTCGAACACGCTGTGGTTGAGAGAAATGAGTTACTTGGTCATTGCCTCGAATAGAGGCCCCGTTAGTTTCTCGAGCGGTTTTCTTAACAAAGCTGAAGCATGCCTGAAAAAAGAAACCCGTCCCAGAGCCCTGACCTTTGGAGGGGGGGGGTCTTGTTCAGGCAATGTCCGCGCTTCTGAAACCGGGGAAATGGAATACCACATGGATCGGTGCTTCTATGGGCGACCGGGATATCGATGTTGCGAGAGGACATTACGGGCGGCTGTTCAGAAGGATGAAAAAGAAAGGATATGCTCCAGGCGATTTTCCCTACATAGAGATAGATCCTGATACCAGGATGCATTTCACATATCAGGAGTATGATTTCTATATGAGGTTTGTCTTTTTCGACACAAGACACATGCACAGCTATTACAGCAAATTCGCCAATGGATTTCTGTGGCCCCTTATGCATCTTACAAGACCTCCACTATTCTACAAAAAAGCAAGATCATTTCCAAGACCGGAATTTGACAAGAACGACTTTGTGCAATACATAAGCAGCGGCGTGACATTCGCTAACACAATCATTGATGAAATCCACAAAATCAATGAATTTAAAAAAAAGGAAGGTAAGATTGTGATATGGATCCAGGATTACCATTTGATCCGAGTTGCCGAGGTCTTTAAATCGCTGCTCACTGAAGAAGCAATCTCGGAAGCGGAAAGGAACCGAATACACGTCGGACAATTTATGCATACGCCCTTTTTCAATATACATGAAATTCAGGGGCTAATCAGGGAAGACAAAAGAAGGAGGGTGAAAGCTCAGGCATATGATCCTTATGTTGAGACAATCGAAACGACATTGCAGAAATTGACATGGGGCATGCTTTCAAATGATTTCATAGCGTTTCATACGAAAGAGTACTGCGACAACTATCTGGAAGCGCTTGAGGAGTGGTTTCCCCTTGAGATTAGAATAGAAGGGGAACTCTACGAGGTGATACATCAGGACCGTGTAACCACTATTGGTGCGCTTCCAATCGGGCTGGATGTAGATAAGATTCTCAACGAAGTGTCAAACAGAAAGAAGTTGGTTTATAAGTGGGAGAAAGAAAAACTCTATGATAAGATTAGCAGGGACAGAAATAGGGGAATATACATCTTTGGAGGCCTGGAGAGATGTGATTACACAAAGGGGCTCGTCGAAAGGCTTATGATATTCTATCATACTCTTAATGAGCTGCGCAAGTCGAAAATAGAAGCTCGCTTCTATCAGATAACGGCTCCGAGCAGGTCCGACAATCGAGACTATCAAAGGCTGCATAATTTTTTGGGAGGGGAGGTTGACAAGGTGAACAGGAAACTAGGAGGAGAATTTATTGTTCACCTTTCCGAAGGTATACCTGTCCCACAAAATTATAGGTTTATGAAGGAAGTGGATGTTATGCTGGTAACGCCCCTAGAGGACGGTATGAACCTTGTGGCTTTCGAATATGTACTGTCTCAAAAATACAAAAAGCCCAAAGAAAGGGGGGTTCTTATCGTCAGCACCAGTGGCGCTTCAAGAGTGCTAAAACAGAAGGGGTTTGGTGAGGAAGATGGGATCATCTATGTCAATCCAATGAAGACAAAAGAGGCTGGTGAAAAGGCGGCTGAGGCATTGAAAAAGAGTTTACATCTTTCCGAAAGGGTCATCAACTACGTTGAAAAGGAACGCAAAGTTGATGACTGGGCGGAGAAAAATATTGACGCCATTTTGCATAGCAAAAAGTGCCCGTAAAGACATCAAAGAAGCAGTCACAATATTACCCAGTTCTAATGGCCGAGATCAATTTCATTTCTTAAGACCCAAAAAAACGAGGCATGCTACCGCGGTCTGAGTGGACAATTAAGCCAGGGGGTGGACTTCGGGACCATTTACAACGGAATTCAAGTGCGCCTGCTCATATCATAAAGCACCAACGGCCAATTCGTCGGCAAAGTGCTTGAAAGGGAAGACATCGATACTGTCTCTCGTTCTCTGTGCTGGTCTGCGTGGGTAGACGACAATCCGGCGTTGTAATCCCCCAAGCGGTTCAATGGCACGTAGGCCCTTGCACCAGGCCTCCGCAAAATTGTCACCGGATTTTGCTTCCACTGCGATCAGCTCGGAGAGGAGGTCGATGATGTGTCAAGCTTAATCCCTTGGCCTGCTTCTCCGGGCTGGTCTTTCCTCATAGGCCCCTCCCACCCAGAAAGATTACCAAATTGTAATGTTCGTGAAAGGTTAATGAAAGGTTTGGGAGGTATGATCGCGGCCAGTTTTATGTGATGCCTTTATTGAGTGAAATTAACCAGCAAATTCCCAATCAATCGAGGAGTCAGGGAAGGGGAGCGCTTTACCGATCTGAAGGATTGTCTTTTGTCTTCAGGAGGGAAACAAGGAGATAACATGCCTAAGCAATTGGAAATACCAGAAGAGGTCTTTGAGGCGATGCTCTATGAGGCAATCGAAGACCTGCGGAAGAGTGGCCTGGATCCAGGGGAAATTTTCTTCATCATTGAAGAACACTTCGGCAGAACCTATGCCTGTAAATTTTGTGGGGAATCTAAGGAATAAGGCGTTTTCTGCCCTTGCATAAGTCAGACCTTGCCGAAGACTAAAGATAAGGCGGCAGTGCCATTTAGACCTATCTATCCGCAAAGGGAAGGAGGAACGCCGTGCACCGCATACTCAAGACGGATATGAGCCGGTTTATAGTGGATGCAAGAAAAGTCGAAAAAGATCTGGAAATGTTCGGACAGGATCGTGCAACAGCCCGTGGAGAACATCAGCAAGACAATCTGATGCAGCTGGCCGCGCATATCAAGCGCATGGACCTTGACTTAAACACGATGCTATCAGATTGCCTTTTTCTTGGGCGGTGGTACTGGAAAAGCCATAACGTGAGTCTCATTGATAACCTTCATCGGTCATTTACCAATCTGAATAACTTTCTCAACGGCCTCACCAGGATGGAAATGGGCCTCCGTGAACCTGACATCTGTCAACCTGACCTCGGGCAAGTCCTTCAGGATTGGCTCCAATTCAAGAAATCGATAAAGGGCATGCATACCGCCATGCACTCTATCCAATACAGGAGAAAACACAGCACATATGGAAAAGCATGACAGATGGGGGGCATTCCTTCAACGATTAAGAAAGTCAGTCGTTGAGATGACAACCTTCTTCTTTCACTATCTTCTTTCCTCTTTCTGCTGCGTAACTCACTGCCGTAATCGTCATATCAAGGCTTCTTGAAAGATCCGCCATTGGAATCCCCAGCACAATGGCGCACCAATAACGGAGTGAGTCCCTGGCCCGGACTCTGTCCTTCTGCCTTCCTTTTCTGATTATATAATCCTTTTCCAGATCCAACAGCGAGGAAACCTTCTCAGCAACTTTTTCAAAATTGAGACCACGGCTTTTCAGTCGATATTTCCGGAAAAAATCCTCCTCCGACTCCGCTAGTACCGCCATTACAAAATCGCCGTCTCCCAATATTCGTTGATCACTCTTTATTCAGTCCTGCCCGGGAAATCCTTGATGCAGGCGCCAACGGGTTCATTCAGAAACCGTCTTTGGTCTCAACATTGGCTGAGAAACTGAAGAAGGTCTTAAAGGGCAAGTGGTAGTATGCACTCTTGGCAACAACCTCAGAGTAGAATTCAAAGCAGTGGGGGATACTGGGAATCTAATGTATGAAACAGACCCATCATGTGTAAGAGCCCGCACCACCAGAATTTTCTCATGAACATCCTTGCTCATCTTTCCGGTCTCTGAAAATTTCGTTTACCTTCCGGACCAAGGCCTGCGATGTGAACGGTTTCTTCAACGAAAGCATCGCCTTGCCGGTGATGCGGCCAATTTGATAAGGGCCAATAGTAAATTTGAGGGTCTGAATGGTCCGCCGAAAACCTGGTCCGGCGGCTCTATTGGGCGGGGCTTTCATGGGTAGCGCGCTGCATAAGACATCGCCATTCTGGTCAACGAGACCGATGTTGGAGTAACGGTCATATCCTTTCAGGAAGGCGGCAAAAAGCGTTTTACAGGCATCCAGGTTCCGATCGCGTACTGCGGGGAATTGTGTCAAGCCGGCCAGCAGGCGGTGTCCATCATCGATCAGTCGGTCTTGAATCGCGGAGGCCAACCTTGTCAACTGCAGTAACTCTCTTAACGTATTCGCAGCAGCATTTCGGCGCTCCTCCAGGCCAGTGTAAAGGATCAATCCCACCATTGGAATTGTGGCCATAACGACTAGTAACAGTAAACGGACACGCAGACTTGAAAATCGAGTCATGAGTACCCTCCAAAAAACCGTCCTAGAAAATATCTCTCATTTACATGATCCCGAATTTCGCAAGTATATTTGGGGCTCCGTAGACAAAATCCGTCCACGGATTGGGTGAAGGAAAATCCTTGAGGTAGCCAGTATGCTCGGGTGGTCCGTAGAGACACTTGCGAAATACGGGATGATATTTAATCCAGCGGGCTCGCTACACCATTTTCACCTTTCCACATTGAGTATCCCGCCTGTCATATCATCATATTCTGGGGTGATGTTCAATCATCAATGGACCAATTGGCATCATGGTTTTCGTCCTCCCTTGACATAGATGACTGGAACACTTTAACCCTTTGAAACCAGGGCAATAGGGATTGTGCTTTTCCGGTGCAAAAGTCGCCCACAAGAAAGCGAGAAGAAATCACGTGCCGTGCGAGCAAATAAAGTGCGGTTCTCGTGAGAAGTGAAGAGCCCAAAGACGAGCTGAATGCGACAACTGAAAGCCAGCTCGCTGGGTCAGGCGTTATCCCTTTTTGGATACTAAGTCCCCTTCGACGTAGCGGTGAATAATCCCGGAAATGAGCGTTTGATAGGGGATACCCATTTGCAGTGCTTTTTTTTGAATCCCCTTGAAGTCATGATCATAAAGGCGAATGGTTATGCGCCTGTCCTTCTTGAAGGTGTTTCTGGCCGCAGCCTTTATGGTTTCTATTTCTTTCTTGGAAGGTATGGATAGCTTCATTTTCCCGGATTCATACGCTCCAAGAATTTCCCGTTCCTCTTTGTCATATTTCATGGTTGTATCTCCTTTTCTTCTCTATAGTCCCTGGTTGCCTTCCTGCTGGGAATGATTGTTTTTAGGAATATGTAATCGCTCTCGATAATATGGGGGACCATGTATATGTAATCTTCAATAATGACAAAATATATTTTTTGTTTCGGATACTTATCTTGATCGGGGTGATCGGAGATCCTCCAGACATCACCTTGTAACAAGTGGAAAATTACCTGTTCGAATGATATATTTCTATGTTCTTTCAGCCACTCGTTTTTTGCAGGACTCCATTCAAATTTCATGACCTAATTGTGCCTCATTTGTATGTACAGGTCAAGGGGGCGCGATGAATCCATTCACCCTCCGGGTTTTTGAGAAGTTACAAAAGGCCTTATTCCGGGCAAGTGAAACGCGACCCGGAATCCAGTCCGTTACTTCAATATTCGACATTCCTTGTTCGATATTCTGCGGTTCGTTATTCCTTATTGCCCGGTTGCATTTATTGTAACTTCTCAATAAGTTCGGGCGGATTTTATCCGTAAGGATTCTATAAAGGGCTTACGGCTAAACTCCGCAAGGATTTCCATAAACAGAACGTTATCTTAGGAGATATGGCACCTCCACCCAGAGGGCCTGCTCGGGGCACTCGACCTCACACGGCAGGCAAAACCAGCAGGTCCTGTATTTTCCGAATGGTTGACCGCAGGAATAACATCGCTCCGCCTCTTTTCTGGCGGTTTCCCGATCGAGGGCCTGTTCCAGTTCTCCAAAGTCCCCTTTTCCCTTGAATGTTCGTAGGAGAGGTCTGGCCCTTTTCCGGGGTGCCCCCCGGGTGGTGTCGATCTCAAAGCTGGTTTCAACGGCCCCGGTATATTCCCGGCCGTAGCGGAGATGTTCCCCCCGAAGGAATCGATTTACCGACTCGGCAGCCCGCCGGCCCTTTGCCATGGCCTCGACCACCGAGGAAGGGCCGTTCACCACATCGCCTGCCAGAAAGACCATCTCATCCGGGGCCTGAAGCGTCAGGGGATCGATGGCGGAGGCTGTCTGATCCGGCAGCCCCATTATTTGCAGGGAAGATCTATCCGGGGCCTGGCCAATGGCAGTAATGACCGTGTCGGCATCCATGGCGATCTGTTCTGTTTTGTCGAAGGTCGGGTTGAACTTTCCGCTTTGATCAAATACCCGGAGGCAGCGCTCAAACGCGACACCCCTGAGGACACCCTCCGCGGACAAGAACCGGACCGGACCCCAGCCATGCTCGATCTTGATCCCCTCAGAAAGGGCATCCTGGAGCGACCAGGGGAGGGCGGGCATCTCGTCCGTGGACTCGAGTGATATCATGGTGACATCCTCGGCCCCCAGTCTCAGGGCCGTCTGGGCCGAGTCAACCGCGGCATTCCCCCCCCCGATGACAATTACCTTCCTTCCCAGAACCGGCATCCTTTTCGACCTGACATGGCGCAGGAACGGGAGCCCATGATATACGCCGGGGAGGTTTTCGCCATCGATATCCAGACTTCTGTGCTTAGGACAGCCCGTGGCAATGACGATGGCATGAAACAGGCGCCCAAGCTCCTCCCATTTCTTGCTGTCCCCTATGGTGACCCCACAGTGAAACGTCACTCCCATCCTTATCAGGAGGTCGATCTCCTTTTCTAAGACCGCGAGAGGTAACCTGAACTCCGGGATGGCCCACCGGAGCATTCCCCCCGGGGCCTTTTCTGCCTCGAAGATGCTCACAGCGTGCCCGCCGGCACTGAGGTCGTAGGCCGCCATCAGGCCGGCCGGTCCTGACCCGATCACCGCGACCTTTTTTCCGGTGCTTGCCGCCATCCGGGGTATGGGGGTTTGGGTCGCCCCCATTTGATCGCAGAGGTAGCGTTTTAGTGCCCGAATGGCCACGGCCTCCCCTTCCACCGACTTTTTGTGACAGGCCTCTTCACAGGGCCGGGAACAGACTCTCGCCAGGATGCCGGGGAATGGCAGTGTCTCGCGGAGCAGGGCCATGGCCCTGGCTTCTTCGCCCCGCGTAACCAGCTGGACATAGCCCTGGCAGTTCACACCCAGGGGGCAGGCATTCTGGCAGGGGGCCTGTTTCATCCTGAGGTTATCGAGTATGCAGGTCTCGACACAGATCCCGCAAAATGTACATTTGTCCTTATCAATGACTATATTATCCGAGAGGCCCTCAAGTGGGCTTGTCCGCATCATTTGTCCACTCCCCCAATTCTTGTAATCTCTTTGTGCGAGATCTTGACATCCTCCGGTGCCTCCCCCCGGGTCAAGACAATGTGTTTTAACCATTCCCGGTCATTGGGCTCGGGGTAGTCATTCCGGAAGTGCCACAATCCCCACCGGCTTTCTCTTCTCTCCCTGGAGGCCACGGCGCTCATTTGAGCGCACTGGATGATATTTTCCACCTCATATAGTTTGAAGAGGTCGTGTATGTCCCGGACCCGGACGAGGTCTACCAGTTCCTTCCTAAACCGGTCCATCCACCAGAGGGCCTTGTCGAGCTTGTATCCGACCTTGGGCGGCACAATATAGTCGTTGATCATTCTTCTCACCTTGTATTCGAACTCTTCTATGGGGAGAGGATTCCCGCTCCGGTCCAGTGCTGCATCCCGTGCCCTCAGAAAGGCGTTGGCCTGATCCCTGTCCACCTCCACCGGTTGGGAATCAGCCGCGTATTCGGTGGCGCTTTCAGCTGCGATTTCTCCAAAAACAAAGGCACCGGAGAGATGCCCCCGTGCCACCAGAGAGGTGTCACCGGCGGCGTAGAGCCCCCGGACCGTGGTCTCTGCCCTTCGATTGACCCGGACACCGGTCAGGCCATGACCGCCGCAGAGAAAGCACTCTGTCGGCCAGAGTTCGATCTCGCCGCTCCGAAAATCGATCCCTCGCCCCTGGTAAAATCGTTCCTGGACCGGCCGTTCGGTGGTGAATAGTATATCCTCGATTTCCCTTATCTTTTTCTCCGGAAGATGACTCATGATGATCCGCATGGGACCCCTGCCTTCGTGGTGTTCCTCGAGCATCGATTTTATGGAGGGGTGGTCTTTTTCGCGGTGATCTCCAAAGACGTTTAACAGGTTGGCGCCGCGTGTGAGGGTGATATAGAGAAGCGGGGCGTTGATGTCCTTTATGATGTAATAGATCAGGGTGTACTCAAAGCCGCT
>CAZXCQ010000111.1:0-18411 GCA_964639275.1 uncultured Desulfobacteraceae bacterium | reverse complement strand
CGGTTCCCTTTACATTTAAAAAAGTGTCCGAAATTCGTCAGGGTAATCGTCTGATAATGGTTTCCTCTTTCCCTTTATGCCTAGGTCGGTTTGATTTCCGAATTTCAAGACACCGGTCACAAAAGGGTTACTGTAAAGTTCCGCCTCTACTTTGCAGCGGCCAAAAATGAAGGTTTTTATTGTCTCTGACATTTCACCAAGCCTGATTTACGCTCCCCTCACAAACGTTTTATCACCCCCTTTGTTGCAACAGGATTGAGATTATACATGTTACATGGTTCCTCAAATACACTCCTCTTATTGCTTTCTTGAAAAATGTTTTGTTTAATCAATATTCTTGGGCACGTCACAGGTATGACGGCCAAAGTCTTTTAGCAATAATATCGTCCCAGAAAGATGACCCTTACTGAATATATCTTCCGTGCTGATATTGAGTTCATAAAAAGGGAGCAGATAGGCATCTGTGATCCTAATCAAAGGCCCGAAGACCAAGCAGGGACCGGGCAATAATCATTTTCTGGATCTGGCTTGTCCCGTCAGGGATGGTCAGGGATCGAGCATCCCGAAAATATCTTTCCACCGGGTACTCTTCGGACAGGCCATATGCCCCATGAATCTGGATTGCAGCCGAAGTCACCCTGACGGCCATCTCCGTGCCATATAATTTTGCAGCCGATGTCTCCTTCTCGCATCGGACGCCTTTGTCCAACAGGAAGAAGCCCTTGTATGCCAGGTGGCGCGCGGCCTCCGTCTCTACATACATGTCGGCAATCATCTGCTGGATCAACTGAAAGCTTCCTATGGGCCTGCCGAACTGGTATCTCTCTTTTGCATATTTGATGGATGCATTGAGTGCAGCCTGGGCTATCCCTGCTGCGCCGATGCATAGTTGTGCCCGGGGCATTGCGAACGTTCGCAAAATGTTTTTCAGCCCTTGTCCCGGGGCCACGAGCAGGTTTTCCTTTGGAACCCTGCAGTCTTGAAAAATGACCTCGGAGGTAGGACAAGAGCGCATTCCTAGTTTGGGAAGCTCTCTCGCCTCATAGGGAGAGACCTCCCTGTCAACAAGAATGTGACAGAGCCCTTCTTTTCCCGAACCGGGTTTGGTTTGTGCAACAACGAGCGCAAAATCCGATATGCTGCCATTGGTGATCCACACCTTGGTTCCATTGATTACATAATCGCCTCCGTCCAAGATGGCGGTTGTTTCGATTCCGGCCGGGTTTGATCCCACGTTCGGCTCCGTAATACCGGTACACAGAATCTTTTCCCCTGTCATCAGAGGACGAAGAAACTTTTCATGCTGCTGGGGAGTCCCCATTTCATAGATCCCGTAGCTGGAGATGTGAAGACCGACGACCATCCCCAGAGAGCCATAGGCACCAAAGAGTTCCTCCATCACGATTCCGTATGTTATAAAATCCATCCCTGCGCCACCAACCTCTTCCGGGATGACGTGACTCAAATATCCCAGCGGCACCAGCTTGTCTAGGAGACCTTTCAGAACCTTTTTGTCCAAAAGCGCTTTGGTTCGGTCGTACTCACCGGCAACCGGGATGATTTCCCTCTCCATGATTTTCCTGGCCGTATCCTTAACCATTTGTTGTTCATCTGTGAATTCAAAATCCATCTATGATCCTCCACTGAAATGGACAATCCGTATTTCAGGCATCTGCTTGGGCGCTGGCTTGTGTCCACCCGGAAACAAAATGGGGGCGCTAATAGGTAAACAAGTCCTGTCCTCCGGTAACATCATATGTCGCACCCGTTATGTAACTCGCCTTGTCGGAGACGAGAAAAACAACCACATTTGCCACGTACTCCGGCTCGCAAACCTGGCGTGACGGTATTGTTCTGAGGATTCTTTCGCGAATCTTCTCGTCCAGGCCGAAAAAGGCCGGTGTGGGCATTAGACCGGGGTTGACACAATTGGAGGTAACGCCTTTTCTCGCCGTTTCCAGAGCTATAGAGCGGGCCAATCCGATGAGACCGGCTTTACTCGCAGAGTAACTGCACTGGCCGAAGCCTCCATGCATACCGGCCCCGGATATGATGTTGATAATTCTCCCCCATTTTCTTTCCGTCATGGAACTCAAAACTTGCTTTACACAGTAAAACGCTCCAGAAAGGTTAACGGATATTTCCCTGTCCCAGTTCTTCTTGTCCATTTTTATGACTGTGGCCATATTGTCAGTGATCGCGGCATTGTTAATAAGGATGTCCACTGGGCCCAATTGCTCCACCGCCTTGGCAAAGCCTTTTACAACCGAATCGTAGTCCGATATATCCATTTTGATTGCAACCGACCGGCAGCCCCCGTCTTCCAACTCACGAGCAGTCTGCTCTACTTCATCCCGTATATCCGCCACAGCGACTTGTGCCCCTGCCTTCGCCAGGGCCTGAGCGAGAACCTTTCCCAGACCCCGGGCCGCACCCGTCACAAAAGCAGTTTTCCCTTCCAATAGCATCTTGCACTTCCTTTCTTCGTCGTCTAACGGACTTGATTTTCGCCCCAAGCAATCTAATCCCTTTAAGACTTAGGTACGTCGATGGTCCACGCTTTGATTTATCACCTCCCTTTTTGTTCTTCTTTTTTTGAAATCCATAAGATCTTGTGCCGCGGGAACGTGTCTCCGTTGGCACAATGCGTGCAATTCCTGATCAAACCTCAATTCCTTTTAGTAATAACATGCGGAAAGCACTCGTGAGTTCGATTCCTTCCTTGTAGTCTCGTTTTGAGGCCCATCTCCTGAAAAGACCTCTGGAGCACGCCGAAAAGACCTTGCTCAAACTATCGGGGTCGAACTCCTGTCTAAACACTCCCTGGCTTATTCCCAATTGAAATATGTCCCTGAATGCACCTTCCAATTTGCGCTCCACCCTCTCCAGGGCAGGCATGATATCAGGATGGCTGCTGAGTTCGTTGGACATGTATATGAAGAATATCAGTAGGTCCGGGTGTTCAATGCCGGCCCTGCCGTTGAATCTGAGCACACGATGGAATCTGTCTACAGCATTTCCTTGCCCCTCTTCGCTTATCTTGACAATTTCATCGACAAAATGTTTTTCATATTCTTTGATGAGCCTGAGGACCAATTCCACCTTGCTCTTGAAATAGGAATAGGGGGCGGCCTTGCTCATACCGATTCTACTGGTGATATCTTTGATGGAGGTGCCGTGGTAGCCTTTTTGAATGATCAGTTCAAGCGCAGCTTGAAGGATCCTTTTCTCGGTGTCCTTGAAACGTTTCATATTTTGTGCCCCTCCTATCTGAACGACCGTTCGTTTATTATAAACTAAACATAACTCCTTTTCGGATGTCAAGCTTTTTTTAAGAATGGGACACCCGTTTGGGTTCTGTAAACGCGCGATGTCAGCAAACTGTATTAAAAAGCAATAATGACCCTCCCTGCAATACCGGCAGCCTACCTGCCTTTGACCACCCTGCTGATCTGCGGAGCGGGGCGCAATGATCTCACAAGATGGCACTGTGACTATACTTTGCCCCTATGCGTCACAAAAAAGCTTGACATTATCCAAAAGGATGTGCTTAGATCAATTCTAACGAACGGTCGTTTAGTTTACCCGGAATCCAAGGATGCGAATCGCCGAAGAACCGGAGGACGACAAATGGATTTAGGAGATATCGTTCACAGAAGAGTTGTTCATAGGGTACTCGCAGAAAAAGTTGAGGAATATGGAAATCGAGAATTCCTTTACTATAAGGATCAGGTCTTTGGATATGAGGACTTGCACCGGGAGTCGGACAAGGCGGCCTCTGGACTGATGTCGCTGGGGCTCCACTGGGGCGAAAAAGTGGCTATTGTAATGAACAACCGGCCTGAATATCTCTTTCTCTGGTTTGGGCTGAGCAAACTGGGTGCCATTGAAGTCCCCATTAACACGGCCCACAAAGGTAATCTCTTAACCTACATGGTGGACCAGGCCGATTGTCGATTCTTGGTCGTCGAGTCCTGCTATTTGGACCGGGTGGGACCGGTGCTAAAGGATCTGCCCAAGATTGAAAAGGTATTGGTGCTGAAGGGAATAGAAGAACACCTTCCACAGTTGGATAAACCTGTGCTGGATTACGGGAAGATCGTGGATAATGACGGCAGGTATGATGAAATCGAAGTCCTATGGTCAGATCCTCTTGCAATCATGTTTACTTCTGGTACAACCGGTCCCTCGAAAGGGGTGCTCCAGCCCCATAACATGGCCTTTTCCGGGTCAGAGAATGTTATTGAAATGGGTAAATATGGTGAGAGGGACTGCCTTTACAACCCGTTTCCCCTTTTTCACGCGGCTTCCCAGTTTGCTTTGACAATGGCTGCCCTCATCAGTGGGGCCCGTATGGCACTGGTGGAACGCTTTTCCGCGAGCCGTTTCTGGGACGACATCCGGCGCTATAGTTGCACCGTGTCGATCATCATTGGTGGGATCCTTTCGATCCTTTTTAAGGCTGACCCCAAACCTGACGATAAAGACAATCCGTTGAGAATCCTAATTGGCCCGAATGCCCCCAAAGACATCATTGAGGCCTTTGAAAAACGATTCGGTGTCACTGTTCTGGATAACTATGGAACGTCGGAGATTAGTATCTGTACAACGAGCACGCCCCAGAAACGGAAACTGGGGTCATGTGGAAGTGCACGGCGCGATTATTCTCTCAAGGTAGTTGACGACAACGATATGGAGTTGGGCCCCAACACGACCGGTGAACTGGTGGTCCGGCCGCACAAGCCTTACACCATGCTGCTTGAATATTACAAAATGCCTGAGAAGACCGTTGAGGCGTGGCGAAACTTATGGTTTCATACGGGAGATTACATGTACTATGACGAAGACGGCTTCTTCTACTTTGTGGACCGAAAGAAGGACGCCCTGAGGCGCAGAGGAGAGAATATTTCATCCGCTGAAGTGGAGGCGGTTGTCGGGTCTCACCCTGCAGTGCTCGAAGTGGCCGCTATCGCAGCAAAATCGGAAGTCGGTGAGGATGAGGTTATGGTTTGCATAATCCCAAAGCCGGGAGAGACGGTTACACCTGAACAGCTCATGGCTCACTGTGAGCCCCGCATGGCGTACTTTATGGTCCCGCGCTTTGTTCGATTTATGGAGGAAATGCCCAAGACACCCTCAGAACGCGTTCAAAAGTATAAGTTACGCGAGGAAGGGGTTACCCGGGACACGTGGGATCGGGAAAAGGCAGGCTACAGATTGAAACGGTAGATTCCCATCTTTTCTTGTCCGCAAGATATGAAATGACGGCAACTGGAAACAATAGGGCTAAAGCATATCCCAAGGAAAAATAAAAACGGTGTGTTTTTTGTGATTGACGCAACAGGTTATCTGATGGCTCGATAACCATGCAATATAGGTGTCAAAAAATTGCGATTTTAAGGAGGAATACTGATGGAACTCGAAACACTTATCTTTGAAAAAAGAGGTGGGGTCCGCATTATAACGCTTAACCGTCCGGAGCGGCTCAATTCGATCAATACCCAGCTCATTGTTGAATTGGAGAACCTGATCGCCGAGATCAATGAGGATGAAGAGGCCAGGGTGGTTATCTTAACGGGTGTGGGCCGGGCATTCTGCGCGGGCGCCGATATCAAACAGATTATCGATCCCAATGCCAAAAAACTACCCACGGGCCGAAACACATTCTTCAGCAAACTGGAAGATATCAAGGTGCCCGTCATTGCGGCCGTGAATGGGCTTTGCATCGGTGGGGGCCTGGAATTTGCCCTTTGCTGCGACTTTCGCATTGCCGCTGATACGGCTATTTTCGGCGCAGGGGAAGTGAAACTGGGTGCCATTCCAGGCGGGGGAGGCACTGCCAGACTCCCCCGGCTTATTGGACCCGGTCGGGCCAAGGAGTTCCTGTATTTCGGAAACAATGTGGATGCGCAAGAAGCATACCGCATCGGCTTGGTAAACAAAGTCGTTTCCCCCGGGGAGCTGATGGATGAAGCCATGAGATGGGCCACGGAGTTGGAGGGAAAAGCGCCCCTTTCCCTGAAGATGCTCAAAGACTGTGTTAACGTGGGGATGCAAATGGATCTATCTGGGGCCCTGGATTACGAAGGAAAGTGTTCCGAATATCTGGGGAATACCGAAGATCTCATGGAGGGGATGCGGGCATTTGCGGAAAAGCGGAAGCCGGAATTCAAGGGTCGATAGGGCATCTTGCATTGGAGGATAGGAGAAGAATTTACTCTTTTAAATATATCGATGTCTGTTCAAATTTTTGTTACAGATACGACCCAGGGAGGTAAGAGATGACTGCCGACGATAAAATACAAATACCCTGTCGGGACGGTTTATGGAGTACGCCTTCGTCCCCTGATGAAAAACCCCAATTGATCGGAAGTCAGTGCCCCAATTGCGGAGAGGTTGTCTTTCCCGTAAATCCGGTCTGCGTCAATTGTCAGAACCAAACTATGAACGACATCAAACTGAGCCGCAGGGGAAAGGTCTGGAGCTATACCACCGTTATGTTGGCCCCGCCACAGTGGTATAAGGGACCGGTTCCGTTTGACCTCGGCTATGTGGAGCTGCCCGAGGGGGTGAGAATATGGACCCGACTATTGGGTGCGGAGGCGGGGACGTTTAAAATAGGACAAGAGGTCGAGCTGGATATCGATTTGATGCAAGAGGATCGGGAAGGCAATGAGATTTTGGGATATAGCTTTGTTCCTGCTGAAAAATAGGGGGAAAGGAGTTCGGTGCAATGAGAGAAGTTGCCATAGCCGGTATCGGTTTGGTCAAGTTCGGCAGGTATGATGGGCAAAAAGGACGGCCATATAAAGAAATCTATGAACTGGGTTCCGAAGCCATCACCAGGGCCCTAAAGTACGCTGATATGGAGTGGAAGGATATACAGGTCGCTTACGGTGCCAGCATGTTCGGGGGGTTGGCCGTCCCCAACCAGTGTACCTCTCGATTGGGCATGCCTGGCATACCCATAACAACCCTGGAAGGAGCTTGCTCTTCTTCACAGCTTGCCATGAGACAGGCGTACCTTGACGTAGCCAACGGGTTGTATGACGTGGGTCTTGCCTTCGGCACGGAAAAAATTCCGCCCGGCTTGATCGCAGATACGCTCTCTCCGGTATGGATGTTGATGATGGGCTTTAATCTGCCAGGAGCATACGCCGTCAATACAAGAAGATATATGGAAGAGAGTGGGGCAACAGAAAAGGATATGGCCCGGGTAGCCGTGATGGAGCGGAAGAACGCCATCATGAATCCGAACGCATTCTGGTACCAGGCGCCCGAGATTACCGTGGAAGAGGTCCTCAACTCCCGCGAGATTGCGACACCGATACGGTTTCTGATGGCCTGCGCAAATGCCGACGGCGCATCGGCGGCCATTATCTGCAGTAAGGATAAGCTTAAGTCAAAGGATAGGATGGTAACGATAGCCGCCTCGGCTCACGCGACCGCGGCCTACGGCTACGACAATCTGGGAAATGCCGTTACCAAAAAGCTGAACCCAAACCCCACTGAGATCGCCTGTAGAGAAGTCTGGGAGGCGTCAGGCTATGGTCCCGAGGATATGGACGTGATCCAGCTCTATGAGGCCATGTCACCGGGATTTCTATGGGATGCCGAGGACTGCGGTTTTTGCCGGCCCGGAGATGCCGGAAAGCGCGTAAAAGAGGGGTATTTTGCGATCAATGGAAAGATGCCAGCAAATACCGACGGGGGTCTAATGGGCAGGGGGCATCCCACAGGCGCCACCGGCCTGGCCCAGATCGCCGAGCTGTTTTTGCAGTTGCGGGGAGAAGCAGGCCCAAGGCAGGTCCCGGGGGCCAAGATAGCATTCAACCACTGTGCGGGGGGTGGGCCGAATGCCGTGTGCCATGTGTTGAAAAGATAGCATTTGAAGAAAGCGAGGTTGATTCCATGAGAGAAGTCGCCGTGGCCGGCGTGGGCTTGACGAAGTTCGGCCGGTATGATGGAAGGAAGGGACGACCCAGAAAGCTATACCCTGAGTTGGGTGGTGCGGCCATCGCTGATGCCCTAAAATATGCCGGCATGGAATGGAAGGAGATAGAAGCGGTATTTGGAGGCACGTATTACGGGGGGCTGGGGGGTAGCCACCAGTGTGCTGCGAGGGTGGGTTTGACCGGGATACCCATAGCCAATGTATATTCTGGCCACAGCTCGGAAGCGGCCATAAGACTGGCTTACACACGGGTCGCTCTCGGGGTCCATGATGTTGTTCTGGTGGTTGGCGCCGAGACACTTCCCGCCGGCCTGCTGGACAACCAGGCCATGCCGGCATGGATGAGGATGATGGGGCTCGATGTATTACCGGCAGAGACCGCATGTAGTGCGGTAAGATACATGGAGGATTACGGGGCTACGGTGGACGATTTTGCTGGTGTATCGGTCATGGAGCGCAAAAACGCTGCTCTAAATCCGAATGCAATGTTCCAGCAGGAGGTCACCCGTGAGGAGGTTTTCCGCTCTCGCATGATAGCCTCACCGCTGAGTCTTTTGATGAACTGTGCAAATGCGGACGGAGGGGCCGCGGTCATTTTTTGCAGCAAGGAGAAGCTTAAATCCAAAGAAAAGGCGGTAACAATAGCGTCCGTGGTCCAGACCAGCGCAACTTACGGCACCGCCCCTTCCGGCGGCAGTGTCAGCCTGAGCATTAAGACCAAGAATCTGGATTGCGTGGAGCTTGCCGCAGAAAAAACGTGGGAATCTTCAGGCTATGGCCCGGCGGACATGGATGTGGTTCAGGTCTATGACCCCTTCTCACCGGCCTTTCTCTGGAATGTTGAAAAGTGTGGCTTCTGTAAGGGCGGAGAAGCCCCAGGGCTGTTAAGAGAAGGGTATTTTGAAAGGGCTGGAAGGCTCCCGGCAAATACCGATGGCGGGATCATGGGCCGAGGGCATCCGACTGGAGCTACGGGAATTGCCCAGATTGCCGAGATATTTTATCAATTACGCGGAGAGGCGGGTCCAAGGCAGGTCGCCGGCGCCAAGGTTGGATTTGCCCAGGGTGGAGGCCCCGGCCCCCAGGCCGTTGTGACGGTATTGAAAAGATAGCCCGATAAGGGGAAAAAGCGTTTGCTGACGGCGTCAGGTATGGGATAGGCGGCCCCAGGGGGTGGATCGGCAATGTCCCGGCCGCTGATATATGCGCTTCTTTGTGGGTCTCGGCAAGAACAAAGTGGAAAAATCAATGTCTTGCAAGAAAGGAATGGGGCCTATGCAAGCATTAGATGGAATTACGGTACTGGACTTGGGCCGTGGCTATCCCCCGGCGCATAGTGCGATGTTCCTGGGAGATTTTGGCGCCAGGGTGATCCGGGTGGACCCGCCCGGTCGCATTGGGATAACCAGACCGGGCGAAACGGAGACTCAAGCGGAGAGGTTTGCCGCCTTCGATCGAACAAGCCGCAACAAGGAAACCGTTAAAATCAATCTGCGCAGTGACGAAGGGCGAAAGGTTTTCTATCGGCTGGTGAAAGAGGCGGATGTATTGCTGGAGGGATTTCGGCCCGGCGTAATGAAGCGCCTGGGTGCCGATTACGCCGCCCTCAAGACGATCAACCCCCGACTGATTTATTGCTCTGAAAGCGGCTATGGTCCCGACGGCCCCTATGCCCGGATTCCCGGGCACGACCCGTGCTACCTGAGCATTGCCGGGGCCCTCAGCATGATAGGGCCTCGAGACGGTGCGCCATGCCCGCCAAGCAATTACCTGGGTGATATGGCCGGGGCGGCTTTGCACGGGTTAATCGGCATCCTGATCGCATTGATTGCTCGTGAGAAGACGGGGCAGGGGCAGTTTGTTGATGTCACCTATACCGATGCCGTGATTTCCCTAATGGATATGGAAACCGTGTCTTTTTTCCTGACGGGGACGGTCGCCCGGCGAGGGGAGACTTTCATCACCGGTGCGGTCGCCTGGAGCAATGTGTACAAATGCAAGGATGGGGAATACTTCAGCGTTGCCTGTGGTGAGTTCCATTTTTGGGAAAACCTGTGCCGGGCGATTCAACGAGAGGACCTTATTGCTTACCACAGTTACCCCCCTGAGAGGCAAGATAAAGGAATCAAGGCACTCACCGAGATCTTCCTGACGAAGACCCGTGACGAGTGGTGGGAGTTTTTCAAAGACAAAGACACCTGTGTAGCCCCGGTGTATTATATCAACGAGGCGGTCAGGGACCCCCAGGTGCTCCACCGTGAAATGGTGCTGGAACGGGACCACCCCACGCTGGGCACTGTGAGGCAAATAGGTTTCCCCGTCAAGCTCTCGGACACTCCGGCCCGAATAAAAAGGCTCGGGACCGTCGTGGGTTCTGATACTGAGAAGATAATGAAGGAGTTGGGATATTCTCGAGAAGAGATCCACAGGCTGCAGCAGGAAAAGGCTATTGGCTAAACTACGAGGTCATCTCTCAGCTACGACATAAGCTCCGCTCCCTTTAATGCTTTTTTCTGAATTTCCGGTGTGACGTGTAAGGGAATTTTTTGGAGAAAAGGAGTGTAATTTTAGACTTTCTGTGGTGCTCAATATCTGTCAAAAAATTGGCAACGAAACTCTCAACATTTCTGAACCGAGAGGGCTCCTCTTTTCCTTTAACATGCGTCGCCTCCTCCCTTTCAAGACCTGGTGGGCCGCCGGCCGGCGATTTTGGTGACGAGGCCGGCATCGCCTAGGTGGCCTTCACCCGGGGGATCCGGGAACTCTATCTCCCTCCGGACTTCAAGGACATTCTCACCCCCCAATGGCAGGCGACCATTGAGCGTTATGAACCAATCCAAAGCCCCAGGACACCTCACGCCTTCTTTAGCCTTACGCCTTTAGCCTTGAAAGGGTTTTGGGTTCTGGTTTCAAAGGTTCATGGTACAGAGGTGATACCGTCGGCATTCACCAAACGGTAGGCCGTTGTCTTATAACCCCTCTGAAGGAAATCACGGTATTTGGCCGCACGATCCAGGCGGTCTCGAAAAAAGACTTCTCCTTTAGGAATCCTGCAACAGGTAATTTTCCCCTCTCCCGGGCCTTAAAAATCCGGCATGATTGACTCCTGAGGATAGCCCCTGTCCCAGTTCCAATTTTGGTATCAATTTGGCTTTCTTCAAATTTGGAACTTAGACAGGGCAATGGGGGTTCGGAATCCCCATTGCCCGGGTTTCACAAAGCTAAAGTGTCACCAATTTTGAAGAAAGTTGAATTGATACGGGATTTGTTATTCCCTATTACCTGAGAAGTGTGCCCGGCCGGATGCCCTTGTCCCCGTGTTTTTTATGCACAGAATCCAGGGCTACATTCAGTCTCTTTCTCCTGCGAGACGACGCATCTTCCCTAAGAAAGGAAAGCTGCTCTCCCGGGGCAGGGAGACTGAGCTGGGACAAAGAGACCCCCAGGAGTCGAACGGGTTTCTTTCCCACCAGGGTCTTTGTAATGAGCAGGCAGGCGGTCGCGTATATCTCAAAGCCGTCATCGGTTGGTTTTTGAAGGGTTTCGGCCCTTGTTATCTGAGTAAAATCGCTGTATTTGACCTTTAAGGTGACCGTCTTTCCGGTAACCCCCTGCCTCCGCATCCGGCGGGCCACCGCGTTTGAAAGAAAAAGGATCTCCCTTTTGGCGGCTTCGAGATCCAATATGTCTTCCATAAAGGTTTGTTCATGGCCCACGGATTTGGCCTGATGCCCTGTTTCAACCTCTCTTTCATCGATCCCCATGGACAACTGATACATCTTGATACCCTGTTTGCCGAATCTCTGCTCCAGGACCCTGACCGGCATCTGATAGAGATCCCTAAAAGTGCGGATATTGAGACGGGCCAGGGCTTCCTGGGTCTTTTTGCCCACGCCCCACATCTTGCTTATGGGAAGCGGGTCCAGGAATTCCCGAATCTTTTTCGGGGATACGATGGTCAGGCCGTCGGGCTTGTCCATATCCGAGGCGATCTTGGCCACAAATTTGTTTGGTGCCACGCCAGCCGAAACGGTTAGCCCGATCTCTTGAAAAACCGTTCGTTTGATCTCTTTGGCAATTTCAACCGGTCTTCCAAATAGACGTTCTGACCCCGTGACATCCAGAAAGGCCTCGTCTATGGACAAGGGCTCCACCAGGGGAGTGAAGCGATAGAATATCTCAAATACCTGACCGGATACCTCCTTGTATCTCGACATCCTGACAGGCAGGAATATCCCCTGCGGGCACAGGCGAACGGCCCTGGCCATTGCCTGGGCCGAGTGAACACCAAATTTCCGTGCCTCGTAGGAGGCAGATGATACCACCCCCCTTTCCCTACTGCCCCCAACGATCACGGGTCTGCCCTTTAGCCCCGGATTGTCAAGGACCTCCACCGCAGGATAAAAGGCATCCATATCCAGGTGGATAATTGTTCTCTGAGAAACCTCTCTATCCATAAGGCCTCAAACATTTCTCCGACAGGAATACCGGTCATGGATAACATAGCCGGAACGCGGCCCGAAATCAATCCAGATGCCCCGGTCACACATCTCTCTTGACTAATAAGGTTTCAGATGGCAAGAAACAGCAAGACCGGTAACACTTCAGTCTTTTGAAACCCGGGGAAACATGGAAAAACCGTCTTATCATTATGACATTGATGATCGTCCTCCCCTCCTCTATGGGGTTCTCTATGGTTTTCAGTGGGCCTTTATTACGTTTCCATCCGTTATTATCGCGGCGAGCATCTGTGAGGACGCGCTGGGTCTGAGTTTGGCGGGGGGGATCCGTTTCCTCCAGCTCACCCTTCTTACAACCGGTCTTTTTACTTTTATCCAGACCCTATGGGGTCATCGATATCCGCTGCTGGAAGGACCTTCCACGGCGGTATTACTGACCTTTATGCTTGTTGCCCCTTATGGGCTTTCGGCCATTCAGGGGGGTACGATCATCGGGGCAGCCCTTTTGTTAATCACGGTTTTTTCAAACCAACTGGAAAGGGTCATCCGGCTTTTTACACCCAATGTGGTGGGGGTTATTCTGATGCTGATCGCATTTGGGCTTATGCCGGCCCTGGTCAAGCTTCTGACGGGCGTCAATGATGCCCATCCGCACGGGGAGGCATTGACCATGATGATCGGTCTCGCGCTGGTGCTTTTTATTGCGACCCTTTCCTACCGCCTTAAAGGGTTTTGGAAAACCATCTCCATTCTCCTGGGGATGATCGTGGGTTCTTTGATATTCGTCTTCTTGGGGCGTCTCAACTGGCAGGGTCTGGCTGCGGCCTCGTGGGTCTCATTTTCGGTGGGACGGGTCGCGTCGATCCCAACCTTTTATTGGCCGGCAGCAATCGCGTTTGCCTGTGCCTATTTGGCGGTCATTGTCAACAGCCTGGGAAGTCTTCAGGGAATTGCTGCAATCACAGATAAGGGGCGTCTGGGTGCGTCGACCAGAAGAGGTATTCTGTTTAATGGGATCGCGGGGATTTCATGCGGGCTTTTGGGTGTCGCCGGAACAGTCAGTTACAGCATGAGCCCAGGCGTGGTGCTGGTAAACCGGGTCGCCAGCCGGTTTACAGTTGCCTACTGCGGCATCATTTTGTTGATGGCGGCGTTTTTTCCCAAGGTGGCTGCCTTGCTGGCGCTGGTTCCGGGGCCTGTTGTCGGGGCTGCGCTATGCGTCGCGCTGGGTGGGCAGATAGGCGCGGGCATCTCCATAGTTGCCTCTAAAGGGGTCACCTACAGGGATTATTTTGTGGTGGGATTACCCCTGCTCCTGGGTACACTTGCAGGGCTTTTCCCGCGTAGCCTTTTCGATACCCTCCCGGGGTTTTCACAGGTATTTGTCGGAAACAGCCTGATCGTCGGGATCGCGACGGTGATGCTCCTGGAGCATATCCTGTGGCGGGAAAAGACCCAGGCTGGGTCCCCATAAGACTCGATAGCTTTTTTGCTAGGGGCTCGCTCAAAGGAGAATTGCCATGATAAAAGGAATTGGTCATATAGGGATAGCCATAAGGGACATTGATGAGAGTCTTGCGGCCATTTCCAGGGCACTTGACCTGCCTAAACCTCTGGTCCACGACAATCCTGAGAAGAAGATGAAGTTTGCCTTGCTCAATTTGGGGGGTGTGGGGTTAGAGTTCCTTCAGGATTACAGCGAAGGAGGTGAGTTCTTGAGGTTTGTAAAAGAGAAGGGCGACGCGATACACCATTTTTGTCTGACGACAGACGACATCGAGGCCGACATTGAGATCCTCAAGGAACGGGGAATCGAGATGGCGGATCAAAAACCTAAACTCGGATTGCGAGGAAAGAAGATCGCCTTTATTGAGCCCGGTTCACTCAATGGCCTTCGGATCGAATTGTCCGAGCCCTGAAAGACCGATCCCTGCGATATACCGCATTCGGTCTCCCTGTTTTTTCTGCCCGGCAGATCTTTGAGAGAAAACAGGGGCAGGAAAACTATGTGAGGCTATTCCTGAGACCCGAAAAGGAATAGCCCCATCCGGTCTCACCCTCGAGCCTCCGGGCCATACTCCAGGCTCTTTTTCCAGTTCATGACCTCTCTGTTGTCAGGATAGCAGTACCGGCCGATGTCCTGATCATCCGGGTGGATGTACCGTGCCCCGGGCAGTAAACTGACCACCTTCATTTTGTGATGGCGCGGCTCTTTGTTTTTGCGGTTGACGATGTCTTCGAGGTAGGATGGCTCCTCGTAGCAGTTGGCCCAGTTATCGTGGTGCATCGGCAGGATTACCCCGGCATTGAGGGCCTCAGCCACGCGCCACAGGTCCCACGGAGACATCTTATCGGTATATCCAGGGGCATTATTGCCCATTGCCATGGAGACCACGTCCACCTTATAATTCTCCCCGACCATCCGGTAGCCGTTGTGGTATAGCGTGTCCCCCAAAAAGGCATATCCTCCTCCCTCTGTGTCGAAGATGTAACTTACGGCCACCTCCTCGAAGGGGGCTGGCGTGTCAAATCCGGTCTTGCTGGCAATGATATCATAATTGGGGGCAAAGTGGATCTTCATGTCCTCGATTTCAATCTCCTTCCCGACCTCTGTCACAATCAAGCGATCGTCGGGCACCCCCATATTGGCCTTCATCCTCCGTGACGCCTCGGGGGGTGCGATGAACTTGCAGTTGGTCGTCTGCAACGCTGCACTGATGGTATAAAAATCCATGTGGTCCTGATGGTGGTGGGTCACACACACGGCGTCAAGCCTCTTGAACTTCCATGGATCGATGACCATGGGGTGGGTTCGCATCCACCACAGCTTTTCGGCCCCGCTGGTCCGACACACCCCGCAGTAAGAATAGTCCGTAAACAGGCTGGGACCGGCATACCCATCTATCAGAAAAACCGCCCCGGCCTGGGACTTTATGGCGCATGACATGGCCCCGAAATACCACAGGGCCCCGACGCCTGGCTTTACCTGAAACTGATCGATCTCATAATTGAGGTAGGTACCCCACTCCGGGAAGACCTCTCTGAGCCAGATATCCCGACTCATCTCTCTCGGCAGACCGATGGTGCCTCCGTCCATCACACCCCGCTCATCATACTTAACGACACTATCACCACCCATAATACACACCTCCTTTTCTCTTCTTGTCGGTTAATGCCTTGAGTTTTGTCTTAGACCCTTCTTGGATGGAGTCAAAATAGGCGAAAAGAGACCATGGGTCAAGGGAAATGCAAATCTCCCGCGTCAACGAGAAGGGCGAATTCGCCACCAACGTGATCCTTGACATCGTGAGCGTATGCATTGTATCAGAAGACCAACAATCGTGTAACACTCTGGACCTTTGAAAACGAGGGGAAGGGGAATGTATATCCTTGTTCACAGCATGGACGCGCCTGGCTCTTCTTAAGCGGAATCTAGAACCCTTGATGAAAGATGGTTTTCAAAATGGCTAAGCTGGCTTTATATGGTGGTAGTCCAATAAGACGTGATCCCTATCCCGACTGGCCTCAGGGAGGTTCTGAGGAGGCTTCCTGGCTCGACAAGGTCTTGGCCGGTAATCGGTGGTTCGCGGGACTTCAAGGGGATGACCCTGATGCCCTGGGAACGCTTTTTGGGGAACGCTTTGCAGCCCTTCACAATGCCCGCTTTGCTTTACCGGTCGCCAACGGCAGTGTGGCCATCGAGATCGCTCTCCGGGCACTGGGTGTCAGGCCAGGCGATGAGGTGATCGTGCCTTCTTATACCTTTATTTCTACGGCAACTTCGGTCCTTATGGTGGGTGCGGTCCCTGTGTTCGCAGATATTGATCAAATCAGCTATTGTCTGGACCCCCGGGATGTGGCTCGCCGCGTCGGGCCCAATACCCGGGTCATCCTCCCGGTTCATTTGGGAGGCCAGATGGCTGACATGCCTGCTTTGGTGGAACCTGCAAAACAACGGGGACTCGCTGTCCTTGAGGATTGTGCCCAGGCCATCGGCTCGGCCCTGGGAGGGAAGAGCGCGGGGAATTGGGGAGATCTGGGGACCTTTAGCTTCCAGTCAAACAAGACCATAACTGCCGGAGAAGGCGGGCTGGTGATGACCAACGACCCGGGCCTGGCCCAAAAGGTGGTCGCTTTCCGGGCCTTTGGTCGATTCAGGGATAAAGCGGGACTGCGGTCATCGGACTTGACCTGTGAGCATCTTTCAAGCAACTACAGGCTTTCAGAGTTTCAGGCCGCGGTGCTCCTGGCACAACTGGGAAAATTTCCCGGGCAAGACGCCCGTCGCCAGGCCAATGCGGCGCGTCTCACAGAGGGACTCAATCAGATACTGGGTCTTCATCCCGTCCGGACGGGAGGGCCGTCAATCAAACACGGGTATTATTACTATCTGGTCCGGTACGAACCCGAGGCATACGGAGACCTCGATCCAGCCAGGCTCTGTGAGGCCCTCAACGCAGAAGGGATCCCGTTTGTTCCGGGAGATCGGATGCCGCTTTACCGCCATCCAGTCTTTGAAACACGTAACCTTGCCAGCCACCTGTGTCCCCATGCCCTCGAAAGATATCGCCGGGCCGTGGACCTAAAAAACCCCGGGTGCCCGGTGGCAGAGCAAGCCTGCAAGTGTACGATCATCTTACGCCACCAGGTCCTCTTGGGCGAACCCGGGGATATGGATGACATCATAGAGGCCATGTGGAAGATCCACAAAAACGTCGATGAGTTACGTTGAAGGAGGGGAAAATGAAGCAAGTCAAAGAGCTAAAGAGCGCCAAACCGGTGAAAAAGGAGGACGAAAAGGAGCTGCGCCTGCGCGTGGAGGAAATTCTCGATCGGGTGCGCGCCGACGGTGATGCCGCCCTGACCTTTTATTCCCGGACATTTGATGGTTATGAAGGGCCGATACGGCTCGGCGAGGCCGAGATCGAAGCGGCAAAGAAGGAATTGCCCGCCGATATTATTGAGGGGCTTGACTTTGCCATTGAGCGGGTAACTGCCTTTGCTCGCGCACAGCGCGCCCAGATCGGTGAGTTTGAACAGGAGATGATTGCCGGTGTCTTTATGGGGCACCGGCTTGTGCCTGTAGATTCCTGCGCAGCCTATGTCCCGGCCGGACGCTATCCGTGTCTGACCTCTGCCGTGATGTCGCTGGCTCCGGCCAAGGTCGCCGGCGTCAAACGGGTTGTGACATGTTCTTCACCAGGGAAGGAGGGGCGGATCAATCCGGCCATATTGTACACCATGGCGGCCATCGGGGCGGACGAGATCTATTGTCTGGGAGGCGCCCAGGCTATTGCTGCCATGGCCTACGGGACTGAGACCATCCGGCCTGTGGATCTGATTGTGGGTCCGGGCAATCAGTATGTCACCGAGGCAAAACGACAGGTCTTTGGGACAGTGGGTATCGATTTTCTGGCCGGACCCAGCGAGTGCATGGTCATTGCCGACGAGACGGCACGGGCCGATTATATCGCTGCCGATCTCCTGGCCCAGTGCGAGCATGACCCGCAGGCCCGCGGGGCCCTGGTGACGACGTCGGAGACATTGGCCGGTCAGGTACTGGATGAGGTGGAACGGCAACTGGGTGATCTCAAGACCGAAGAGGTAAGCCGGCGATCATGGGAGGATAAGGGCATTGTGGTGGTGGTGGCCAGTCTGGAAGACGCGGCCGCCTATGCCAATGACTATGCCCCGGAGCACCTGGAGGTCCACACAAAGACACCGAAAGATCTCTTGCCCATGCTCACGTCCTACGGTTCCCTGTTCCTGGGTGAAACAGCGGCAGAGGTGTTTGCCGACAAGGTTGCGGGCACCAACCATATCCTCCCCACCCTTCGGGGCGCCCGGTACACGGGCGGTCTGTGGGTGGGTCACTTTCTGAAGGTCATTACGCACCAGTGGGTGGATGAAGGCGGGGTGGGGGTGCTTGCCCCCTATTCGGTCAGGCCGGCAGAGTTCGAGACCATGGACGCCCATCGACGGGCAGCCTTGATACGA
>CAZXCQ010000110.1:0-18417 GCA_964639275.1 uncultured Desulfobacteraceae bacterium | reverse complement strand
ATTGAAAGAGAGAGTCTGTGATGGTTAAACACCGGGTCATCAAAATCCGGCCCTGGTTCCTGCTTCTTGTTTTTGTCCTTGCCCTGGCACCGGCGGCCCTATCCGCCTCCTCTGGCGGGACTGACCCTGAGTGGGACTTGGTCCTCAAACGGCAGCAGCGGTATCTTTCAGACAGGGCAGGGGTCATCGACCAGCTGGGTGTTGATTTGACCGCGCGCCTCAATTCGATGAAAAGGAGTCTGTATCTGCTCGAGTCGAAATTCGATCGACTGATGCTCTATTTTGACATGATGTCGGAGAGTGCCCTCGTCCTTCGGGATATGCTGGGCATGATGGTCTGGTTTGAAGGAAATACAGAGCAGGTGACACAGTCATTGAGACGGAAAGCCGACTCGCTGGACCGTCAGCTAAAGATCCTCTCCGACCTCTCTGCAAAGAACAAAGAAGAGAGACGTACGATCAGCCGACTGGGCTCCCCTGCATTGAACCTCAAGGCCGAGACCTATTTTAAGGACCTTGCCGACCTGGAAACCCGAGCGAACGCGCTGAAAAAGGCCTTGACTCAAGGGCTAAAACCCGCCGAGGACTTCGTTGATCGGTTGAAACAGGGCCGGCTGCAGATCGAGGAACAGTATGATCGCGTACTGGAGACCTACTTCTTAAAGCCCGTTGGATCCTATTTTTCTGCCAGGACATGGAAAGCCGGAGTGGCGGGCATCAGCAGATGGGCCGACAATTTCAGTATCTACATGATTGACCCGGAGAAGATCGGAAAAACAGGGTGGATGGTACTCGGTGCCAAAATGACCCTTTTTTCACTGGCCCTGTTTTTTCTGGGCCGAATCGCTTTGGTGCATGGGGTCAAAAGGGTTGTAGAGGGGTTCGTGCATGTCAAATTCCTCCCGTTTTATGTGCTCTGGTCCATAGGCCTGGGGAGTCTGGCAACCGTTCTCTCGACCGGGCTGTTTCCTCCAACCCTTTTTGTGACAATGGTAACGATACTCCTTGTCCTGGGATTGATCTCTTTGTCAAAAAACCTTGGGCCGGCCAGCGGCCCCCCTTCCACCGGGCATTTCTCAACGCTCCTTCCCCTGTGGGCGCTCGTCTCCGAAGGTGCTTTGTTGCAGGCCTTTCACATCCCCGAAGTGACGTACATTCCGCTCTGGGCCATTTCTCTCCTGTTGGTCGGCTGGTATTTTGCCAGATCCATGAGGCGTGAAGAAGGTCATCAGAGAGCGGCACAGGTGATAACGGTTTGGGCCATGCCCTTCCTGGCATTGCTGGCCGTAATGGGATGGTGTAATCTCTCGATCCTTGTGGCAATGGTCCTGTTGGTTGTCTTTTTGGATGTGCAACTCGCGCGAGTCCTCGCCGCATTGCTGGCCCGGCCCCGTTCCGTTGAGGATCAAACATCAGATCAAATATCGCTAGAAAAGCCCCGGCCGGCGTTGGGATTTCCATTCATATTTTTGATTTTGTTGATTATCAGCCTGGCCTGGGCCTTTACCTTCGTTAGCGGGTTTTCACTCTTTTTCAAGGTCCTGGGTTTCCGCGTCGGTTGGGACAAGGTCTCTTTTAGCCTTTCACGTATCGGGTTTGTCTGTGCCGCTTTCTTCTTGACCCGGATAGCCATCTCTTTGGCCAGATCGAGCATTGCCAAACTCCCCGGACGTTACAGAGATTTTGACGCAGGCTCCGTCCAGTCCTTAGACACCATAGCCACGTACGTGCTCTGGTCTCTGTTCGTATTGATCACACTCTACCTCCTGGGGTTTTCCTTTCGCAACCTGGCAGTGGTCGCAGGCGGCTTGTCCGTCGGCCTAGGGTTTGGCATGCAGAACATCGTCAACAACTTTATCGGCGGGTTGATACTCCTCTTCGGCCGGAGTATTCAACCAGGGGACCTGCTTGAAATCGGTAATGCCAGAGGAACCGTCAGGAGAATAACGATTCGTAATACGGTGGTTCAGACCTTTTCCGGCTCGACGATCTTTGTCCCAAATTCGGAACTGGTATCCCAGAGACTGACAAACTGGAGTTATCGCGACCCCAAATACCGGCAAGAAATCGGCGTGGGGGTGGCCTACGGGTCAGACACCGAACTGGTCACGGAGCTTCTCTTGCAGGCTGCCAGAAAAAGCAGCAAGGTATTGGACAGACCCCCACCGAGGGTCAGATTCCTGGATTTCGGGAGCAGCACCCTGAATTTCTCGCTGAGGATATGGATCAGGGGGTGGGAAGACCGATATGCCGATTCAGAGGTGCGCCATCACATCGGCAGGATTTTCAAGGAGCACGGGATAGAGATATCCTTCCCCCAGCTGGATGTGCACGTGAAATCTGCAGAAGGGCCAAAGGCAATGGGCCATGAGGCTCCCCTCTGAACTCCTCATGATAACGCAGCCAGCAAAAACGGGAGTACGACAAAACTCATGGCTGTGGAAATCAGAACAATGCCGGCAATCTCCTCGGGCCGGTTTCCGTAAAACTGGGCGAACAGATAGTTGAACACGGCAACGGGCATGGATGCCTGGATCAACACGACACCCCGCTCCTCCCCCTCAAGCCCGAACAGCCAAACCAACAGGAATCCCAGTGCCAGTCCCCCGCCGATTCGAACTCCGGCCAACACACTGCTGCGGACAAGGGTTCTCACCTTAAGGCGTGACAAAGAGACCCCCAGGGCCAGAAGCATCAAAGGGATTGTGAGTTGCCCGATGAGATTGATGGTGTTGCTCGCCCAGCGAGGCAGATCGGTCTCCGTGGCCATAAGCATCAGGGCCACAGCGACCGCCCAGATGAGCGGCGTGCGCCAGATTTGTCTGAGGGGGCCGGGGCCAGCTGCGATCGCCTGCCCCACCGTGAACTGACCCACTGCTGTGACCGTAAAGTAGGCGATGGCCAGCGCCAGTCCGGAATCACCGAAAGCGAATAGACACAAGGGCAGCCCCATGTTGCCATTGTTGGCAAAGATCAGGCTGGGGAGATAAGTCTTACAGGAAAGGTGCACCCCTCTCAGTAAGATCGCGCCGGCAAGTCCCATCACCGTCACGCTGATAGCCGATATCAGCGCAACAGTCCCCAGAACTTCCAAGGCGGGTGAGACCTTTAGCAGGATCGATATGATCAAACACGGTGTCCCCACCAGGGTGATGAGACGCGTGATCTGATTCGTATCAAAGGGCAGGCCAGCCCTTCCCCATACAAAACCCACGGCCACGGTAATCAGCACGGGTGCGATGGTGGCGAGCAAATCTCCAAGGAGTTGAATAGGCACGGCTTGAACTTACCCCCTATGAGCTCTATAAACCGACAGGATGCATAAAACCGGCAGGCTATAACACCTGAAAGATCGTATCAATCTATTTTTTTGTCCCCTAAACCACTCCCTTTTTTCTTGACATCCTCAAGAGCACACCCCTAAATGTTTTGAGGTAAACAAGTGTCGAATAACGCCTGTTTGGGTGATCTGTGAGCCTGTTTTTATGGTAGGATTTCTGTCATCTTTGTCCACAAACCCTTAATGGTTAAATGATCATGATACGAAAATGGATTCTCTTTGTATTCCTGGCGGTGGTTCTTGGGGTTGCTGCAGTCCTCTATGTATTCACGGGCCGCAGCGGCAAAACCCCCTCTTTTCGTCTGGCAAAGGCTGAGCGTGGATCACTCGTCAGCACGGTGTCATCCTCTGGCACCCTCAGTTCGGTGATCACCGTACTAGTGGGGTCTCAGGTCTCGGGGCAGATCAAGGAAATCCTGGTCGACTATAATTCAGAGGTCCGCGAGGGCCAGGTCATTGCCAGAATCGATCCCGAGAGCTTTGAGGCCCGGGTGCGCCAGGCAGAGGCAGAACTTGCCGTGGCCCGTGCCAATGTGGCCATACAGAGGGCTGCCGTTGAACGCGCACGGGCAGAACTTGAGAATACGCGTGCCGCTTATTCCGCTGCAAAGGCCCAAACCGAAAAGGCGAATGTAGCCGTAACAGACGCAAGGCGCGATCTCAGCCGGAAGCAGAGACTTCACAGCCGCAAGATCATCCCGGAAAGTGACATCGATAAGGCAGAGGCCACCTATAAGGAGGCCCTGGCACAGCTAAGCACAGCAAAGGCAGAGCAGAAGGCACAGGTCTCCACGGTCCATTCACGGGAGGCGGCGCTAAAGATGGCAGAGGGTCAGGTGGCACATGCCAAGGCACAGGTAAAGCAACGAGAGGCGACCCTCCATCAGAGCAAGATCGATCTTGGGCATACCATCATCCGGTCCCCTGTGAATGGGGTGGTCATCGAACGTAATGTGGACGTGGGCCAGACAGTGGCGGCGAGCCTTCAGGCCCCCACACTCTTTACCATTGCCAAGGACTTACGGAAAATGCAGGTAGAGACGAGTGTGGACGAGGCCGACATCGGCCGAACCGGCTTGGGCCAGCGGGCAAACTTTAGTGTAGATGCCTTTCCCGGTCATGAATTCACCGGCCGGGTCGAACAGATCCGCAAGGCCCCTCATACCGTCCAGAACGTGGTCACATACACGGTGGTGGTATCGGCCGATAACCCCGATCTCCGCTTACTTCCGGGGATGACCGCAAATGTCAAGATCGTGGTGGAGGAACGGGCGGCCGTGCTGAAGGTCCCGAACGCGGCACTCCGTTTTAGACCACCCGGCGGCAGCGCAGCGATGGTTGCGAGCCCAGGAGGGGCCTCCCTCCAGACAGCCGCTTCGAGAAGGGCGAAGGAAGCCGAAGAAAGGGTCAAGCGCCTTATCGAGGCGCTTGACCTGGATGAAAACCAGCAGGCCCAGGTTCGGGCCGTCTTTTCTGAGGCCAGAAAAAAGGTCAGGGAGATGCACCAAAAAGGGGCGACCCCCGATGAAATACGCGCCGCGGCAATGAACATCCGGGAAAAGGGGCGGGCGGCAATACTGGCCATTCTCAACGAGGACCAGCGCCAGAGGTTTTCCCAGCTCTTGCAGGCAAGGGATCGTAAACAGGCCGGCCAGGGGCGTGTCTGGGTCGTGGGCGATGGGGGGAAGGCCCTGCCCGTTCAAGTGGTGACAGGTATCACTGACGGCAGCTTCACCGAGATCCTGAAGGGTAATCTCAAGCCCGGGCAGGAGGTGATCATCGGCATAGATCGATCCGCCCTCTCTTCAACCGGCAATAAGAAGTTGGGGTTCTAAGATGCCCCACATCCTTTTCAGGACAGAAGACCTGGTCAAGAATTACGTGGTTGGCGGTCAGGTCGTCCATGCCCTGGATGGTGTCTCGGTGGGGGTTGAAAGAGGTGAGTTCCTCGCTGTCATGGGGCCTTCAGGTTCTGGCAAATCCACTTTTATGAACCTCCTGGGCTGCCTGGATAAGCCAACATCCGGTCGGTACATCCTGGACGGAAAAGATATTTCATCCCTGAGCCCAAAGGAGCTGGCACGGATCCGGAACCGCAAGATCGGTTTTGTTTTCCAGACCTTCAACCTGCTCCCACGGACCACGGCCTTAGAAAACGTGGCGTTGCCGCTCATGTATGCACGAGCCCACCGCCGCGACCGCGCGCTCAAGGCAGAGAGGGTCCTCTCTGCTGTGGGGCTTTCGGACCGTGTCCACCACCAGCCGGCGCAGCTTTCAGGGGGACAGCAGCAGCGCGTGGCCGTGGCCCGCGCCCTTGTAAATGCCCCGGACCTTATTCTGGCCGACGAACCCACAGGGGCCCTTGACACCCAGACCGGGATGGAACTTATGCAGCTGTTCCAGAGTCTCAACAGTAAGGGCATCACCATCGTGGTCGTGACCCACGAAAATGAGGTCGCCAGCTTCGCGAGGCGTATCCTCCGTTTTCGGGACGGAAGGATTATTGGAGACGAAACGGCCGAAGACTAAAAAGGGCCCAAAGAAGAGGCAAACCGCGCATGACCTATATCGATTCCTTTTTTGCCGCCCTCCGTGCCCTGCGTGCAAATATACTGCGGAGTATACTGACCACCCTGGGTATCATCATCGGGGTTGGGGCGGTGATTGTCATGATCGCCGTTGGTGCAGGGGCCGAGGCCCGGATGGCCCAGTTGATCAGCAGCCTGGGCTCCAACCTCATCATTGTGCTGCCAGGCTCTGGTACAGCCGGGGGGGTGCGTCTTGGTCGCGGCACACGACCCACCATCACCGAGGACGATGCCGACGCTATCCAGCGGGAGATATCGAGCGTTCAGGTTGCGGCGCCTTCCGTTCGAGGCACCGGTCAGGTGGTGTCGGGCAATCTCAACTGGTCCACGCTCATCTATGGTATCACGCCCGAATATCTGGTGGCCCGAGAGTGGGAGGTCGAAGCGGGACGGGCATTTAACAATGAGGAGGTCAATGGGGCGGCCAAGGTGGCCCTTCTGGGGGAGACGGTGATTGATAACCTCTTTCCCGACCAAAACCCGGTTGGCCAGGTCATCCGGATCAAGCGTGTGCCATTTGAGGTAATCGGGGTGTTAAAGGGAAAGGGAGAAACCCCCATGGGCCGGGATCAGGACGACACCGTCTTTATTCCACTTTCCACCGCCAAGAAAAGGGTGCTGGGTGGCCGTGAACTCAGCGGGAACACCGTAGGCGCCATCTTCGTCAAGGTCATCCACCCCGAACTCGTATCTGAGACCGCAGACCAGGTGCGCGAACTTCTGCGTCAGCGCCACCGTTTGCGGGCCGGCCAGACCGATGACTTTTATGTGAGAAACCTCTCACAGATCCTTGAGACCCGGGCCGAATCATCTCGGGCCATGTCGTTGCTCCTTGCAGCGGTGGCATCGGTCTCCTTGATTGTCGGTGGCATCGGTATTATGAACATCATGCTTGTCTCGGTAACAGAGCGGACCCGAGAGATCGGGCTTCGAATGGCCGTGGGCGCTCAAGGCTCTGATATCCTCTCGCAGTTTCTCATTGAGTCGGTGACGCTTTCACTGATCGGTGGGTCCATCGGGGTTGTGTTGGGTCTTGGGGGATCAATGACCATTGCCGCCCTGGGTGAATGGCCGACGGTCATTCGGGCCGAGTCGGTGATCCTCGCCTTTGGCTTTTCCGTTGCAGTCGGGGTATTTTTTGGTTTCTATCCGGCGCGGAAGGCAGCCCGTCTTGACCCCATCGAGGCCCTACGATACGAGTAAGGGGTAATTTCCCGTAAACCCGGCTTTCACCCTGTCTTTTGAGATGTTGCAATAAGGCGGAGACCACGAGGATTGATATGCATTATTACGGGGTCTATGCCCTGGCCCGCATGGCAGGAATTGGCTCGCAGGCCGCAGCGATTATTGCCTATGCATCCCAGTATGTGGATGATTCAGTGAGTCGTGAAGAACGGATAAACCCCAGGGGAGGCAGCCTTGAATCCGAGGTGACCGCGCACCACGCCCGTCAGATCCAGAATCTGGATTACGTTGACCAGCGCAAGGTGTGGGTGCCCTTTCATTTCCTGCCCGGCGGAAAGGGAGAGGGATTACCAGAACGTCTGGTATGTGAAAAGGATGGTCCTATGGTCCGTCAGATGCTGGACCCCCACCTGGAGGCGGCGCAGAACGCGGCCTTTGGTCTGGAACTGATCGGAATAACCGCCCACGTTTACGCCGACACCTTCTCCCACTGGGGTTTTTCCGGGGTGGGCTCCCCCCTCAATGCCGTGGACACCCCCTCTCTGACCTGTGGACCGACATCCGGGAGGTGGTTGCAGGATCGTTTGCCGAGGGAGTAACGTCGGCCCTGGGGCATAGCGCGGTGCTCACCTATCCCGATCTTCCCTATTTGGAATGGAGCTTTCAATACGATTATCGTGATCTCGATATACGGCAGAATCGATCCAACCCAAGAGACTTCCTCGATGGGTGCGAGGGACTCTATCACTTCTTTTGCCGGGTCGCCGACCGTCTCAATGGATCGAGAGCTCCTCGAATACGACCGGAAGCGATGGGACAGCCAGCGGGATGGATTTGGGGGCCGGCACGATCCCCCAAAGATCACCACAAAAAGCGTGTTTCGCTTCTACCAGGCCGCCAGCTTCCACCGTCACCATGTGTTGCGCGAGCTGTTGCCGGGGGAGGGAATTATTCTGACGTGAGAATCGCGGCCGGGGCAATCAAGGGATTCGGGGATCGAGCGCGAATGATCCGATTTGGGGTGCAGGACCCCCTGCGATCAAAGGGCTTGATATTGTTTGCAATAAGTGTCAAATTAAATCCTTGACGCAAGGGCCAAGAACCCGATCAGAGTGGCGATGGCGGATATTCGGAGAACCGTAACATTTTAGCCTTTTGAAATCCGGGGAATGGGGATTCCGTTTTGAAAAGGGCTAAAGTGTTACGGAAAATCAAAGGCAGTGGAGAAAGACATGAAAAAGGCACTGATCACAGGGGTTACAGGACAGGATGGGGCGTATCTGGCCGAGTTCCTGCTAAAGAAAGGATACGAGGTCCATGGCATAAAGAGGAGGGCCTCTCTTTTTAACACGGACAGGGTTGACCATCTCTACCAGGACCCTCACGAGGTGGAAAGACGGTTTGTACTGCATTATGGTGACCTGACCGATTCCACAAACCTCATCAGGATCATCCAGGAGGTACAGCCCGATGAGCTTTACAGCCTGGCGGCCCAAAGCCATGTCAAGGTGTCATTTGAGAGCCCGGAGTATACGGCCAACGCCGATGCCCTGGGAACCCTCCGTCTTCTGGAGGCCATCCGCATCCTGGGACTGGAAATGAGAACCAGGTTCTATCAGGCCTCTTCCTCCGAGCTCTATGGCCTGGTTCAGGAGTCCCCCCAGAATGAGAAGACCCCTTTCTACCCTCGCTCGCCCTATGCCGTGGCAAAGCTCTATGCCTATTGGATTACGGTCAACTATAGAGAGGCCTATGGTATCTTTGCCTGCAATGGCATCCTGTTCAATCATGAATCGCCCATCCGGGGGGAGACATTTGTGACGCGCAAGATCACCCGTGGCCTGGCCCGGATCAAGCTGGGGTTTCAGGAGTGCATCTATCTGGGAAACCTGGATGGCAGGCGGGACTGGGGGCATGCCCGCGACTATGTGGAGATGCAATGGCTCATGCTTCAGCAGGACCACCCCAAGGACTATGTTATCGCCACGGGCAGGCAGCATTCTGTGAGGGAGTTTGCGACCATCGCGGGAAAGGAGCTTGGTTTTGACATCCAGTGGAAAGGCAAAGGGATAGAGGAAAAGGGCTACGATAGAAACACGGGAAAGTGTCTTGTTGCGGTTGACCCCAGATACTTTCGGCCAACCGAGGTGGAATCGCTCCAGGGCGACTCGAGCCTGGCCCGAAAGGAGCTCGGGTGGAAACCCAGGATCTCCTTCGAGGAAATGGTGGCGGAGATGGTTGCCAATGACCTCAGAGAAGCAGAGCGCGATAGGCTCTGTCGCAGGGAGGGGTTTGAGGTGAGGAATTACTTTGAGTAGCCAATGAAAGATTGCGGCCTAAGGTGTGCGAGTCCTTCATATCGGGAAATATTATCCGCCCTATCAGGGGGGAATGGAAAACTCTTTGAGGGATCTTCTTCATGCCCTTGGGGGACAGGGAGTTTCTGTCTCAGCCTTGGTCCACCACCATCTCTCGAGGAAACCCTTTTCGCATGAAAGGGATCAGGGCATTGATATATTCCGGGCTCCCCTGAAGGGCCAGGTCCTGTATGCCCCTATCAGCCCTTCGTTTCCGGGTCTCCTCAAACAGGTAGTCAGATCCTTTCGTCCCCACCTCATTCATTTTCACCTCCCCAATCTCTCGGCATTCTGGGGTATATTTATCCCTGAAGTGCGGGCCATCCCCTGGGTCATCCTCTGGCATTCGGACGTGGTGGCCTCAAAGATCGACCGCAGGATGGCCGTTACATATGGGTTATATCGGCCTTTTGAGCAGTATCTCTTGAGGCGTTCGCGATCCATTGCGCCCACCTCCAGACCCTATCTGCTCACAAGCAAGGCCCTGGCCCCATTTGTAAACAAATGCCATGTGGTGCCCCTTGGTCTCGACCCCGGCCGGGTGAAAAGGCCTGATGACCACCTGATCGGATGGGCCGAAATGAAATGGGGCCCGGGTGGCACAAGGGTCCTTGCCATCGGCAGGCTCACCTACTACAAGGGACATGACGTCCTCATGCGGGCTGCGGCCAAAACCCCTGGCATGAGGGCAATTATTGTGGGGGAAGGGGAACAGAGGGCGGGTCTGGAAAGACTCAGGCTTCAGCTGGGGATCGGAGATCGGGTGACGCTTCCGGGTCTCATGGAGGAGTCGAGGCTTCATGCCCTCATGGCCACATGTGACTGCCTGTGTCTCCCGTCAATTGAACGGACTGAGGCATTTGGGCTGGTCCTGCTGGAGGCGATGTCTTATGGCAAGCCTGCCGTGGCCGGTGATGTCCCGGGTTCGGGGATCGGGTGGGTGGTCAGAGACGGGCAGACCGGACTCCTGGTCCGCCCGGGAGATCCCGTCGAGCTCGCAAAGGCATTAGAGGTCATAGGAAAGCGGCATGGATTGAGGGAAGACATGGGCCGGGCGGCAAAGAAACGATTTGATGAGGTCTTTAGGATAGATAAGGTGGCTCACGAGATGGCGCTCATGTATCGAAACACCTTGGCCGCCTGAGGTTGATGACAATTTGACGAAAGACCCTATTCTTTTTTTTGGTTCGACTTCTGGGTGACATTATAGTATATTTCTATGGGATCTCTTTTGAAACATTTTTTGGTGATGACGGTTTATGGTCGGTGCCGGTCCTGAGATGACAAACCAATTTTTTCAGGAACGGGGGGGCAGGTCACTTGTTGTCCTGATCCCCGCCCTAAATGAGGCCTCTACCATCGGCCGTATCGTTGAGGAGGTGAGGGGCGAGCTTGACTGCAAGGTGGTCGTAATCGATGATGCCAGCACGGATCATACCACAGAGGAGGCCCGGGGGGCGGGTGCAACCGTATTACCTCTGAGGCTGCAAATCGGTGCGTGGGGGGCCATCCGGACGGGCATGTGTTACGCCTTCAAGCATGGCTATCAGGTGGCGGTAACCATGGACGGGGACGGCCAGCACCTTGCAAACTGCATCCAATCGGTTGTGGCACCCATTGAATCGGAACAGGCGGATGTGGTCGTTGGATCGTGCGTCGATCGGGGGGGGCTGGCCAGAAGGGCTACCTGGGCCTTTTTACGCATGCTCACAACGCTCAAAGTGGAAGACTTGACCTCCGGGCTTCGTGCCTATAACCGGGCCGCCATCTCTGAGCTCATTTCATCGGATACGACCCTCTTCGACTATCAGGACGTTGTGGTGCTGCTCTATCTCCAGAAGGGGGGGCTTAGGATAGCGGAGACCCCGGTAAGTATGTATCCCAGGATATCAGGGCATTCCAGGGTCTTTCATTCCTGGGGGGCGGTCCTGCGATACCTGTTGATTACAAGTATCTTGTGTTTGTCCAGGGCGAAATAGACATCGCCGAGGGGTCTTGTGCCGATCAGGGCTTCGGGGGAGACCATGGGCATTTCTTATAACCTGACATCTCTGGTCATAGGGATCGTGGCAGCCGGTGTTATACTCCTGCTGGTCCGAAAAGACCTGATGCACAGCAGATATTCCGTATGGTGGCTGCTGATGGCCCTGGGGATGGCCATATTCGGATGCTTCCCCAGGCTGGTGGATAAGATTGCCCATAGGCTGGGGGTGAGCTATGGCCCGGTGTTGGTGATCGTCATTGGAATGGCCCTGATCCTGATCAAGATGCTGACAATGGATATTGAGCGCTCTGCCCAGGAACGAAGACTTCGATTGCTTACCCAGAGGCTCGCGATCTTGGAAGGGGAGAAACAGGACAACCCGGAGAAAGAAGAAGAGGTCGAATCTTCACATTAAGACGGGTTGGGAGCCAATAAAACCGGGTGGGACAAAATGGGAATTTAATTGACAGCCTGAGCATACGGTGATATAAATAGAAGTTTTGAAGAGATAGCTCCTTGTCCCTCAGGGCAGCGGGGTCACAGATTGCCCGGTTTGGGGGACCAAGATTCTGATCAGGAAAAGACCGAAAGGAGAAGAATTGGTAACATGCGATACTATGAGACCCTTTATATTATTCACCCTGATTTGGCAGATGAAGATTACAAAGAGGTCGTGACCAAGTTTAGCGGTCTCGTTGAAAAAAATGAGGGGGTGGTCACAAGGGTAAGTGAGTGGGGGAAAAAACCTCTGGCCTATGAGGTGAAAAAGCAGGACAAAGGCTACTATGTGCTCCTGCAATTCTGCGGCGAGCCGGGTATCACGGACCGACTTAAGAGGGATTTAAAACTGGATGACAGGGTCCTGAAATACCAGACGATCAAGCTGAGTGACCATGCGGACCCCGAGGCCATAAAGGCCCAGGCGCAGAAGGAAGAGATCAAACGGGGCGAAGAGGTGGCGGGGACGGAGGAAATAGGTCCCGAAGAAGAGATGAAGACAGAAGAAGCTCAAGAGGGTGCGAATGCCATATAATGATAACAGAAGACAAAATGATAAAGGCAGATTCCGAAGGACATTTCATAGAAGAAAGATATGTAGATTTTGTGCGGATAGCAGCCTTGTAATAGATTACAAGGAGGTCAAGGTCCTCAGATACTTTACAACCGAGCGGGGCAAGATTACGCCGCGAAGAATTTCGGGTAACTGTGCAAAGCACCAGCGTATACTGACTTTGGCCATCAAGCGGGCCAGAAACATCGCCCTATTGCCATTTACCACCTCTGTGGTGAGATAACTTCAAATCTCTTAGCGTATCTCAGAAGTGCACTTTCTTGAGCATTTTGGGAACTTTGCCACTCCTGAAATCCCATGAAACTAAAAGACTTGCTGGGATGTGTAGGGTGGGCCGCTTTCTTTCTCCTGGCCTCCGCGTGGATCCCCTTGTTTGGCCCCTTTCTTGGCCTCTTGGCCCCTCTGCCATTCCTCTATTATTCGACTAAGCTGGGCCTCTATCAAGGGGTAAAGCTTGCCGCCGCGGCAATGCTCACCGTCGGCCTCTTTGCCAAGCTAACGGGATACCCGCAGATCATCCTCTTTGGAATTGAGTTCGCCCTATTGGGGATAGCCCTCTCCGAGCTCATGAGAAGGGGGTTTTCCTTGGGGCAGACGATCTTTCTTGCGACCGCCTTTATGCTGATTGTGGGGATCTGTTTTCTCTTTTTTGTTGCCCTTTCAAAAGACATGGGTCCCTTTGAGATGGTCTCAAGATATCTGCAGGGCCATTTGAGGCAGACCATCAATGCCTATAAGGAGACCGGGATCACGGAGCAAGACGCCCTTGAACTTGAGCTGTATGCCAAGGCCTTTGTCGACACCATCTCCAAGATCTATCCATCCCTTATGACCGTCGGAACCGGATTTGCGGTCTGGCTCAATCTTGTCCTGGCAAGACCCCTGTTCAGGATGGGTCACCTTGACTATCCCGACTTTGTCCCCATGGACCGCTGGCAAGCACCGGATGGCTTGGTGTGGGGGGTGATCGTTGCGGGTTTTGCTTTATTTTTCTCATCAGGGGGTATAAGATTAGTAGCGATCAACGTGGTGATCGTCATCATGGCGGTGTATCTTTTCCATGGGCTATCTATCATTTTGTTTTTCCTGAACAAATACAACGTTCCCTCGTGGATGAGGATAGGCATCTATTTTTTGATCATCATTCAGCAGCTCTTCTTGGCAGTCCTGGCCCTTGCCGGGCTTTTTGATCAGTGGATCGATTTCAGAAAGATCCACAGGAGGGCCGAGGGCTGATTTCGATTATGGAGGAAGTGCAATGAGAATCATTTTAAGGCAGGATGTGGATGAACTGGGCCTTGAGGGAGATATCGTGGATGTGGCCAAGGGCTATGCCCGAAATTATCTGATCCCAAAGAGCATTGCCATTGAAGCCAGCGCGCAGAACATAAAGGTATCTCAGCTACAGAGTAAGAAGATTGAGGCCAAGAGGCTAAAGGCTAAAGAACAGGCTGAAAGGCTAAAGGAGAGGATGGAAGAGGTTGAGCTCACCTTTCTGCAAAAGGCAGGTGAGGAGGGAAAACTATATGGGTCGGTCACCAGTATGGATATTGCCTCGGAGTTAGAAAAACAGGGCATCGTCATTGATCGGAGAAAGGTGGTCCTGGAAAAACCCATCAAGGCATTGGGAAGTTTCCAGGTTCCGGTCAAGATCTACCCTGGCATTACCGGTTCGTTAAAGGTAATCGTGGCCCCTGAAAACAAAACAAAGGAGTAGAACACTTCCAGATGCAGCAGGCCAGGGAAAAAACAGGACCGTCCTATTTGAAGGTGCCCCCTCACAACATTGAAGCGGAAGAGGCCATACTGGGCGGCATCTTGATGAATAACGACGCCCTGAATCAGGTGATGGATCTCCTCTCACCCGGTGACTTCTACCGAGAGGCCAATATGGCCCTTTTTGAGGGGATGGTCCAGTTAAATAACAATGACGAACCGATTGATATCATCACCCTCTCCACGCTTCTCAGAAAAAAAGATCTCCTGGAAAAGGTGGGGGGAGCAGAATATTTGGCCTCGCTGGTAGAGACGGTCTCGACCTCCGCAGGGATCGCCTACCACGCGGAGATCGTAAAGGGGTTGTCCGTTAGAAGAAAGCTGATCAGCCAGTGTGCGACAATCTCTGAGTCCTGTTTTCGGGGGCAGGAAGAGACCGAGGATCTCCTGGATATGGCCGAGCAGTCTATCTTCGATATTGCCGAAGAGCAGGTCCGAGAAGGCTTTCAGAGTTTGAACGAGGTCATCGCAGGGAGTTTTAGACAACTGGAGAGCGCAGCCCAGTTTGAGGGATACGTCACCGGTGTCCCCACGGGTTTTGATGACCTCGACCGCCTGACAACCGGCCTTCAGCCCTCTGATCTGATCATCATCGCGGGAAGGCCCAGCATGGGAAAAACGGCCCTGGCCCTGAATATCGGGTACAACGCGGCCCGGAGGACCGGGAAAGCCGTCGCGGTCTTCTCGCTGGAGATGTCAAAATCGCAACTGGGTATCCGTTTGCTGGGATTCGACTCCGGCATAGACGCCACCAAGCTGCGGACAGGGTTTATAAGGGATCATGAGTGGGGCCTGTTGACCGAATCGGCCAATCGCCTCTCAGAACTGCCGATCTTTATCGATGACAGCTCGGCCATCAGCATTCTTGAAATGAAGGCCAAGTGCAGGAGGTTGAAGAAAAGGCACGATCTGGCGCTTGTCATCGTTGATTACCTCCAGTTGATCCAGGGCCGGAGATCTGCCGAATCCCGGCAACTGGAGATATCGGAGATTTCAAGATCCCTGAAGGCCCTGGCAAAGGACCTCAATGTGCCTGTTGTGGCCCTCTCTCAGCTAAACAGAAAGGTGGAAGATCGGCCAAACAAAAAGCCCCAACTGGCAGATCTGAGGGAGAGCGGTGCCATTGAACAGGACGCGGATGTCATCGCCTTTATTTACAGGGACGAGGTGTACCACCCCGATTCCCCTGAGAACCGGAACGTCGCCGAGATCAATCTGGCAAAACAGAGAAATGGACCGACCGGTTTCCTAAAGCTGACCTTTCAGAAGGAGGTCACGCGTTTTAGAAATTACACCCAGGAAGATATTGCCCCGTAAAGGCAACAACAGCCTCAGAGCGTAACTATCGACAAGATATATGGCAAGACAGGTGGCCTAAAGGCCAGCCAGCACAAACGGCTCCAGAATCTTTACCGCCGCAAAGTACCCTCCCGTGAGATCATTTCTCACGAGTTGACCCGCCAGATCTCGGCCATTTCCCACGAAATCAAACGCCAGGTCGCCTTGCTGATGACCCGCCAGGGTCGTGTGGCCCATGTGGTCGTTGGTGATAACAAGCATATCTGGATCCCCGACCTGGGCGGCTTCAGGCTCTGGGAAGGCCGTCTCAGGGGTCTCCGATGTATCCACACCCACCTAAATGGGGAATCGCTTTCAGAGGAGGACATCTCGGATCTTGTGTTGCTGGGTCTGGACCTGATGGTGTGTGTCCAGGTGGATAAAGAGGGGATACCGGGGCCCATCTCCTATGCCAATATCCTGCCCACAAGCAGGGGCGGAAAGGGATGGGATATGACCCGGGCCCCGGATATCGGGCAGCTCCAGGTGGATTTTCTGGAGATGATCCGGTCTCTGGAGGAGGAACTGGGAAGGACCCATGTGGGACGAACCCTGGAGGGAAGGGAGAAGGCCCTGCTGGTGGGGGTGACCACGGAGCCACCATGGAAGGAGGAGAACTTTCTGGACGAGCTGGAGGCCCTTTCCCTTTCTGACAACATAGAGGTGGTCGGGAGGGTGGTCCAGCGTATCAAGAAGGCCGATCCCCGCTTCTTGATCGGCAAGGGCAAGTTGGGTGAGCTGGTCCTGCGCTGCCTCCAGGCCGACTCCAATCTCTTGATCTTTAACAATGAGTTGACACCGGCCCAGGTAAAGAGTCTGGCAGACTTCACCGAGCTCAAGATCATAGACAGGAGCCAGCTCATCCTGGACATATTCGCCAGAAGGGCAGTGACGAGAGAGGGAAAGATCCAGGTGGAGCTTGCCCAGTTAAAGTATCTCCTCCCCAGGCTTGCCACCAAGAACACGGCCATGTCTCGGCTGACAGGCGGTATTGGGGGCAGGGGCCCGGGTGAGACCAAGCTGGAGATCAATCGGCGAAGGGTCAGGGAGCGGGTCGCAAGACTGAACCGAGAACTCAATGAGGTCAAACGTCAGCGGGAAGAAAGGCGGCGACTGCGGGAGGCAAACCGATTACCGGTAATTTCCATTGTGGGGTATACCAACGCCGGGAAATCTACCCTATTAAACACCTTGACCCACAGCGACGTCACCGTCAGGGATCGCCTTTTTGAAACGCTCGACCCGAGCAGCCGACGTCTGAGATTCCCACGCGAGCGGGAGGTGATCATTACTGACACGGTCGGGTTTATCAGAGAGCTGCCCAGGAGTCTGATGGAGGCCTTTGCCGCAACGCTCGAAGAGCTCCATGATGCCGATCTGCTGCTCCACGTGGTTGATGCCACCAGCCCCCGATTGGAGGAGGAGATAAAGGTCGTTGAACAGGTCTTGACGGATCTGGATCTGACCGGGATCTCCACCCTCCTGGTCCTCAACAAGACAGATCTCATGAGCGTCGAGACGGCCGAGGCCCTGTCAAAAAAGACAGGGGGGATTGCCCTATCGGCAATAACCCCCCAAAGCGTCCATCCATTGACCGAGAAGATCCAGGCGCTTATGTGGCCACGCCCCTCCACCCGGTGGACCTGAACTTCTCGCCACCCCTGGCGATCACGAGGCATTCACAGCCCGGAAGCGTGTTGATAAAACGGGTCCCCCGGATGGGATTCATGACAAACACGCTCGTCGAAAGGGCATCCGCATCCATGGTGGTGCTGGCGGTGACCGAGACACTGGTGCTTGCCCCTGGCGAAAGGCCAGTATCGGGGTCTACGATGTGGTGGAACATCTTCTCCCGGTCAAAATAGACCTCGTAATTACCAGAGGTGGCAATCGCCCCATCGGTCATATGTATAATATCAGGAAACCGCTTCTGCTTCTGCGGGTCCTGGATCGCAATGGTCCATGGCTCCTTATCGGCCCTCACGCCCATTGTCCTGATATCCCCGCCGGCATTGATCAGGTGGTTTCGGATGTTCTGGCGTATCAGGATTTCAGAGGCCTTGTCGACAATATAGCCCTTGGCAATACCATCCAAGGTGATCCCCATCCCCGGCCTTATAAACCGGAGATTACGGCTATTGAGTTCAATCATATCCGAGCCCACAAGCCCCAGGACCTTATCCAGTTCGGCCTGAGTCGGTGGGGTGCCCTTTCCTGAGGCGAACTTTTCCCTAAAGAGATCCACGATGGGCTTGACCGATATATCAAAGCTCCCGCGGGTGAGCCGGTGATAGCCCAGCCCCCTGCCCACCACATGGGCAATTTCAGGGGGAACGTCATTGAGGACCCCCTCCCTGTTGAGTTGGGCGACTGCGGTTGTCTCATCAAAACGGCTCATGATTCGGGTCAACCGATCGATCTCCTCAAAGGCCAACGCCATACCCGCTTGTGCCTCATCGCGGGATGGGTGGATAAGGGTCATGGAGACAAAGGTGCCCATGGCCAACCGGGTCTTTGAGACCTTGTATAATTTGCGATTAAATCTCACCGCCTCGCCCGCGACCGGTGAAATACCACCGGATGCCAGACCCAGGCCCAGGAGACCCGAGAGCCTCAAAAAAGACCTCCGGCTGATTCTACCCCCCCGGGGTAAGATGGTTGTCTTTTCCATTATGTTTTTCCTCCCTGCCAATCCGAGTCCTTTAAATCAGAAAAAGCCGTAGTAACCGTTCACAGGTTCAGGGTTCACCGTTCAGGGTTAGGGACAAGGACAAAAT
>CAZXCQ010000109.1:0-18514 GCA_964639275.1 uncultured Desulfobacteraceae bacterium | reverse complement strand
AAGAAAAAAAGACCCCCATGCCACACCTTTCCCCCTGTTCTTTGAGATGTTACATTTGAGCAACGTGTCTTTCTCTAAAACACAATTTTCACCATTTAGCCTTGCCAACGGAACGACAAGCTACTGTCATGGACAACGAACTGATCCATTACAGCGTCGTCCATACCACCGGTCAGAAAGACATCTGAGCCAACAAGATCCTCAGGATGGGCAGCCCGCCTCACACACTCATACGGCTGATGCAAATTCTTCGAAGGGCCCTATAGGGACAGCCTGTTTGGAAAAATCTGTCACCTCCGCCCGAACGGGTAAAATCCGGGGCATAGAATGCGCATCAGGGAGCGGCATGTGGGGATTGGCTCTTCCTGCTCAGAATGACCATCCATTTGCGTTTGATCATTTCTTTCATGCAACGCCGTGCTCCCTCACCGCCAGGACCACCCCTTTTGCACCATGCAAATGGATAATAAGGCGAATCATGTGCCGAAGCATCGTCGATATAAACCATGTCCGAATCAAGGTTTTCAGCAAAAACCATGGCCCTTTTCAAGTCTTTGGTGATCAGGTTCGCCGAGAGCACACCTGTTGAGTCATTGGCAACTGCCAGGGCCTCGTACTCGTCTTTTACCGCCATAATCGGTGCCAAGGGGCCAAATGCCTGTTCAGTAAACACCCGCATTTCCTGGGTAACATCACTGAGCACCGTGGGCTTATAAAATCGACCTTTATAGCTTCCTCCGGTCAGAAGCCTGGCGCCTTTTGACACCGCATCGTTCACCTGTGAATGGACCTTCTTTATCTGTTCCTCGTTGATCATTGGCCCAATAGATGTTCCCGGCTTTCTTGGGTCTCCAACTCTCAAGGATTTGGCCTTTTCAGCCAGTCTTTGGCCAAACTCTTCAGCAATGGGTGCTTCCACAATGAGCCGCTTTACGGACATGTAAATCTGTGTATTGTGCATGAAAGCACCCCAGGCAGCTGCATCTACCGCATAATCAAGGTCTGCGTCTCCGAGGATGATTAAGGGGTCCTTCCCGCTGAACTCCAAGGCGTACTTCTTAAGTTTGGCGGCAGCTTTCTGGGCAAGCCGTCTTCCGCTACTGATATCCCCGGTAAAAGTGATGAAGGAAGTGCGATCATCATCAACCAATGTGTCTTCCACGACACTGTCAGGACTGGTTACAACGTTGAGCACACCGGCTGGAAGACCTACTTTCTCGAACAGTTCTGCTATCTTAAGTGCAATTGCGGGTGTTTCACTTGAAGGCTTGAGGACGACGGTATTGCCGGCCGCCAAGGCATAGGCCACTTTATTTGCGGATACCAATAGCGGAGAATCCCAGGATGAGATAACAACAACCGTCCCTATTGGTTCGCAGACTGCCGTGGCGTGCTTGTCATGATCCGGGTCAACCATCTCCGCCAGGGTGTGTAAGAAGTCTTCCGCCGCAGCCCTCAGAAGATCCGCTGTATAGGTGGTCTCAAATATTGCCTTGTCGAGGGTGGAACCACCTTCCTCAATAAGAACATCGGTAAACTTCTGTGGGTTTCTCTGCAATAGTTCAGACGCCTTATGAATGAACTCAGATCGATCCTCAAAAGGTGTATTCGCCCAGTCTCTTCGCGCCGAATAGGCTGCAGACATCGCCCGCTCAGCGTCGGCAGCATCTGCTTTTGGTATCTTCGCAAAGATCTTTCCGGTCGTTGGATTAAAGTCAGGGAAGGTTTCTCCTGAAGTGGCGTCCACCCATTCTCCCCCAATAAACATTTTTTCTTGTCTCAGCTTGCTTTCCCCTTTAGATCTTCCTTGGCTGACAAGGTCTCATTTTCCAGCCGGCACGTCCACAAAAACAAAAGGCCCCCTCTTGCCCATCTCTAGGCAAAGGGGGCCCCATCACCCCAAAATGCATCGTTACATCTAATTTTGTCTTCCCCTAGCGAAAGAAGTATCCAATGTCAAGAAAAAAAATGGCAGTCATAGAATCAGCAAGGAAATCTCAGCCAGACGTCAGAATGATGGCTTCAGCAACTTCCTTCATCGGCCTATTTTTGTCCATGCTGATTTTTTGCAGGCGGCGATATGCCTGGGTTTCATTCAGCCCTTCCTTGTTCATTAACAGTCCCTTCGCTCGATCAACCAACTTTCGGGTCTCCAACTGTGCTTTAAGCCGTGAAACACGCTCGGCTAATGCTGACCTTTCCAGAAAATGGCTTATTGCCAATTCTATGGCAGGCGAAATATCCCCCTCTCGAAAAGGCTTGCTAAGGTAGGCCATCACGCCGGCCTCCCTGGCTCGCTCGATCAAATGCCGCTCGGTGTAAGCCGTAAGGATAATCACCGGGTATTGCTGCGATATGCTAGCTGCGACATCAATACCATTTATCTCCGGCATCTTTATATCCAAGATAACAAGATCTGGTGTTTCCTGGTCAATTAGATCAAGCGCCTCCTTGCCATTTTTTGCCTCGGCAACCACCGTGTGGCCTAAATCCTCTAATAACTCTTTTAAATCCACCCTTATCAGTGGCTCATCATCGGCGATAAGGATTCGAAAAGTCATAGATTTTTCCTCAATCTATCTGGTAATAACCCTGCGGAGAGGGAAAGGTCACATTTGCCGTGGTCCCGCCATCTCCGTGGATGATGAATTTACCTTTGAGCTCGTCCCTTACCAAAGTACTGACAACTGTAAGGCCCAAGTTGCCGTGCCGAGCTGGATCGAAACCCTCGGGCAAGCCGGGGCCTTTGTCCTGAACAACGACGGAGATAAGGCTGTCCTTTTGTTCAATCTTTATAGACACTTTTTCCTCATCGCTTTCCCTCAATCCATGCTGCACTGCATTCTGGACGAGTTCATTGACCACCAGAGCGAGAGATGTGGCCTCCCGCGAGGGGATCATAACAGGCGGACCGGAGACATCTAGGGTGATCATCGGTCTCGCAAGTCGGTCCGACTCAGGGAGCTTACTGATACTGCTGACCAGACGTCCTAGGTTCACCATTCCAATTTCCCCTTGTGAGAGTGTTTCATGCACCATGGCCATACTCATAATTCGAGATATACTATCGCTCAGGGCCTGGTCGGCAGTGATGCGATCCAGCCGTCTGAGTTGTAGACGAAGGAGGCTTGCAATATTCTGTAAGTTATTCTTAACCCTGTGATGCATTTCCTTGTAAAACGTCGTATGCTTGTGAAGAGATCTGTTTTCGAGAAATATGGCGATTTGAGTGGAAATGTTTTTTAGAAACTCCATGTTCTCGAATATACGGTCGTGTTGTAATGACCATTTGTATTTCTGATTGGAGAATAGGTTGAGGATTCCTCTGATCTGGTCCTTATACAGCACAGGGAGCGAAACAAAACTGAAAGGAAAAGGAGAGACCAGCTTGATTGGGCGTTGATCTTTCGTTGTCTTTGTAAAGAAAAGCGGTCGCGGGTGCGCAATTTGCCACCTTGCCAGCCTCTCGTCATTTTCCTTTTCCACTTTACCAACTTCAAATCCTGAAGCACTGTCCATTGCTTCTTTGACCAGTAAATGATTCGTCCTGTCTACGAGCCAGAGACTTGCAAAAGAGAGTTTCAGGATTCTTCTGATATGTTTCAAAATGTTCTGGGATTGCAGACTCGTGCTTATGGACTTTGATAGCTCATGCCCCACTTGGTTCAGGATTTCTAGCTGTTGCAGTTTGGACTCCAATTGTCCGTCCAACTCTATTCTATGAAGACCACTGGCCGTGAGTTTTCCTATGGTCTCGGCCAATGCCATGTCATCTTCCTCAGGAGTACAGTCACCGTTTTTCCTTTTAAGGACCAGGAGCCCAAAATGCTTACCGTGGCTATCCAATTTGATCAAGGCATGACCTGACTTTGTCTCATCAGTTCGGAGTCGTTCAGGGAACTGCTCGAAATCTGACGCACTGGCCACGGTATAGATTTCTGTTTTATCCGTCGGTAAGTAAAATGCCCCGTAAGCCCAAGAGAAGAGTGCCGATAGCTCTGTGGTCAGGGCAGGAAGTAGGCGGCTGATGTCCGTCCCATCTTGGATGATTTGATTGATTCTGCTTATGGACTTTATCTGGGATTCTTTTCTGTCTAATCGAGATGTGAACTCATGGTATATTCGTTTGCCCTTGAGGATTAATGAAGCGACCGGGTTGAGTTCATCGGAAAAAACCAGGGTGGAGACCGACTGATTGGAATAAACAGGGAGGCCGTCGTCAGACATGCCTTTCTCACCATAAGTATAGAACCCACAGATGGGTATAGGGGTCTTTCTTTTGATGAGTTCTATCTCTTCTTGTTCTTCATCGTTCATTAACCTGAGGGCGCAGGAGAACATGATAGCCAAAGACGGCTTGTTTAATCCCCCATGAAGAACAGCCTTTTCATAGGCTGACAATCCGGCCCTTACAATATCCTCTTTGGATCCGTGCATTAAGGTGATTACCTGATCATTTCTCATCAAGGGGGCAAATTGAACGGAATCATCCTCCAGAATACGCTCAGGGACATGCAAAAGCGAGTTTCCGTAAACATCGTTAGCCCCGAAGGGATACCGGCTCAACGGGAGTGTCCCTTTGATTAGATCTGCCTTTGGGACCCCAAAAATTTCGGCACAAACTTCAGCCGCGGGACGTCCGTCGAGTTCCTGGACAATATGTCCTGAAGCCTTTGTAACCAAAGCGCGACTTGTAGTAGGCGAAAAACCGTGCGCCATGGCCAGTCCAAAGAGAATCTCCGATTCAAGAAAGGCCAGGGCGATGGCATCTTCTGAGACCCTATTGTTGACCATTTGACAGTTCATTTCATAATGAAAACAGTCTCCTGAGCTCCCACCGAAAATAGGAATTCTATTCGCAGAAGACCTCCGGAGCAGCGTGTGAATATCATGGCTCAATGAGGGGCGCATCTTGGTGGCTCCGGGTGAAAAAACAACCAGGAGGGCCGGTGAGACACCGGGTGCCCCGGCTGCTGACATGTGTAACATTTGGTGCTGAGGATATTCTGGATTGAAGTATTCGCATATGTCTGCTTCGCTCAATGCCTCCTGGACTGCCTTTCGAGAATCTCTGTTTACACCATTTCCCATGCCCACCCGCACCTTGAGGTGAGGTGAAGCGATCACCGCGACCACAACGCCGTGCCGAATGATGCCATTTGCTATTTCCCCTGCTGTGCTTGTTCCGATTATCGGGCAGTCCCCCAGTACTTCCACCACGCCTCGATTGACCTCTGGAATATCCAGTTCTGAGGAGGCAAATACAAGGGCTAAAGAGGGTTTGAAGTGCACCAGTTGAGAAAGCGCCTCAGACGCAGCTCCCTGGCCCATCTCAACGCTTTTACCCAAAGCCTTGCCTAAGCTTGTTTTTCCTATACCCGACTCAAGATAAGTGGCCATATCCCCGCCCTCCAAATGCGTTGACGTCTGCCAGTGGCTATATCACCATAGTTGCTCTCCCTCGTCAAGCCTATCTGAAACGACGTCCCCCGCATAGGACAGACCTAAGTTGTTTCGAAGCCTTCCCTAGTCGTATCCCCCCTAAAGGGGTGACAGTCTTTGATCGGAAATCCTGGCAAAATGGTTTTCTCGTTCAAAATTGACACTTCCATAGCCCGCACCTATACTAGTCAAAAATCAACTGCCAGGACCGACCCCTCCAAAGTGCATGCATTGGGGATAAGAGGTTGTGATAGGGTCAAAGTGGGATCTGTGAGATGCAGGTTAAAGGAGCAGGGTCTTGCACCGGGGAGCTGTCTCGTTAAGATAAATGGAAGAAGGGCCCCGGCGTGCATGGCCACACTCAGGGAGGAAGGTGGGGAGATAAATCGCCTGATTACCTCGATACACCTTTCACGGCCTGAAAACTATCTCTCGATCTACCAGTCGGGGTGTAACTTCTCGTGCCGCAAGTGCCATTCCTGGTATTTTAGCAAGGTAAAAGATGGAAAATGGTACACCCCTCACAATATCCTGGAACACGCCCTTGCCTATGAAAAGACCGTTACCCTGGTGGAACCGAGACAGAGGGCCACGGCCTGGCACGCCCATGACACCTGCCGGTGCTGCGGGAGTTGCGTGCTTCGCAGGAGAAGATCGGAGTCGTGTCCAGGCATCCTGGATCCCCGGTCCATCCGGTTGAGCCCCCAAGGGTTTGGCCCGGCACGGAACATCGTGGCCTTTACAGGGGGGGACGTCACCTGCTGCCCCGAGTTCTATGAGCAATGCGCGAGGCTTATCAAGGCGCATACCGAACTCTGGTTGTTGATCGAGACCAACGGCTACGGGCTTACCCCGGAGAATCTTGACCGACTCAAGGACTCGGGCGTGGATGCCTTCCGGCTGGATATCAAGGCCCATGAGCCTGAGACCCATCGGTGGCTGACCGGGTGCGCCAACGAGCACATCCTGAATCTACCAAAAGAGATTGTCAGGAGGGGATTCGTGCTGGAGGTCCTGTCTCTTTATATTCCGGGGTGTGTGGAAACAGAAGAGCTCGGGATGATCGCCAGGGGGCTGGGTGAAGTGGATACGAGCATCCCCTTTACCATCCTGGCCTTTTTCCCTGAACACCGGATGAAGGATTTTCGACAACCCACCACAGAGGAGATGGTAGCGGCCTATCGGAAGGCCAAATCAACCGGACTGACAAAGGTGCGGTTGGGAAACCTGGGGGTCTTTGTACATACTGAAGCGGATCAGCAATACCTGACCGAGAACGTGGACAGGGACGATTTCTGACCGCGATAGAAAAATTGCATATACTGGTATCAATTTAGCTTTCTTCAAAAATTGGCACTTCGACAGGGGTATGGGGGTTCCGGAATCCCCATACCCCGGGTTTCAAAAAGCAAAAGTGTTACCATTACTCCAATATTCCAAACTGGGGCGAAGCCCCGGCGTTCAGGAAGGGGATTGATATGAAGGGGATACTGGTAAGGTGGTTGGTGCTGACAGTGGCCATTATCTTTGCCTCTTATCTGATCAGCGGGATTCAGGTGAGCGGGTTTTTTAGCGCCCTTTTTGCCGCTGCCCTCCTGGGCATACTCAACGTCTTTTTCCGTCCGATCCTCCTTATCCTGACCCTTCCCATCAACATCATGACCCTGGGCCTTTTTACTTTCATCATAAACGCGCTGATCCTGAAGATGGCCTCGGGGGTTATTCCTGGGTTTGAGGTCCACGGGTTTTGGTCCGCGGTGTTTGGGGCGCTGGTTATCAGTGCATTTAACTGGATCTTGAATTCCCTTATCAATGAAAGGGGCAGGGTAGATTATGTGGATCTCAGAAAGAAGGATGATGGCAGATGGGAATAGAGGCCAAAAGAGCTAATCTGATACCTATTTGGGAACCTGCTTGCTATATTCTTTGAAACGCCCGGGTAACTGGGCCATGCTCTTCCAGTCGGGGTATTTTTTTAGCCGCTCCTTGCACCTCTTGATCCGCTCTCTGAGGGGCGGATGCGTGGAGAACCAGGCCCCCCTTTTCTCTGATCTGGCCTCGATCCTTTCCAGTTCTTCAAGGACTTCGATAATGCCATTGGGGTTGTAGCCGGTCCGGTAGGCTGTCTCCATGGCCGTAAGGTCCGCCTCAAATTCCATATTCTGGTCCAGTCCCCGGTCAAAGATGATGGTCTGAAGGTTTCCGATCATATCCTCAAACTGTTTACCCTTTTGACCGGCCATGGTGGCGGCGGTAATCTTCCCGACACCCTGGAAGAAGCGGGCCCTCTGGATGGATCTTAGGGCATCCTTATGTCCCACATGGGCGACTTCGTGGGCCAGGATGCAGGCAAGCTGGGCCTCTGTCTGGATCGTTTTCAGGAGCCCTTCGCTTAGAAAGATGATCCCTCCAGGGCAGCTGAAGGCGTTCTGAAGCGGGCTTTTGACGACCACGAATGCATAGGGGAGACCGGGTCGCAGGGAATTGCGGGCCACGGCCACTCCCACCAGGTTGACATATTTCTGAAGCCCGGGGTCCTCAACCGGCAGCCCGTAGCGTGCAAACCCTTCCAGGGCCAGACTCTCGCCTATGGTCCGTTCGGATTCAAAATCGATCTCCGCGGTACTCTCCAAAATCGAACTCACGCCCTCAAGGAGCTTTCTCTCTTTTGAGCCTTCTTTTGTCACCTCTTTGAGGACGTCAAAAAGACCGGCCAGCCGTGTTTCGGTTTGTTGATGCGTGCCGGATTTTTGCGCTGTCAAGGATGAGGCGGATACCCTGTCGATCCTCTGATCTGCACTTGATAGGGTGAATGGGTAAATAAGAGCCACAAGACAAAGCAGAATTCCGATCCCTGCATTCTTAGAATTCATGGGTCTTCTCCTGATAGTGTCATCGTTCACAGGTTCAGGGTTCAAGGTTCAGGGTTAGGAAAAGAACTAAAATTGGAACCTCCAAGTCCCTGTAAAAAATGCGGATTTTGCCATATCATTCCAAAGTGCCCTGTTTCAGGCTTGTGGGGATGTGGCAACGGACAGTTTTCCTGTAAAAACGTTTACATGATGACGTATGGTGATGAGAACAAAACCTTTAAACCCCTGAACTTTTGAACCCGTGAACCGCTACCTGATAGTTTATCTGCATTAGAGGCCCATTCGCTTCCGCATCACCACTTCCATCACCAGATGCCAGAAGTTATGGGGCGTATTCTCCGATCTTTCCCTGCCTGAGAAAGACATCCAATTGCTTCTCTGTGACGCTCATGGCGAGCACCCGATCGAGCGCCCGCTTATAGGCGGCCGGGGTGCCCCGGAGCCTGGCGTATTGTTCGGTTTCCCTGGAGAGCCCCCGTATGCTCCGTGCGGTATCTGCCTCATCGGCCTTTATCTTGCTCCCGGTCAAGGATGCAAAGAGATTCCCTGTTTCATCTTTTGCCTCTTTTTGGGGTGGGGTGTCCGAAAGCAGGCCGCGATACATCCATCCGTCCTGTCCCGACCGGATACGGATCTTGTGCCACCGTTTTTTGGTGGTCAGGACCGTTACTTCGGTGCCGATGGGGACATGGGCAATTGTCTCGGATGAGGCCGTATCTTTTGCCTTGAGCTTGGCCCTCTCCGAAGTTACCCAGAGGATATCCTGGGCAAGGGCTGCCCCTATCCAAAGAAGAGGGAGCACAAAAAAAAGAAGAAGGGGCAGGGAATTTTTTTTCATGAGCATATACCTCGCTTCCTAGGGAGTTCAGGGCCTTTCCTCTCCTCCTTAGATGTTCCATACAATCCTACCACTTTTCTCTCCGGGTATCAATCCTATTCATAGTCACCTACCAGGATAAAGGCGCCCCAGTAGCCCGGATGCGGGTAGCGGTTTTTTACATGGAGGATGGCCTTCCTGAGGCTTTCCGCCTTATCAGCGGCCCTGTAACTCCTGTAGAACTGTTTAACCAGCATGGCCGTCGAGACATCGCTCACACGCCAGAGGCTCGACATCATGGCATGGGTACCGGCATACAGAAAGGCCCTGTTCATACCGATGACGTCATCCCCGCTTGTCACCCTTCCGAGGCCTGTCTGGCACGCGCTCAACACCACGAGATCCGCGTTTATCTGCAGGCCGAAGACCTCGGAGACCTCGAGGTTGCCATCCGTGTCGGCATCCCTTGCGAGTTTTACAGAGGAAAAGAGGGGATTGATGGGGTCAAACTCGCCATGAGAGGCCAGGTGGATGATACCGAACTCATCGATGTGGCGGATGACCCAGCTCTCAGTGGCCTTGTCTCCCGTGAGCAACGTGATGTTGGGGAAATTCCAGCCGATGGTGGCCACCTCACGTTCGGCAAAGGGGAGATCCAGGGCCGGGTTTCTGAGGTCCGGGTTTCCAATGGCCAGGACCCGATCGTTCTGGGGCGCCTTTCGTCTCTTGTGGGTGTAACCGAAGACGCTCGCACTGGGCAGATAAAAGAGAGGATACCGGTCACCGAGATAGTTCTCACCATCAGAGAGCGTGGCAAATGAGAGATAGTGGAGCGCGTCGTGGGGGATGATCCCGATCACGCGGGCCTGTCCCAGTTTGGGCACTGTCTTGGCAAGGAGTAGCGCGTAGAGCTCTTTTGACTGGGTTTCAAGGGGTTCCAGGTTCTGGATCAACCGACGGTAGTCCAGTATCAACTTCCCCAGTTTTTCGCGGTCAAAGGGGGTGCGCAGGAGCTCAACCGAATCAGCGGTGATAAGCCAGCACAAAATCTCGTGGGGGAGCAGATAGAAGGACATAAGGACGACGCCCGGATCCAGCATGGCCTGGATTTCCGCGAGGCGAAGCGGGTTTACCGAGACGAGGGTCGCCAGTTCCGGGTTTTTGGCCTGGATCTCCAACATGAGGTCTTTATACTCACCGTGCAGACGGTCGAGTGCCCTGCCATAGACCGATCGCTCGGCCTCCTGCGTGGCCTGGGTCAGGAGCGATTCCTGTTCACTGATCCTTGCCCTGAGTGCCTTTTGCCGGTCGTAGAGTCCCTGTTCGATGGCCCCGCGCAGGGTCAACCGCTGGTTCCCCAGCAGATCGATCAGGTTTCTGGCACGGGAGCGCTCCGAGACATCAAATGCCTCGGTGGTCTCACCCAGGTCCAGCAGGAGGGACACCAGCGTCTCATAGACGGCCATCTTGTTGGCAATAAACCCGTCCTTGAGCTGGTCCAGTCTGATCTCCGCCCTCATGGTTTCGATCACCTGGATCGACTGGTACAACAGATCCCTTGCCTCGCGTTTACTCCCCTGTTTCAGGCTCAACCGGCCCAGACCGTAAAGGGCACGCCACTGGGTCTCTCGCAGGGCCATGGCGCGGGAGAGATCGAGCGCCTTTTTATAGGCCTCTTCTGCCTTCCGATCCTGACCCAATACGGCAAGGGTATCCCCGTAACCCAGAAGGATCTTGGCCTCGTTGATCCGGTTCCCGATCCCGGTTGCCGTGGCCAGGGCCTCTTCAAAAAGGGGGACCGCCTCCTGGGATCTTCCCATCTGCGAGTAGGTGAGTGCCTTGTTCCGGAGATCATAGGCAATGGCCCAGCGCGATTTTATCTTCCGGTCGATGGTGAGGGCGTTATCCAGCGCATCCAGGGCCTCTGGAAATTGACCCATGTCCCTGTAGACCAGCCCCATGTTGTTGAGGGTGGTGGCGACCTCGTCCTCTCTCACCCTCAGTGTCCGGGCAACGGAAAGGGCATCTTCAAGCTGACCCAGGGCCCGCTTGTGATCCCCCAGGGTCCACCAGGTGAGCCCCGAGGTGTTGAGGGCCATCACCTTCTCCAGCGGCCAATCGTTTTCGCTGGCCAGATCAAAGACCTTTTTCTGAAGTTCAAATGCCTCCTGATACCGCGCCTGGTACCAGGCGTTGTTGGCCCTCTCCATAATGACCTTTGCCTCAAGACGGAGATCTCCGCCATCGGTTTTGGCCAGTTCCATGGCCCGGTCATAATTGCGTTGGGCCTGGCCAAAATCTCCCATCAGGCGGTCGCATCGGCCCACATCCAGGAGGGATCGGGCCATCTGTCTTTTCTCGTCCAGTTGCTGGTAGATGGAACAGGCCTCCTGGTAGGCCTTTTTGGCCCGGGCATACTGGCTCAGCCGGAGGTCATAGATCCGGCCGATTCTCTCGGACTGTCTGGCGAGGAGTTGCTTCTGGTTCAACGACTTACTCAAGGAGGCGGCAGATGCCAGTTTGACCAGGGCGCGATCGTATTCCGTGGCATTTTCAAGGACCACCCCCAGATCGGCCAGCGCCGATATCTGCTCGGGTTTCAGCTCCAGGTTGGTGAGGATTTCCACGGCCTCCTCCAACGGGGGAACGGCCTTTTCATACTGTTCCGCGCGGGCAAGGACAATCCCCAGTTTTAAGAGAGCCTCTGCATGCGCCTCGGAATCGGGCTCTTTTTTTGCGATCATGGCAGCCAGTTCCCTGGCATAGCGGATGGCCTTTTGGGTCTCGCCTGAGCCATAGGCACTTTCACGGGCGTATTTATAAAGCCCGGGTAAATATCGGCCCAGGGGCTTATTCTCGGTGGCCACCTGAAGCGCGTTTTCAAATAATGTGAGGGCCCGGCCGGGGTTATTCCCCTTAAAGGCCTCCACCCCGCCTTGGACATAACGGGCAAATTGTTTTTGGGCAAATGCGCTGGCCTCCTCCGGGGTCATCCCCCAGTACCCCATCAGCATCCAGCCTTCTCCCAACCCTCTGCCGGCACCTTCCGGGGATCTGGTAGAGCGGATGGCCCGGCTTGCGGTCTGAAAGGCATCCTTGGCAGATGCCGAGGCATATGCCTTAAAGAACGGCGCCAAAAAGGCCGGGGCATTTCGGGGATGTCGCGGGAGCAATACCGTGGGGACGCCAAAGAGCGAAAAGAGGTGTCCCAAATCATATGCCTCTTCTATCGAAGTCCTTGGCAGCACCGCCAGAGAGACGTTTGATAGCCTTCCCTCGAGACGACCCAGGGGAAAGGTCCTGCCCTGATCAAGCTCGATAGCGAGGAAACGGGAGGGTGTCTCTCCGGGGCGGGTCGGAACCGAACCGGCCAGATGGACAGGCCTGTCCAGGAGCAACCCATTGACACCTTCCAGTGTCTCCAGGATCTTCTGATCCGTGGTGTCTGCGGTCAAGGATCTGGTTTCAAACGGATCGGGGAGGGGATCTGTATCTCCAATGCTCAGAAGCGTCCTTCGAAAGGGCTTTCGGTATCGGATCGAGCGAACCAGATGGCTGGCATTGAGCGCCAGCGCCCTGTTTGTTGCAGCGGCCAGTAGCGAGGGTTCCTCATATATGACAACAAGGGGGCCGTCCCCGGGGGGCTTGAGGGGTCTTGTGAGATCGACAGCCTCGATGCCAATCTCATCAGGGGTGAGTTCAAAGGCCGTCCATCCGCCTTTGGGACCGGGCCGGGTGAAGAGACGAAGACAGGTGGCTCCGTCTGGCAGCGACTCCATAACGTCAATGGCCTCAACCGGATCCGGCCTCAGGACTCCGATGATGCCGGGGGGATCTTCCCGGCCGATCTCTTCTCCTGCCGCTTCAAGGGCATCCAGATACTGCTCGACCCGGTCGTCGTATTGCCGCCTCAAGGCCATGGCATCAATGCCGGGCTCTGCCCTCACCGCGGCATCGGCAAGCTCCTCTGCCTCAAGGGCAAATCCCAGGAGGACCAGGAGCCGGTCCTGGGTTGTCTCTGACCTGGCGAGACGGGCAAAGGAGGGAAGTCTCTCCCGCCTTTCCCCGACATCCCGGGAGAGGAGTTGACGCTCCTGGGCGAGGCGTGTAAAGAGATAGTTCTTTTCTCTCCCCTTTGCCCTGGAAAGTCGCGATTTGAGGTCGCCGATGGTGAGGAGCCGCCTGTAGACGCGGCCAATGACCATTCGCTCCCTCGGGGTGATAGGACCCAGGAAAAGAGGGGTCATCCGGTGGACGCGTTCGATCTCGGAGAGTCGCTCAAGCAGGTTAAAGGCCTCCTCGTGCTCCCCTTTTTGGAGCAGATCTGCCACAAGTGGAGAAAACACCCCGGTGATTTCGCCGGGGCCGCAGCCTGCCCGCAGGAGGGTGACCGATTCAAGGACCTCCAGGGCCTCGTCCAGCCGGCCCAGCCCGGCGAGCGCCCGCCACTGGTACTCGGGGAGAAGGCCCTGGTGGGCCATAACAAGGGCTCTTTCAAAGTGCTTCCGGGCCGTGGTCGGTTCCCCACATTGAAGGGCAACCCCGGCCATGTTGAGATGGAGGGCTGCACCAAGACCCAGTGCCTTCCGCTCTTTTGTCTTCACAGTCTCCTGGAGCCCCCTGAGCCCGAGGGCAAAATGCATTCCCGCGGTCTCTGCCCTCTCCATCTGTCGGGCTGACTCTTCCAGGGCACCGGTGGCGGGTTTGGGGGGGGCGGCTAAAAAAAAGAAGCCCATGGCATTGTGATAAGAGGGGATCACAAGGGGGTCCAGGACACCGGAGGATTGTTCCAGGAGCCGGGTCGTCCGGCGGTCCAGACCCGACAGTACCGTGTGACAGGAAGCTGTTTTTGGGTTCTCCGGAGATACCTCTGTCAGGGCCTTGGCCATATTCGCAACATTGATGGCCGCACTGACCGGATTCCTTAATCGGAGCGACAAAAGGGCGGATTCGCGGAAACGGTTAAACGCCTCCAGGGGCGCCTGTCTGGCATAAGACAACTGGCCTGCCCGGTGGTAGAGGAGAGAGACCCCGTAGAGATCCTTGTCAGGGAGGGGGCCTCCCGAGGGATAGCTGATGAGTTGTTGCTCGAGCGCCTCTTTCGCCGGGGAAAGACGACCCAGTTCAGTCTGGATGCGGGAGATAAAGGCCTGGACGAGTCGCTCCTCCTGCTCCGGGGAGAACCCATACGTGGCCTGAGAGGCGGTTCTTTCATCCAGTGAAAGATCCAGGGCCAGATGAACGGCAGCCTTTTTCTGCCGGTCTTTCGCCTTTTTGGACCGCGTGGCCCAGCTCGCCCCGCCATACTTGCGGATGAGTGGAATAACCCCTCTGAACCCCTCCAGGGCGACTTCAAGCATCCGCTCTTTCTCTTCCCCTGAAAGAGACCCGGCCTCCATATAGGTGTTAAAGGCCATGGAACGCTGATTCCCGGCCAGGTTGGGGAAGAGCCCCAGCGAATCATTTAGTGTATAGGCGTCTTCAAAGGCCTTGCGCGCCTGGGCCCACTCACCGGCCTCCTGGTAGGCGAGCCCCAGGCGGTCGAGCATTTCTGCCTTTAGCTGGATCAACCGCTCTGGGAAGTCGAGGGCCTCCCGGGACCGGACCAGCATGTATGAGACGGTCTGGAGATCATCGTCACGGCCCCGGCGCAGCAGGGGGTCCAGACTGTCGATTATCTTTTTCTGTTCCAGGATAACCCCTTCCATCGCCTTTTTGTAGGCCTTCCACGAAGGATCGGGCGGGGGGGCCACGGGTCCGGCACTCACGTCAAATAACCTGCGGTTTAAGGCGGCCTGCGTTTCGGCCAATCTCTCCGCTGCGGGTCTGGCCGGATGGACCTGTTTGGTATCCTGGCCCTTGATGGCCGCCCCTGTCCGGGGGGATAGGATGGGATGAATGATCCGATCGAACAGGGAGGTGTTTATCTTGCCCAGTATCTCGGATGCCTCCCTGGGTTGAATCCTTTTTTCGATGAGATCAAGGGCCCTGGAGTAGGCCTCAACGGGTTGCCTACGCTCCCTGATCTGGAAGGCCGCTGCACCAAAACGCCGGTAGAACTGGATCTCCGTACCCTTGTTGTCAAAGGGAACGGCCGAGTCAAACCGTTTGGAGTAGTTCTCAAAGGCCTTTCCATATTGACCCAGAAGAAAATTGACGTTTCCCAGATTCAGGAGGAGGTGTGCAGCGTTGTCGGGGTCATTTTCCGGATTATTGAGAAAGTATGCCTTTTGGTAGGACCGGAGTGCCTCTTCCAGTCGGCCGGGTTCTCCGTGGACCGTTTCGAGCACCTCAAGGAGGTAGCCCATGGTCTGGTGGAAGTATTCAACCTGGCCCTCTTTCTGGATGGCCCTCTGGATCAGGGATCGGGCCTGTTCGAGTGTCTTTTTCTCCCCGTTGTAGGTCAGGCACAGCCCAACACAATAAAGAGACGTGGGGTCCCCCGGGTTCTGGTCGAGGGCCTTGCGGTAGTCTGCCAGGACAGCCGGGAGCTGTCTTCTGGCGGCAGCACACTTGATATAGCCCCTGTGCGCCTGGATATTGTTGCGGTCCTCACGGATCAGTTCCAGAAATATCTTCTGGGCAGAGGGGGCCTCCCCCAGGCGATAGAGGAACTCGGCGGCGGCAAGGGACTTTCTGACATAGGCCTCCCTGGCCAGACGATAGAGGGTGTCCTCGTAAGGCCGGGTGGTCATCTCCTTTTCATAGAGATCAAGGGCCTGGCGGAACCTCTCTTCGCGATAGAGGATCTCGGCCAGCGCCAGCCGGGCCGCGGCGGTCTGGGTGGGGACGACGGGAAATCTATCCAGGACCTGTCTGTAGGCATTTTTGGCGCGTGTCCATTCGTCCGCGGCAAAATAGATGTCGCCCATGCGATTCCATGCGCCCATGGCCAGTTTGGGCAGGGTCGTGCGATATTCCTCGGCAATACGGGCGAGCAACCGGGTCTGATCTTCGGGACTGGAGGATTGAGGATCCTTTAGACTCAGATCCAGGATCCTTTCGACCGCGAGGTTGGCCCATTCCTCCACATCGGGGAATTTCTCGATGACCTTTGCGTAGCCCGGCATCAGGCTCTCGGGTCTCCCCACCCGGCCCAACAGATCTGTGCGGAGGACCATGGCCTCTGCAACCTGATCGGGGGGGGTTGAGGCGGTGTCTATGACCCCGTCCAGGAGCCGGATCGCCTCCAGGAGCGAGTCGGAATCCCTCCCCAGGCCCACCGGGAGACGGGCCTCCTGGATCCGGCTTTGGGCCTGAATGCGGGAGTCATCCGGGTGCCGCGCCGATACGGCCCCCAGTTGCCTTTGGGCCTCTTCAAGGATCCGGTGCCGCTCTTTGAGGCCGTGCGCCCTCCTCCAATCCTCACGGGCCTTGATGCCGGTGAGGCGTATCCGGGAGAGCGCCGCCTCGGGCTGGGTGTTTCCAAACGATTCGCTGGTCAGCCGGTAGGTCTTTTCGGCCAGGTTTGGCCATCCCATCCGTTCATAGAGTCTGGCTATGGCATAGCAGCCCCTTCCGCCAAAGGGTTTGTGATTGGAATAGGCCTCCAGTACCTTATAATAGCCGAGGACGGTCAGGTGGTCGTCCCGGGGCACCAGCGAAGAGAGACCCCGGGCAAGCTCCATCTGGGCCTGAGCATCGTCTCGGCGGGGGATTTCACCCTCAAGCGGGAGCGCCCATACGTTCCCGGACCCTCGCCGGGTCGAGAGGAAATAGAGTCGAGAGCCGGTGGTCATCGGGTTATACGCGGAATAAGAGGCGGAGGTCACCGGATAGGCCGGTGGGGTTTGAGGCCCCGTCTTGACCCGGGCCCGGTAGATCACCCCATTATCAGCGGGGGTGATTGATCCATCGCGGTTTGTATCGAGCGGAAAACGGCAAAAGTAGACATATTGACCGTCGCGGGACCACACGGGGAAGAGGTCTCTCTCAGCGCCACGGGTAAGGGCGACGGTCTTGCCGTCCTCCAGACCGGTGAGAAAGATGTCACCGCCGGGGTCATCGCGGACAGAGACAAAGGCGCATCTCTTCCCGTCGGGCGATATGGCGGGGAAGGCCCCGTCGCCGCCCACCTCCAGTGGAAGGGGTTGGGAAGAACCCTTTTCAAGCCCCAGGGTGACCAGACGCCACCGGGTCTCCCCCGGTCTCATCTGCTGGAAATAGAGGGTCATGCCCTCCGGGGAAAAGCAGGGGGCACCGTCTGCCGTGTCTCTCCCTGTAAGCCTGCGGGGTGTGGACTTCTGATCGTCCACCTTCAGGAGATAGATATCACCCTTGGCATCATAGTCGGTTCCCACAAAGGCCAGCCATTTGCCGTCCCGGGACAGGGCCGGGGAGGAGAGATTGCCCGGGGTACGGTAGAGCTGCCTGGGCAGGATCGGGTGATCCGGATCAGGGGATCCAAGACAGAGGCTCGAAAAGCCGCTGTCCGTGAATACCGATACCATCCGTTTTCCATCCGCAGACACGGCCCCGTAGAGAACGGTGTCGGGCTGAAACGTGATCTGCACCGGACGATTGACCGGTAAGGGGAGCGGCGAAGCTGGTCCGGATTTGGCCGGGGACAGGCGGGCGGCTGAAGGGGTCAGGGGGGTGCGAATACCAGACCTTGAGCAGGCCGCCACCCATGCCAGGAGCGCACAAAGGACAAGACAATAGCCCAGTCGGACAGGCTGAGAAAAGGAAGTCACTGTTTGACCACCCACGAACCGTCTTCTTTTTGAATCTTCTCACCGGGGAGGGCGTTGTCCCTGTTGATCTTACCGAAGACCAGTGCGACCTTTGGGAGATCATCGGGGGTAAAGTCCTCATTGATCTCAACGACCCGCCTCATGACCACACCCCTTGCAGAGTTGACCTGTTCGATAACGGCGTTGAATTCCTTTTGCGGATAGCGTGAGGCAAATTCTTTGAGGTCTTCAGGGAGGTTATCCTTTTTCATGGGGAAGGGGGTCAAGAGACCCTGGTTGTTCTCTCCGGCCCATCCCAGACGTTTAAAGGTGTCCACGTCGTCGGCGTGAAAGGCCAGGGTCTGCATGGCCTCAATGGCATCCTTGTATCCCTGGCTCTGTCGCGGAGGCGTCCCGATCTTGCCGAGGGGATCCACCCCCCGAACCGATGCCACCAGCAGCATGTCCTGGCTCAGGGAGTTATAGGACCCGAGCACCTGGTTTTCCAGTGCGGTCCGCTCGCTGACTACATTGACCTTCACCTCGGCGAGGGTGCATCCAAAGAGAAAAAAGAGGATTAGCCCAAAGATGGATATCCGTTTCATGTTCGATTCCCCGTATCAATTTGGCCATTTTCAAAACTGATGGTTTAGTAAAAAGTCGGAAATTACCCTTTTTTGTCATTCCGGCGAAAGCCATTCGGCTCTGAG
>CAZXCQ010000108.1:0-18639 GCA_964639275.1 uncultured Desulfobacteraceae bacterium | reverse complement strand
TACCACCGGTCCAGAATTGCGTAGAAGCATACTGCGGGAAGAAAAAAATGGAGATAGAAAATAGAGGTTCGATGATCATGACACCTGCCTGGGTGAGAGCCTGGCCGACCATGATGGAAGCTCAGGGCTGGAATGAGGTGGATGCAAGAATTAATTTGGGACGATACGAACGCATACTGATTCTTGATTCCGGCATTAACCCTCTAACGGATGAAGAAGTTCTGGAGTTTTTCGATCTGATTCAGGTTCCGATAGAAATCGAGCCATTGAGTTTGGAATACTTTAAAGGTGTGATTGGCAAGTTTCTCGAACAATGTTCGGTCTACAAAGGCCCAGAATAAGAGGAAAATCAATAATGCAGCAATTGCTAAATTTTCATAAAAAAATAAAGGAATAATAGAATGATTCATATCAAGACACTGACTCCCGAAGATGATTCCCGGGTGGCTCAGATCAACCAAGAGATGAAAGAGATGTTCGGTGGTATGGTGCCCCAGGTCTTCACCGCAATGAACCTGCGTGTCGACCTTTTGCAGGGCATCCTACAATACGTAAAACAACTGATGATCGAAGACCATGGGCTCAAACGGTTTACCAAGGAGCTTCTGGCGGCTTATGTCTCAAAATTAAACACCTGCGCTTATTGAGAAGACGCTCACGGTGCCATGGTCATGGCCCACGGACAGCTAAGCCGGAAGCAGATGCAAAGCATTCTTGACAATCCGGAGCAATCCAATCTAATTGATGAAAAGGCCAAGGCTCTTTTGCGGTTGGCCGCCAAAATAACCAAAGAATCTTATAAAATAATCCCCGAGGACATCAAGGTCTTGCGCCGTAGTGGCCTTTCCGATGAGGTGATTTTAGAAGGCATTCATGTCATAGCCTTTTTTAACTACCTGGATCGCATGGCTGATGCTACCGGGGCGCCGGTGGAGAATCTTCAGGAGATGATGTCAAATAGAACTTAAAGAATAATTTACAAAAAAACCATCAATATTCATCGAACGCAATATGAGAAAATTGGGGTCGGGCCACGGAATGGGGGCCGGGCCACAGTAACAATCTGATATAATGAATAAAACGTTTAATAAACACACCCCAAAAAGGCTTAAAAGGGCATTTTAGGTACCAAAAACACACGTTAAAGAGAAAAACGGACAAAGGGCGCGGATCAACCGATTCGCTTTTTAGAGTGATTTGTAAGCTTTTTTGGATCTGTTCACAATATCGGAAAAGGACTTGTTGTCTTTTTGACTTTTTCTACAGATTCGTTAGGCACAAAAATGAAGAAATTAAATCCAATTTCAGAAGAACTTATCGCACCGTGCGGAATGAATTGTGCCATTTGCAGTCGATATCTTTCTTATGTTAATAATTTGAATCGAAGCCAATGCATCGGCTGCCGGCCAAGAAATAAGAAATGTGAATATTTATTTAGAAAATGTACGGGAATTAATAATACTTCAAAAGGCAATGCCTCCTTTTGTTTTGAATGCGACCAGTATCCTTGCAAACAAATCAATCGTATGGACGATAGATATCGTAAAAATTACATGTTGAGTATTAAGGATAATTTAGAATTTATTAATAAATGGGGAATCATCAAATTTATCGATGGACAATACAAGAAATACTGCTGTTCAAAGTGCGGTGGATTAATCTCAATTCATAATAGAAAGTGCTTTAAATGTGATGAAATAACAAGGTTAGTAGAAAAACATAATAAGAAATATTAACAAAATAGAGTCATTGCCTAACCATGCCATGAAGAAGCGATGGCTGAACGTCTGCCACTTTATAAAACGCTATATAGTTCGATGCAATTTGCTTTTTGACAACCATTTGGTCAATAACCGCCCACGTCTTATGGCTACGTTAGACTTGGCCAGGTACAATAAAGCATCATGCAATACACATTTTAAGTAATAATAAACAAGGAGGTATACAAATTTGAAATCACAGAAAGTAATCAATATGATTCTAATGAGTTTCTCACTTGTATTATTACTATTGCCCGGATTAAGCAACATAGCTGTAGGAAAGTCACCGTTGCATGCTATTGCCATAAAGGGATACGATACCGTCGCATATTTCAAGAATGGCAAGGCGCTTCAAGGTAATGAATCATTTACCTTTCAATGGCATGACATGACTTGGTATTTTTTAAACAAAGAGAACAGAGATTTGTTTGTGAAAAGTCCGGGAAAATACGCTCCGCAATATGACGGTTATTGTGCTTGGGCTATGACAGAAGCACGGAAAGCCCAAACCGACCCTAAAGTGTGGAAAATCGTTAACGGAAAGCTTTACCTGAATTGCAGCAGGTCAGCATATGAAAAATGGAGCAGAGACATTCCCGGCAATATCAAAAAGGCCGATATGAACTGGTTGAAATTTATAGATAAAAATTGATTGCGTCTGTTTGAATAGAATGGAGAATGGGGTTCGAGCCACAGTAACAATTTGATATAATGATTAAAACGTTTAACGAACACGCCCCAAAAAGGCTTAAAAGGGCATTTTGGGTACCCAAAACACATGTTTAAGAGAAAGAGATAGTGAACAGTAAATAGCAAATACTAATTATACCGACAAATATGTCAACTTCAGTATACATTTATCAAAAAATTTAGTACATATAATAATAGTTGGGCAAGCTCTAATCATTTTGGAGAAGTCGTGCTGTTTATAAATATTTCTAAATATATCAAAGATCCCGAAGGAGGAGATTAGGTCGATGGGAAAAATGATTAACCGACTAACCTTCTCTCTTTTCGTGTTTTTCTTTATACTCATATTGGGATGCCAGGAGGTGCAAGCTAAAAGGAACCAGGATGAGCTTTCTTCAATTCCCGGAACAATGCCAGCCAAGGAAGATCCGATTCTGGGACTACAGTCTCAGCAGTCCAGAGGGGAACAGCACGTGCTTATTTTAGCGATTAGGTTTCCTGATGTAGATCCGAGTTTTTCTCTAAAACGAATTCGAAGAAAAGCTGTCCAAGGCCTTAATAAATATGTAAAAGAGCAATCGTATGGCTTGACATGGGTGAAGGCTGATTTTAGAGGGTGGATAACTCTTCCCGACCCGATTTGTAGATATAAGGTAAGCCCTTATAATTTTAAAGTTGATAGAACAAGAGTTAAAAAGCTCATTGAGGACTCTATGACGGCTATTGAGAAAGAAGTGGATTTCTCTCAATACCAGCATATAATTGTCATACCCGGGGCCTTTACAACCCCGGGAAAGGGCTACGGAATGATCTGTTATTGCGCCAATCCGGGCATGCTTTCAGGTGTGAGAAGAAACATCAGGTATGTGCCAATGGAATCAAAGGGGGGGCAGACATTCCGGGGCGGCGTCTGTGTGGCGGCAGAAAATGCCCATTTGGGAATGTTTGCCCATGATTTTTTCCACGCCCTCGGGGGGATACAGAAGAATAAACGGCTTGTTCCGTGACTGTACGACTTTGAGCGTCAGTCTGACGCTTCCAGACTTCCCAGCTTCAGGCATCATGCCATATATATGGGACCGTGGGACATTATGTCTCAACATTTTATAGAGAGAACAAAGCCCCCGCAAGGTGTCTCCTCCTTCACAAAGATCAGATTGGGTTGGATATCCCCGGACCAGGTGTTTCGGGTAAGCCCTGGCAGCACGCAATGCGCTTTTCTCTCCCCGCTTTCAAAAAAGGGCGAAACTCTGGCCGTTAAAATACCCTTAAGACGGAGATGGAGCGGTGGCTGGAGCCGTTATTACCTAGTGGAAAACCGCCAACCCATTGGATATGACCGACTCTTGCCGGACAGCGGTATACTTGTACTAAAGGTCAGTCCGGATGTTATGGAGGGTTCCGGCACAGTCAAGGTTATGGATGCCGATCCGGATTCCCCATATTTCTCACATGCCACATTCAAACTGGGCGGGAACAACAGAAATTCCTTTATTGACAGAAAAAATAACGTGGCCATAATCCCTCTCTGGTCTGAAAAAGGGAACCGGGGCGCCTTAGTTACCACTCCTGAAAAGAGCTCGGATGCATTGAAAGCTGCTTTGATGATACGGGAACTTTTTCAACGCTTTCCTGAACCGAGAGGCGAGAAGGAGAGGAAATTCATAGAAGAGTGCATTTTGTCTTTTAAGAAATTTGAGTTTAAGGCTTGCTGTCAAATAGCCGGGCAGGGGCTTAAGGGAGTAGAGACAAAAAGAAGGCGAGAAGGTCCTTAAGGAGAGGGGTAAGGGTATCTGCCCTTGACATTGGAAAAATCGAATATTCGACCTAACTAATTGTGCGGACGTGGTAAACCGCACCGCTGATATCCCCGTTAGGCCAGAGTTCTGCCGGAATATATATGACTCGAAAACGGAGAGAGGCATGAGAACACCAGCGGTATACCCGATTTCGCTCTTTGACGAGGTCAGGCTCCAGGCGCAGGTGCTCGTGCCGCTCCTGCGCGCGTCGCGCACGGAGCTCGGCAAGGATAAGGCCGATGCGCTGATCGGTCAGGCCCTCCGCGACTTCGATTTTTACATCGCAGAGGTCGGTACGGGAATGGGGGTGGGGCCACGGTAAGTCTCTGGTATCATTTGTGATATTGCCATTTGTGCCCCTTGAATGGGGCCTATAACGCTCTTTTTGGGGCTGGAAAAAAGGATATAGTCCCTGAAAATACCTATCTTTGGAACGTTAAAGCGCAAAAATCAACTAGATACCTTGGCTTGACCTATGAGAGAAGAGAAGAGAAAAAGGGGAAGAGAAACGAGAGAAAGCAGGTAATAACCATAAGGGGGTCACATGCTCACAGGGTTTCAATGGTTTTCGCTGCTGATCATTCTGGTCGGTACCTTCTCGGGGGGGTTCTTGCCCCTCTTTCGCCCTGAAAGGGCAAGGCGGCTTCGGGGATTTCCCATGGGCCAGGCCTTTGCTGCAGGGGTCTTTCTCGCCCTATCCCTGACCATGATGCTGCCGAGTGCATTCTACCTGTTCTCCCGTGCGTTCCCGAAACTCGACTATCCGGTGGCGTCCGTCATTGCCATTTTGTCGTTCCTCTTTCTCCTGCTCCTCGAACACACCGTTGAACGACTTGAGCGCCAGGGAAAAAAGGACGACAATGGCCCCAATCCGGCGATCATCCCCGTTATTATGACGTGCATGATTGCCGTGCCGTCGTTCTTTCTTGGAACGGCGCTTGGAATCAGCAAGACGGAGGCGGCCGTCTTTATCCTGATTGCCATCCTCGCCCATAAATCTTCTGCAGGATTTGCGCTGGCCCTCAAGATGGTCAGAAGCACGCTATCCCGCAGCAGAGTATTCCTGCTGTTCATGACCTTCGCCTGTTCAACGCCGCTTGGCATCATTCTGGGTGAACACGTGCATACCATGCTGGGCTTCTATGCCATGGTGGTGGTCAAGGCCTTTGTGCTGGCAATCGCATCGGGGGTCTTCCTTTACATGAGCACGCTTCACGAACTCAAGGACACCCCGTTGATTGTCGATTGCTCCAGTCGAAAAGGATTTACCGTCGCCGTTATCGGCTTCGTCCTTACAGCGCTGGTTCGTCTGCTTATAGGGGAAGCCCATCGCTTTGGAGGATGATTGTGGAGAGAGGGACATCCTTCAAATTTTCAATGTCGTTGAGGAGGACGTGATGCTTGTGGAACACAGAAAAAAGAGGCCGCTTGTAGCCGACACCGCTGTAATCGCACCCACGGCGGTAATTTCCGGAGATGTGCACATTGGGGCAGGCACAGTCATCTTGGCAGGTGCCGTAGTTACGGCACAGGGGGCACCGGTTCGCATTGGGGAATCCTGCGTCATTATGGAAAATGCCGTCGTTCGCGGTGCAGGGAAACACTCAACAACGCTTGGCAACTATGTCTTGGTCGGACCAAATGCGCATGTCACCGGCGCAACCATTGGCCATAGGGTTTTCGTTGCGACCGGGGCCGTTGTTTTTAATGGTGCCGTTCTTGAGGAGGGCACCGTGGTTGCGATCAATGCGGTTGTGCATATCGGTACGAAATGCCCGGGTGGAACGCTAGTCCCTATCGGCTATATCGCGTTCGGGGATCCAGCGCGTATTGTCTCCCCTTCTGATGCTCCCACCATACACAGGGAGATTGCAGCGATCGGCTTTACCAAATCGGTATTTGGTTTTGAAGCCAAGTCACTTGTTGACCCGAAGGCGATCGAGGAGCTTTGCCAGAAATACAGCCGAGCATTAAGCCGCCATCGGGATGACACCGTTGTGGATGGTTGAACCGCAACGGGTAACAGCGCTTCAAATGGACGTGCCGTCTCCTCCCTGGCGTTTCCCAACTCCCCGCAAGAGACATGGAGACACAAATACACCGCTATTTAGCCAGTAGATTCACCAGGTTTGACGAACTCAAGGACTATGTCTGTACCTGGTTTGATAAGGAGATCAAAGACGTCTTTTCATTCGATATCTTTGCAGCACCCTTTGAAAGGGAAGGCGGTTATCGCATCTACCATGTTGACGAAGCCAAGACCGACATACTGGTTATCAAGCTCGAAAAGCTGACGAGTGCTATCGCGATGCATTTACAGAGTTTCTGGGCCTCCATATCACAGAACTCGTGATGGCAAACATCGGTGAAGAGAAATGGTATCATACCGCGTACAGGCGGGTTGAAAATTCCATTTCCATTGAGCTATCCGTGCTGCAAGGGATTTATGGATCTCGTTCAGTTCCAATTTTACAGAAAGCTAAATTGATACCCTGATTTTTGAAATGGGAGATGGGTTCAAGGGGAGTGGTCTTCTACGAGGTTCAGACACAACATCATGCCGTCTGATTTGGCTTGACACACAAACCATGATTTCCATATACTCCCATCCTAAGAGACGACTTCTTATCCATCCATGACGGATTCTGCTGTGAGGTCTCAAATACGGATCTTCAAAGGGAGGGAGGTGATGATTGAGGTTGTAGATGGTCGAAACTAGGGGTTCAGACACCTAAATCTTTAATTTTATCCATATGGAGGTTATTCAAATGGAAAAGAAAGGGTTGATGTCTCTCATAGTTGCCTTGGTCCTTTTATTCTCTTTAACCAGCGTTTTCGGTTCAGCAGTGGCAGCAGAGGAAAAACCGATCACATTGTCTTTTGCCACCTTCTTCCCCCCATCCCATTTTATGTGCACCAAAGTTATCCCCCAATATATTAAAGAGGTTGAAAAGGCCACCAACGGCCGCGTGAAAATCGTTGTTTATCCGGCAGGCACCCTGCTCAAGGCCCCGGAGACCTATGACGGTGTTGTGGCCGGGACCGCTGACATTGGCAACAGTGTCCCTGCCTATACACGCGGCCGATTTCCTGTGCTTGAAGGCTTTGAGCTTCCCGGCATCTACTTCGGGAGCTGTGCTGCCACCACCATGGTGGCCACGGACGGGGTCAAGAAGTTTCAGCCCAAAGAACTGCAAGATACAAAACCGTTGATAATATTCTCTGTCGGACCCGGTTCGCTTTACTCCAAGAAAGAGGTGAAGTCCCTCGACGACGTTAAAGGGATGCGGATTCGTGCCACCGGTCTTACGGCAAAATCCATCAAGGCCCTGGGGGCCATCCCCGTGGCCATGCCGATGCCCGAGGTATATGAGGCATTGAGCAAAGGGGTCATCGACGGGACCATTGCACCCCCGGAGGTTCTCAAAGGCTGGAAACAGGCAGAGGTCACCGACTATATTACGATCCTTCCCCCGGTCTATAATTCCCTCCAATACTTTGTCATGAACAAGGACAAATGGAACAGCCTGCCCAAAGACATTCAGGAGGCCATCAACAAGGTCAACGAAGGGTTCGCGCTCAAGACTGGCCTCATATGGGACTCGGAGATGAAAGAAAACGGCATCGACTATGGCATCAAAGAGCATGGCATGAAATTGAATCGTCTCTCAGAGGCGGATAACGCCAAGGCCATGGCCCTGATGCAGCCCATACTGGATGACTATGTTGCCCGGATGAACAAGAAGGGCTTGCCTGGCCAGGAGATTCTCGATTTTACCAAGGAGAAGGCTGCCAAGTATTCCAAGATGTACCCGCCAGGTTATTAAACTATTTAAGGACAGAGCGAGGTTATTGGGGTCATTGTGAAGGGTTGATGGCTCTCGGCGCAAAAGACGAGAGGACTTTCAGCCCAGCAATGACCTCTCATATGGGGACGAGACGTCTTTATTCATTGTAAGCAATTGTGAGGATCTTCACCATTCAGAAAGGGATCAAGGAATGGCCTCCTTTGAAAGAATCATCTATGGGTTGAGCCGAGTGCTCAATATCTTTAGCGGCATCGCGCTGGTTTCCTTGATGTGCCTGGTCTTTGGAAACGTGACCCTCCGGGCCCTGTGGCAGCCTATACTCGGCGCTTATGAGTTTACCAGTTTTGTGTTTTCCCTCAGCGTTGCTCTCGCCCTGGCCCACTGTGCGGCAAAAGGGGGCCATGTGGCCATTACCATCTTTGCAGATTTACTCCCGAAGCGGGTCCAGGCCGTTCTGGATGCCATTGTGGCCGTCCTGGGCACTGGCCTCTTCGGTGTGTTGGCCTGGCAGGTCTCGAAGTATGCTGTAACCATATACCACAGCGGCGAGGTATCTCTAACCACTGAGACGCCCTTTTATCCCTTTATCGGTGTGCTTGCTCTGGGCATGCTGATGGTTGCTCTGGTCATCTTGAACGATCTCTTCAAGTCATTGGGTAGGATATTCAGGTGAGTCCTGTTGTTGTTGGCATCATCGGTTTGGTAGTCCTTCTCGCACTTTTGGCCATCCGGCTTCCGGTTGGGTATACCATGGCCCTTGTGGGAATTTCAGGCTTTGTGTATCTGGTTTCACCCGAGGGCGGACTTACCATGGCGGCAAGGGCGTGCTGGGATGAGTTCGCCTCGTACAATTACAGCGTTGTCCCGCTCTTTATCCTCATGGGGCAGTTGTCCTTTTCTTCTGGCATCAGCAGCCGGCTCTATGAGTCCGCCCACCGGTGGCTGGGCCATATGCGCGGCGGTCTCGCCATGGCCACCATCGGGGCCTGCGCCGGTTTTGCCGCCATATGCGGCTCAAGTACGGCGACCGTGGCCACCATGGCAGCGGTGGCCTTGCCGGAGATGAGAAAATACAAGTATGATCCGGCCCTGGCTACAGGCTGTATCGCGGCTGGCGGAAGCATGGGCATCCTTATTCCGCCGAGCGTGATCCTCATCATCTATGGCATCATGACCGAGCAGTCCATCGGCAAGCTCTTTGCGGCAGGGTTTCTTCCCGGACTCCTTGAGGCGTTTCTCTATATCATTACGATTTCCATTATCTGTCGCATAAACCCCTCCCTTGGTCCCAGGGGGTCGAGGACATCTTTCAAAAGGAAGGTGGTAGGCCTCTGGGGAGGCACTGCCGAAACACTGGGCATTTTTGTCCTTGTGATCGGGGGGCTCTTCGGCGGCTGGTTTACCCCCACCGAGGCCGCAGGGGTCGGGGCCTTTGCAGTCCTTGTCCTGAGCATCGTGTTGGGGCGTATGAAATGGGGTGGCTTTACTGAATCGGTCTACACGACCACGGTCACCACGGCCATGATATTGGTTATCGTCCTGGGGGCTGTCATCTTTAATAAATTCGTAGCGGTCACAAGGGTCCCCTTTGCCCTAGCAGACTGGATAGCGGCTCTTAACCTGCCGCCGCTGGTGATCATGGTAATGATCATCGTTGTCTATCTGATCGGCGGTTGTTTCATGGATGCCCTGGGGCTGATCCTCCTTACGGTGCCCATCTTTTTCCCTGTGGCCATGTCCCTGGGTTTTGACCCCATATGGTTCGGCATCATCATCACGAGAATTGCCGAAATAGGGGTGATCACGCCACCGGTCGGTATAAATGTATATATCATGAAAGGGGTGGCCAAGGACGTGCCCCTTGGCACCATCTTTAGGGGCATCTTCCCCTTCCTTGCGGCTGATGTGGTCTCCGTGGGGCTCCTGTTGCTTATCCCCCAAATCGCCCTGTTCCTACCTTCGATTGTCAGGTATTGACGGTTCAGGCTGTTTTTTGAACCATATCGTCAGAGTAGAAATATGATAGCGGGTAACATTTTGGCTTTTCTAACCCGGGCAATGGGGATTCCAAACCCCCATCCCCCTGTGCAGGTGTTAATTTGAAAAGGGCTAAACTGATACCAGGAATGGAGCTGAGAGAATGAGAGAACGAGTGGGTATTGTGGCGGCGGCTCAAACAAAGTTCAAGGGAACCCGCAACGAAGTGTCCTACGGCGAAATGATTTGGGAGGTTGTGGAGAAGGTGATCAGGAAGACCGGCCTGGTATTCGAGGCCCAAGAGAGAGAAGGCAAGAGGCCATTTATTGATAAGATCATTTCTTGCTCAGAAGACTACTGGCAGGGGAGGACCATCTCCGATTGCCTTTACCATCTAGAGATGGGGGCCCTGGGAATGGACGTGACCAAAGTGGCCGGTGACGGGGCCTTTGCCTTCTACCATGCTTTCATAAGCATTCTATCCGGAAAGCACGATATTATCCTGGTTGTTGCTTATCGCAAGGAATCTGAGACCAATAGGACCGTGATAGAAAATGCGGCCTTTGACCCGATCTATTTGCGACCTTTGGGAATAGACTTCCTTATGGCTGCTGCCATGCAGGCGAATCGCTACCTGCACAAATACGGGATCAGTGAACGGCAGTGCGCTGAGGTGGTCGTCAAGAACAGGAAGAATGCCTTTGTCAATCCATACGCGCAAGCGCCTATGGAATTGACGGTGAGAGATGTCCTTGACTCAGAAATGCTTTCCTATCCCATCAAACGCCTTGACTGCAAGCCCATATCAGACGGCGCCTGTGCTGTCATCCTTGCCAGGGAAGATAGGGCGAAATCGCTCACAGCCAGGCCCATATGGATTGCCGGAGTTGGCAATTGCTACGACGCGCATAATCCAGGGGACAGGGACCTCTCCGATTGTCTGTCTCTGGAAATGGCCGCAACAAAGGCCTATGAAATGGCCGGGATAAAGAATCCGTCAGAAGAGATTCACGTGGCTGAGATATCGGAGGAATATTCCTACCAGGAGCTTCTCTGGATGGAAGGACTGGGGCTTTGTGGACGTGGTCAGGCCGGGGGGCTTGTAGAGCAAGGGGCAACAGGAATTGACGGCCCCATGCCTATCAATCCCTCAGGTGGCTTGCTGTCCGGAAACCCTTCCGGAGTCGCTGGACTTGTACGGATTGCCGAAGTATTTCTCCAGCTTCGGGGCGAAGCGGGCAGGCGGCAGATTCCACAGGCTGAGACGGCCCTGGCTCACGGATTTTATGGACAGAATGGACAGGCCCATTGCGTCTCCATTTTGAGGAACTAAGGCAGGAGGGATGTGGATGGCTGAAAGGATCGCAGTGGTCGGTGTGGGACAGACCGAATTTAAGAGTAAGTGGCCTGAAGTAAGCCAGGTGGATCTGGTCCGTCTGGCGGTAAAACGGGCCCTGGAGAACGCCGGGATAACCATCAAGCAGATTGACGCTGTTTTCGTAGGTAACATGGAGTTATTTGAAGGGAATTACCAGGTGGATATGTGGTTGACTGAGGGCAGCGGGGCCTACCTCAAGACAGGAATGAAAATTCAGACCGGTGGTTCCACGGGTGGCGCTGTTTGTACCACTGTCTTTGACCATGCCGCTTCTGGCCAGTTTCGCGCCGTTTTGGGTGTGGCCTACGAGAAACAGGATGAGGGCAGCAGCGATGCCTCTCTGAGGAGTGTTACCGAAGACACCTTTTTTGACATAACCAATGGGGCCCGGGGGGCGGGACCGGCCATGTCTGAGTTGGCCCGGGATATGCTGGAACGTCGTTCTGTTACAGAGGAACAGATTGCCCTGCTCCGTGTTCAGGAATCCGAGAATGCCAGCCGGAACCCCCATGCCCACCTGCGGAAAAGACTCAGTGTTGAAGAGGTGATGAATTCACGCTATCTCATTCCGCCGTTGCGGTTCCTCCACATGTGCCCCACCTCGGTTGGGGCCTGTGCAGTGATCGTAGCCCCGGAGAAATATGCCCGGAAGATCTGTCCCAATCCGGCGTGGGTGGTCGATTGGGTCACCATTCACGGCGGCATCCAGCCCCCGTTGGGCCACTTGGGTGACAAACTCGCCAAGAGCGAGTTAGGACCTCTATGGGCCTTTGGTGTGGAACAGGCCAGTATGAAGTTATACAAGAAATGCCAAATTTATAACCCGAGGGAGGAGATTGATGTGATTGAGGTTTACAATATGTCCACATGGCATGAAGCGGAATGGTATGAGCGGATGCACCTGTGCGAAAAGAACCAGGCGGGCAAACTGATCAGGGAGAGGGCAACGGCACTGGACGGGGACATACCGGTGAACCCCTCGGGCGGGGTCGTCGCCACCAATGCCATTGGTGCTTCGGCCATGCAACGTATGGCGGAGGCGACCATACAGGTCAGAAATGAGGGAGGTCAAAGGCAGGTGGAGAATGTGAGAACCGCCATGGCAGTAACGGCGGGTGGAGACAGCTACTCGGCAGCGGCATTGTTCTCCAGATCGCTCTCATAGGCTATCGGGACAGGGGGGGACCTTGCAATGAAAGAAGAGATCGGAAGACCCGATTGGGCGGTTAATATTGAAAACGCCCTGGTGTGGCTCACGGAAAACGAGAAGGCGTGCGAGGATATCGCCGCCGAAGAATACCGGGAATATGCCAGGGCGTCTTTTGCCATTGCACGGAAGAAGTATCAAAGCGAAATGGAAATCTACCAGAAGGCCCTGGATAACGGTTTTGTTGTGGTGGATACAATGGTAGACATCCCTTTTGAGGAATCCTGCGGGTTACGTCTGAGCAAGTTCTTTCGGACCCTGAAGGACGAGGCGAAGCTCCTTGCCATCCGATGTCCGCAGTGCCGGCGCGTTATCTTTCCCCCGAGACCGGTCTGTGGCTTTTGCCGAATTGGTGTGGGTGAGAGGGAAGTGGACTGGATCGTCCTGGGTGACACGGGGACCCTCATTTCAATCATCCTGGCAACGGAAAGGGAGGTTGATCGAAAGACAGCAAGAATCATAGGCAGGCCAAACCCGTGTGCCTTTATCCGGTTGGACGGCGGTGATAACTGGACGGTCCTGGTCCATTATCTGGAGATGATCGATCCCAAGGATTTGACGGCGGGGTTAAGGGTAAAGGCCGTGTGGAAGCCTAAAGCGGAACGAAAAGGCAAAATGAGCGACATCGACTGTTTTCGAATTATTGAGCCGTAGGAGGCCGAAATGACAGACCCCTTAAAAGGAATAGATATCCTGACGAGCAAGGATAGACCAAGGAGTTGGCGGTATACCAATTCGGCTGGACCTGTCCGGAGCAAGTTCCTGCTCTTTCTCAGAGACCAGCAGAAGATTATGGGAACCAGGTGTCCCACCTGTGGAAGGGTCTATGTCCCTGCCAGATCGGTCTGTCTCAAATGCTATGAGGATATGGAGGAATGGGTCGAGGTCGGCAAAAGGGGGGTGTTAGAGACCTATACCATCGTTTATCAGGAGAGCCCAATCCTCCCGCCTGAAAGGCCCTTTGCCATTGGGGTCATCAAGCTGGACGGTGCAGACACCGGCCTGGTTCACAGGCTGGGTGAGGTTGACTTTGGAGAGATAAGAATCGGAATGGAACTGGAGGCGGTCTTTGCCGAACTCAGGAAAGGGGACATCCGGGATATACTGTATTTTCGACCTGTAGACAGGGCATAGTCCCTGCGCAGTGCCCCATCGCTGCATAGACCCCATGCCACTACAGAATCTATTCCCCCCCTTGGGTATCGGTTTAGCGATTTTGAAAACTAGCACTCGCGCTGGGCAATGGGAATTCCGTTTTTCGGGTGTATAACTCGCCCGTAAGAGAGCGTAAAGAAATCACCTGCAAGAGGTGAAAATAGGAGACGGCTAAAGTGTTAAGCCTACGGGTTTTTAAGAAGTTACGTTTAAAGACCATGTCCAGAGGCCCATGTGACAAATGCCAGGAGAAGGCCATTGCCAGTGATTGTATAGCCAAAGGATATGGAGTGTTTTATGTCAGGAACTCATGAGCAGGAGACAACACAATGCCCACAGGTAATATCCTGCGCAGAAGCGCATACCGATTTCCGGATAAGACTGCCCTGGTCTTTGAGGGCAATACCGTCACCTATCAGGAACTGAACGAACGCGCTAACCGTCTGGCCAATCGTCTCTTGGATATGGGACTCAAAAAAGGGGATCGCATTGGTGTCCTTTTTCATAATTGCCCGGAATTCATCGAGACCTATTTTGCCTCGGCAAAGGCAGGGGGGATCTTTAGTCCGATCAACAACCAGTTGAAGGAGGCCGAACTAAAGACAATAATCAATTACCTGAGCCCCCGATTTTTGTTCTTTGATCCCGATTACACGCAACTACTAGAAGGTATGAAAGCGGATCTGGATTCTGTGGAATCCTTTGTCTGCCTTGCCCGGCCGGATTCCCTATCGAGCATTCTCTACAGTGACATGGTTGATCAAGGGGATCCAGGAGAACCCTCGGTTGACATTTCTGATAGTGACATCATGACGATCTTCCTGACCTCGGGGACAACGGGGCTGCCCAAGGGAGCCATGAGGACCCATTGCCATAATCGTATTCAGCTTTTGACTGTCGCATTGGAAATGGGGCTCAGAGAGGATGACAGGGCGCTCCTGGTCTTTCCTTTTTATCATATCACCTTTGAATGCGCCATGCGCCACGTGCTGATGGCCAATACGATAGTGATCAGAAGGGAAGGCAGCTTCGATTCCAGGGATGTTTTGGGCCTTCTGTCAAAGGAAAAGATTACTACTTGCCAGTTCGTTCCCACAATGATCAATACATTGCTCCAGGACGAAAGTATCGCGGAATATGACTTGAGCCATTTCAGATTGCTTCTCTATGCCGCCTCTCCCATGCCTTTAAAGCTACTAAAGAAGGCAATGAAGACCTTTAGGTGCCAATTCATGCAACTATACGGCCAAACCGAGACAGGCCCCCTCATAACCGCGCTCAGGCCGAAGCATCATGTGCTCGACGGGTCAGAGGGAGAGATGCAGATACTGACCTCTACAGGGACGCCTGTTCTTCACTCGGAGGTGAGGATAGTAGACGATTTTGGCAAAGACGTGCCGGTGGGTGAGGTGGGGGAGATCATCGTCCGGTCTGATGCGAGGACCGTGGGATACTGGAACCTACCGGATGAAACGGCCAGATTGATCAAAGATGATTGGCTGTACACAGGGGATTCGGGAAGGTTTGATGAACAGATGAATGTTTACATCGTTGATCGGAGAACAGACATGATTATCAGCGGTGGAAAAAATATTTATCCGAGGGAGATCGAAGATGTCATCTATCGCCATGAAGCGGTACTTGAGGCTGCAGTAATCGGCGTTCCCGATGATCACTGGGGGGAATCGGTTAAGGCCCTGGTGGTCCTGAAAGACGGGATGGAGGCCAGCGAGGAGGAAATCATATCTTTCTGCAAGAAAAACCTGGCCAACTATAAGAAACCAAAATCCGTTGAGTTCAGAGAGGACCTTCCAAAGAATCCGACCGGGAAGATCCTGAAAAGGGTGATCAGAGAAGAATACTGGAGGGGCAAAGACAGAAGGGTGTGATCAAAGGGCCAGGGGCATAGACGAGATAATGATGCGGGGTTTGTATGATGACAGAGGTTGAAAATGAGCCCGGGGCCGGTCGATATGTCGCCTACCGGCGTGAGCATGGATTAAGCAGGATAACCCTCTGCCGGCCGGAGGCCTTGAATGCGCTCAATGAAGACGTTCTCCAGCAACTGGAGAAAGCTGTCCTCGAGGCGGAGTCGGATCAAGAGACCCAGGTGGTCATCCTGGATGCAGTTGGAAAGGCCTTCGGGGCAGGTGCGGATATACGTTTCTTCATAGAATCCATCAAAGGGAAACGGATAGATCGAATTATGGACTTTACTGTATTGGGCCAAAAGGTCCTAAACAAAATTGATGAGTGCAAGAAATCTGTGGTGGCCAAGGTTGAAGGGCTCGCGCTCGGAGGCGGGCTGGAATTGGCCCTCAGTGCAGACGTGATTGTGGCCACTCCGGGAGCAAAAATGGGATTCCCGGAGACAGGGGTCGGAATCTATCCGGCCTTTGGGGGGACTCAGCGTACCAGCCGGCGCATAGGCAAGGAACTCGCCAAGTACCTGATATTGACAGGACGACGGATTTCCGCCGATGATGCCTATTCCATTGGTCTTGTCGATTATGTCCTTTCTGCTGAACACATAGAGGAACAGTTGGATACCCTTATCACTGATGACATGCCAGTCCCGCGGGAAACGAGTCAAACGGAACGATTGACCGGGGAGTGGCAGCGGCTCAAAGAGCTCTTTGCCGAAGAGAGAATGGAGGCGTGGCTGGGTGGGAAATACCTCGAAAGTGAAGACCCCCTGGTGGCGGAAACAGCGGCAATACTGGCCGGTAACGCACCCATAGCAGTTCGCCTGGCGAACACGATCATTGATTCCGGGTATGGTGTATCTCTGGCCGAGGGTTTAAGGCATGAATTGGCGCATCTGGACGAGATTTGGACCTCAAAGGACGCACTGACTGGCCTGACAAGTGTCGGCAAAGAAAGACCGAAATTTGGAGGGCGTTAAAATAGTAGAGAAATGTGTGGAGCGGATGGTTATGAACAGGGGCTCGGGTCGTAGGGTATGATACTGTCAGAAGAACATCAGATGTTACGGAAAAGCATCAGGAGATTTGCCGATAACGAAGTGGCCCCGTTGGCCGAGCAGATTGATGCAGAGGATAGATTTCCGATCGACTGTTTTCGGAAATTGGGGGAACTGGGGTTCCTGGGTGTGACGATTCCGGATGACTACGGGGGTGTTGGGAGTGATGCGCTTGCCCAGCTTATCATTCTGGAAGAGATTGCAAGGGTCTGCCCGCCGTTATCGCAGAGCCTCGGCGCCCATTCGAACCTCTGTACGCACAATATCTTTTGGAACGGAAACAGGGCCCAGCGACAGAAATATGTTCCGCCACTGTGCAGCGGGTCTCACATTGGGGCCTTGGGGATTACCGAACCCGACTTCGGCTCTGACGCATTCGGCATACAGACATCTGCCAGAAGAGATGGCGATATTTACATACTGAATGGCACAAAGATGTTCATCACCAATGGACCCATAGCAGACACGATTCTTCTGTATGCGAAAACGGATAAAAACAGGGGACCGCGAGGAATAACCGCCTTTATTCTAGAGAAGGGTTATGAGGGCTTTTCTGTCTCTCGTGAGTTGCGAAAAATGGGCATGAGGGGTTCACCTACCGGCGAACTGATTATGGAAGATTGTGTGGTACCCGGAGAGAATGTTCTGAGGGGTGAAAACGAAGGACTGGCGGTGATGTCCTCCGGGCTGGATATCGAAAGGATTGTGATGGGGGGCATGACCCTGGGAATTGCCCAGGGGGCCTTTGATCTGGCGCTTGACTATTCGAAGGTTCGTGTCCAGTTTGGAAGACCCATATCGAGTTTCCAGTTGATACGAGGAAAACTGGCCGATATGTATACAAACATCGAAGCAGCAAGGACATTGCTGTATGATGCCGCTGTACACGCGGAGGGTGCCAAATCATATACCAAGGAAGCCGCTGCCGCATATCTTTTTGTTTCGGAAACAGCGACCAAAGTCGTCCTGGACGCGGTTCAGATTCATGGTGGCTACAGTTACATGCTGGAATACCCCATAAACAGATTTTATAGAGACGTCAAGATCACGGAGATCGGGGGAGGTACAACGGAAATACGACGGTTGATCATAGCCCGGGAACTGCTCAAGGGATAGGTTTGCCCTTCTTTTCAGAAAAGGCCACTTGACCATGCTCTTGAAACCGAATTCCAATCGCTGCTGTCAAAGAGCCCGTTGGGATGCAGGGGAGTCCTTTATGGATGTCCCTTGAGAAAGACGGCTCAATCCAGGCTGGGCGGGGTGGCCGGGGCTTTTTCAAAGACCTCTCTTGCGATGTGGAGACCTTCGAGACAGACGGGCATACCCCCGTAGGTGGACATCTGGAGGATGACCTCGGCCACCTCCTCCTTTGTGGCACCGGCACGGACTGCCGCGATGACGTGGCTTTTGAGCTCATTGGCGCGATTCAGGACGCACAGTGCCGCCACCGCGCAGAGCTCCCGCTCTCTCTGGGTGAGGGTGTTGCGGGCGTAGAGGTTTCCGAAGACATGATTGATAAACCCGGCCGGTATGTCGAAGAAGTCGAAGAGCTCTTCCATATATTTGGTGCGTGAGCGGCCAACGAGTTTCTTGGATACCTCAACCGGGTCGTCGCCTGGGCGGATGTCTGCAGCAATACTCATAGCAATCTCCTAAATATTGAAATCCAACTTTGAGTCTCAAACCCTGGCTGAATATCGATATTTGGCCGCTGGGTGTCAAGAAAAATCGGAAGACAGAACCCCCATACCCCGGGTTTCAAACAGCTAAAATGTTACAAAAAGGCTAATTTTTAACATCTCAAAAAACAGGGGGGAAGGTGTGGTATGGGGGTCTTTTTTTCTTCCACATGCCCCCATATGACATGGTCTAGCGGCCGTC
>CAZXCQ010000107.1:0-18680 GCA_964639275.1 uncultured Desulfobacteraceae bacterium | reverse complement strand
TCGTCATGGTGACTTCCTGCTCCTTGGCAGTGGCAGCCAGCTCGGTAGATGAAGATGTCACCTGTATGCCGGAGCGCTGAACCTGACCAACCAGGGAGTTGAGGTTTTGAGTCATAGTCTCCAGGGCCAAAAGGAGATGCCCCGTCTCATCTTCGGATCTGACCCCCACCTTGGCCGTGAAATCTCCCTCGGCAACCTTTTTGGCGATCTCAACGGCCTGCGAGATAGGTCTGCTAATCTTCCTCGCCAACCAGGTTATAATCATAAAGGTTATGAACAGGCCGGCCACCGAAAGCCCCAGGACCTTAATCAGGGTATCCCTGATTGGCGACGTCACCTCACCTTCAGAAACACGCATGACAATGGTCCAATCCCCTGTCTGAATCTTTGCCCCCGAAAAGATATAGGTTTGGCCATCCAGGGGGTCTACCCGCCGGATAAGAATAGGAGGGCCCGAGTGTTCGTAGAAAAGCTTCAGGAGATTGCTATAGTCGGTCTCTGCCATATTTCGGGTCATCAACCGTCTGTCGACCTGGGTCTCTGCCTTCTTGTCTTCTCCGGGGGATGCTTGCACGAGTTGGCCAAAAGTCTTTTCTGATGCCAGATCCATGGTTGAAGAAATGATCCGGCCCTTCCGACTGAGCAATACAAAGGCCGCTGATTTATAGGGTTTAAAACGCTCCAGATAGGTATGGATGTCCGTTAGGGAACGGTCCACACCCGCAATACCCATAAATTGACCATTTATTTCAATAGGAAAAGTCTGCTCCACGATCATCTTGCCTTCATAGAAATAGGGTTCGGTGATCATATATTTCTCTTTGCTATCTGAAAGGAATTTCTCTTTGCAGCCCTCGTAGTAAAGGCTCTTTTCCATGTCAATAAGGGGGTTAATGGCAACCTTGCCCTTGTCACGCTGATCAACAAACCAGTAAGGGAGAAAACGGCCGTCTTTGTCTAACCCTTGCTTTCTATCACCTACTTTTTCCAAATATGCCTTGTCATCCTGATCAGCATTTGGCTCATATCCAAAATAGGTCCCTGTAAGCTTCGGGTTTTCTAACAGGATGTTCCTGGCATACAGAGATGAGTCCTCCCGTTTACCAAAGAGGCCGCTTTTCTGTGCCAGCGCCATGGTCTTTGCAATTGTCACAGCTTCAAGATTTCTTTCATCGATCCTGTTGGCTATCGCTTGCGTATTGGCCTGGATAAGGAGATCGTTGTTTCTCACCAGCTCTCTGTACATGTTTTGCGAAAACACCACAAGGATCAGAAGTACCACCAGAGTTACCGTCATGCCAAAATAGAAGACAAGCTTACCCCTTATGCTTCTCGGTAATAGGCCCCTCTTTTTCACGATTCACCTCTATCAATATGGCCATGTCCATTGATCTATTCGTCCCCTCGGTTAATAGAGGAGACATTTACCAAACATAATTTCTCAAAAATCGGGGGGTTGAATGGATTCTGGTTTGGCACCCATCTGGAATCCACCGGCGCATTTGTCTGAGCCACCTGATATTACCCGGTGTGGGTATTTTGGTCAAATCACTTTTTGTCAGCTCAGAAAAAGGGGGTATATGGTTTCCAGTCGTTGTTGACATGCCACCCTCTTTTTTCTATCATTGACGATATCGAAAAACTATATTTTCGCACAGAGACGCCAAGAAAATATCATTTGATATTAATGGGTAAACTTTGTGAACTTCGCGGTTTTGCGTGAGATTTTGACTTCTTACGAAACCATCATCATTGCTTCCCAGAAAAGGGGCCTGGTTATCGGGAGGTAGATGAGGGAATCGGTTTTGAGAAATTACCTTTTGGCTTTCGCATGGAATAGGAATACCAGTCGAAGGGGGCAAACATGACACATGAATCGGTAGACCTGTTGTCGCGATACATTCAGATCAATACAACCAATCCTCCGGGAAATGAAGCAGGGGGAGCCCAGTTTTTTGCCGCAATCATGGACAAGGAAGGGGTCAAATACAGGACCTACGAGCCTGAGCCGGGACGGGTTTCATTGCGCGCTGTCATACCGGGTACGGGCGATAAAGGTCCGGTGATCCTCCTGAACCATATGGACGTGGTCCCGGCCCAGGCCGAGGAATGGAGCTTCGATCCATTTGGTGGTGAGGTAAAAGACGGATATGTCCACGGCCGGGGGGCCCTGGACATGAAAGGGCAGGCCATTATGGAACTCTTGGCCTTTCTGGATGTCAAGAGAAGGGGGCAAAGGCCGCCCCGCGACCTTATATTTCTGGCCGTTGCTGACGAGGAGACGGGGGGTTTTTGGGGTGTGAAGTACCTCCTTGATAACCACTATGAGGATTTCCAGGCCGAGGGGGTGCTCAATGAGGGAGGGTATGGGGTTATAGGGCTTATTCCCAACAGACCCGTGATCATGGCGTCTCGTGCGGAAAAAGGGGTCTGCTGGCTCAAACTCACCCGGACTGGTCCGCCGGGCCATGGCTCCCTTCCCCATGGAGAAAACGCCCTGGAGAAGATGACCCACGCCCTGGCCAGACTCCTGGCCAAGGAGGCTCCCATAACCATTACTCCTATCATTGCCGAGTATTTCAAACAGCTCGGCAGCGGTCTGGAATTCCTAAAACCTTACCTTGATGACGGGAGTCCCGAGACCCTGACGCAAATCCTGACCCAGAGCGGCCTGATCGCTGTGCGTCAGATTTCGGCCATGGTGAGGAACACCATCAGCTTGACCACGATGCAGGCGGGCATCAAGTCTAACGTCATCCCGACTCGGGCCGAGGCCCAACTGGATATCAGGCTTCTACCCGGTCAGGACATCGATGCCTTTGTCGCGCAGGTAAAGAACAAACTGGGAGATGATGATATCGAAATCGAGTGTCTTATGCGCAATGAGCCAACCGAATCGCCCCCGAATACGGAACTCTTCTCAATCCTAAAAAATGTCCTCGCGGAAGGCTTTCCCGGCGCCATGGTTACCCCTTCGCTCCTCTTTGCTACCTCGGACTCGCGTCTCTTTAGGCAAAAAAAGATCCCCGCTTATGGCGTATGCCCTGCCCTGGTGAGCCTGGAAGATCTCGACCGAGTTCACGGGATAGATGAAAAGATCTCCGTAGAGAATATGGTGAAGGGAACGGCGGTGTTTACGGAAATCGTCAGGAGGCTGTGCGCCGCATGAAATAGCGAAAGTCAGGCATCTACAGGCAGACCCGTTTTGCCCCGGAAAGGCAGTTAAGGTTCAATGGCGATTTTTCCTATCCCACTGTAACTTCTTTCGGGTATAGAAAAAGAGGGCCAGGTTTACTAGCCAGATGAAAAACCAGCCTTTCCCAAATGAAAGACCGAGACGGTTGATGATGGCCCTGATAGAATAGAATTCAAGCCAAGCCTTTCTCAGCTTCCCTTCCAAAACCTTACTGGTCACCCCGACTGGATGGAAGACGAGGTTGGCCATGTTGTAGTTGGACCAGTCTTTGTTGGCCAAGCGATCCTCTTTTTCGAAGCTGTCATAGACCACCGTTCCTGGCAGTGGTGTCAGAAAGTTAAAACAGGCAAAATCGAGTTTGGATGCCTTGGCCATCCGGATTGTCTTTTCGAGGCTTTTCTCGTCGTCCTCGTCAAACCCAAGGACAAAGGACCCCCAGATCAGAATTCCATGACTCTTGATCGTCTCGATTTCTCGGTAGAATTGGTCGGGATCGTTGAAACGTTTGTGGGCCCCTTGCAGGCTTTCCTTTGAGAAAGACTCGAGCCCGATTGCCAATCCAACGCATCCGCTTGCTGCAGCCAATTCCAACATTTCAGGATCACGGGCAATCGATATGGTGCATTGGCTTCCCCACCGAATCCCGACGCCAGCCATGGCCTGAAACAGTCTGCGTGTTCGCTCGCGATGGCTAAAGATATTGTCATCGATAATGAATACATTTCGTGAAGGAAGACTCTTGATCTCTTGGATTACTTCGTCAATGGGACGAAATCGGTAGGTCTTTCCGTTAAACCGGGTCACCGAACAGAAGCTACAATTCTTGGGGCAACCGCGAGCGGTTTGCACCGTGTTGATGGTCACGTAATCGCTGGGGATAAGAAGATCCCTCCTGGGCACGGGCAACCCTCGAAGGTTGACCAAGCGGTCGTTCTGGTATATTCGCTGCAACCGGCCATGGAAAAAGTCGGTGATCAGGCGCTCCCAGGCCCCCTCCGCCTCACCAACCACGACAGCATCGCAATGTTCCAACGCTTCCTCAGGAAGATTCGATACATGGATCCCACCCATAACCACTGGCACCCTCCGTTTGCGAAAGGTGTCGGCAATCTCATAGGCCCTGGGGGCATTGTTGGTATAGGCCGTGATTCCTATCAGATCCAGGTCTTTTTCGAAGTCGATCGGTCTGACACATTCATCTGTGATCGATATTTCAAAATCGCCAGGAGTATAGGCGGCGACCATACAGAGATTGAGGGGGGGAGAATAGGCCTTTGCATTCCATGAAAGGAGGCCTTTTTGCAGAAAAGGAACGTTGGCCGCATTGGGTGGGTTATTTGGATTGATTAGATCGATCTTCACGGACTTGCTTCCTCTGGGTTCGTTTCGGGGCGGTTAAATTCCGTGGGTGATAGGATTTTTGGAAAATCCCGAAGGTCACCTTGACTTGGAAGGCATTTCCGTGGGGCTCGCTCCCAGGGCGTGGTCTTCGGCCGCCTTGATCCTGGCCATCCAATTCTCGTCGCTCAGGTATTCTTCCTGCCAGATTCGATCGGCCAAGACGGCGTACCGCTCGGCATAGGAGTCCATTTCCGCGGCCCTCTCAGTGAATATCTCGTCGGCACCTCGATGGGTGTAATATGGCCTTGTCTCATCTATGATTTCCCTTAGCACATGGGGGTTATCGATGATCATGCATGGTCTTAGGTGGTTGCCATTGTGGGGCTGATGGGACCGAATAGACCGAAAAAGCGGACTTTTTAGAGCCATGGCGAGGGTTGAAGAATTGATATTGTTCATGGCCACATGGGTATACACACAGGGCTCAATGTCTCCTTTGGCATTGACATGCAGATAGCGCCTGCCGGCTGCGATGCACCCGCATACGTATGGGCCGTCATTCCAAAAGTCCAGGATAAAAATGGGTCGTGTGTTACGGATGGCGAGCACCTGTTTTCGGAGGTGGTTGCGCTGCTCCGGAGAGACCATGAGATTGAAATCGGCCTTCCCATTGACCGGCACGTAGAGAAAGTAGTTCTGCAAGACGCTCCCCAGCTCTATCATATGATCCACAAACTCAAACGAAGAAACCACGGGTTCGTTTTCACTCGTGACCGTTGCCGAAGTACCAAAAATCATATTGGCCTTGTTGAGGTTTTCAAATCCCTCCATGATCTTTCTGTAGACGTTACTTCCCCGCCAGGAGTCGGTCTCCTTTTCATCACCCTCAATGCTGATGACGACGAGCGTGTTGCCCAGATCAGTAAAACGCTGGGCAGCTTCGGGGGTAAGCAGCGTCCCGTTTGTATAGACCTGGAAGAAGATGTCAGGGTGCTCTTCGATCATCTGAAAGAGGTGAGGGTACATGAGCGGCTCACCGCCCAATACGGTCACGAAATAAATCCCTATATCCATGCACTCTGCAAGCAGACGCTTCACCACCTCATAGTCCAGCTCAGGCTTTAGGCCATAACCCAATGTGTAGCACCCCTTGCACCGGAGATTACATCGGAAGGTGGGGCTGAGAATAATCAAAAATGGAGGTCGAACGTTATGTTCTGCTTCGAACACGTCGCGCTTGGGGCCTCCCACAAACCAACCATTGTTGAATAGGGAGTTGTAGATCTTGTAACGGTTCTTTTTGGGTATCTTATTCAATACCCGATAGAAGATCTCTTTGGAGGGATGATCGGATAAGAAGAATTGTTGAATGGCACCGAGGGCATCCAGGACCTCCGGATCCCGCGATAGCTTCTTGGCGAGCTCAAGCATCTGTATGAGGCGCTCTTCAGAAATTCGATCCAAAAGTTCGACAAGCATCCGTGAAGCCTGCTTTGCTGTCCCCTTCCTAAACTGTGTGACGACGGCCATAGGTCCTACTCCTCCTTCGAATTCCCTGACAGGGTCTTAGAAAAAGCTCGATCCCACGTGCTTAGTTATGTGTCTTTCACTACCTCCTATCCCACTACCTTCGTTCTTTTTGAGATACAACTTCAGGGCCCCAAACAGGGCGGATTGATATATCAACTGGCCCATTTTCTTATAAAACGAGATTAGAAGAGCGAGGCATGGAATGTCAAGAAAAAAGGTGAAGAGTTAGCCAACAACCGAGTTAAAGACCCAAAACCCCCTATTTTCGCAACTCTTCCTTAACGGCAAGACCGATTTTTACCAAGGTATAGGGTTTCTTCATATACTTGCCTGCCCCCAGCTTCTGAGTCATCCTTACATCATCTGTTTCGGAAAATCCGCTGGCAATAATCGCCTTTTGGCCGGGGCGGACACTAACCAGGATTTCCTCCCCATGACCCATATAATCTTTGATTAGAACCTCTGTCTTCTCCACGGCCACATCGTTTCTGGTCACTGGGAAGTATGGCTCAAACACCGTCCTCTTGTCGCTGCTCTTTACATTTATGTACCCATGATGATCCTGAACCGTATTCCATACCACGGTCAGCCCAGACCTGTCCCGCTTCTTCCCATGACTTTCCTTGTATAAAAAGGCTCAAATATCCGTTCAAGGTCCCGGGGAGATATCCCGGAACCTTCGTCGGAAACACTCAGAACGGCATACTCTCCCTGACGGACATCTTCATATCCCCTCAGAGGCTCATCCAGACATATCCGCCGGGCGAAGTTTGGGTCTTTCCTATTACCTATTCAATCAACCACACTCTCCGGCCTTTGTTATGCTGCATCACGGTTTATCTCAAAAAAAGACACTATATCAATTCACCATGTATTTTATTCCAAAACTTTGGAGTTGGCAGCAGCGAAACGACATTATTTCTTTGAGTTCTCCCCTGGATCCAACCAGCGAAGCTCCGTCTCAGATCACACTGAAAGCGTGACTCTGCGATGTCGGGCTATTCGACGGGACTGACATGGATGTCAAAATCTTGTATTATATAGACGGCTGTTGTGGCAAACCCAGGAGCAAAACAGTATTAGTAATGATATCACATAAATGAGCGGGCTATCAGCCATTGGGAGGGATATGAAACGAAAAAAAAGATCGGAGCATAGATGCCAGATGCAGGGTGCCAAGCAGTTTCGGTGAGGAGCCGGGAAATAGGAACACTTTATGGACCGTTGGGTAATATCAGGAACCGGCTCCTTTTACCAAATAACCTGTATATTATCAAAATGGCAATGATTGCGGCCTAAAAGCTCTCAAGGCCCCTTTCATCAAATAGCTGTATTGACTTCCGATTTTTATGCCAGAATCTTAATGGATTGGTTTGTTCTGCAAAGTGGTGGGGGTTGAATTGTCTGTGCTCATGCCTCAAAAAGTGCAAAGACCTTATCTTCACGGACATCCCAGATTGGGTATGGTGAAAGGGAATAATGATTCTAGACGCGGATTTTTCTCGACAGAGGAGGACCTTATCCGTTCGAAGTCCAACAAATATGCCCCAAAAGTGGTACATATGCACATTTTTTTATGCATTTTTGAAGCCAGCCTCTCTTTGTGATTTGATCCTTTAGGAAATCATCAAACAATTTGTCACAAGCACAGGGGCTTGTACATCCCCCAATCTGTTTGGACTGTGAGGTCAAGGATTGCTGCTCGTAGATGGGCGACACCGCTGACCTTGCCAAAACAAAGCAAGGTTGTTATATTGTTCTAGGGACTTATCAGAACTCAGGCGAGAGGCCCGTGGGTAGATATGCCACAGTATGAAGGCTTTGTAACAAAGACAATCAGTGGGGGCGATGCCGAGGTGGTGATTCGGCCCGAGAGTCCGGGAATTCTTGGGGCACCCCATGCAAATGTCTGTCACGCCGCCTCGGATAGCTCAAGCATTTTTGTAAAGGCCGAGAATAAGGTCGGGGCGGAGGCGGGGGATCGTGTACGGATCAGGAGGGAGCCGGGGGGACTCTTCAAGAATGCCCTGGTACTCGTGGGGGTCCCGGTTTTGGGCTTTCTGGCAGGGCTTCTGGCCTCGATCATTCTCCGTTATCCGCTGAATATCGCTGTTTCAAGCCAGGTATTTATGGCATGCGGCGGGCTTTTGTTAGGGGCATTCGTGGGAACAGGGCTCTACCGGCGATTTTCAGGAGATCCCCGGCTCACGATCACTCGGGTCATTCAAAGAGGGGGCTCCACCCCACCCATCCCGGAGGGAAATCCTGCCTGTTTTCAGAGTGGAACGACCGCCTGCGAAGGTTGTGTTGGGAGAACGGTTTCTATCCCTTAATGGCACCGGCCGAGAGACCCGTGACGATGCGCCGCTGGAAGAGGAGGACCATGACAACCAGCGGCGCCGTTGTAATAAAGGAGGCTGCAGCGATCTCACCCCACGGGACAATGTGTTCCCCCTGGAAGAGGGCGATCCCCACAGGCATGGTCTGTCTCAGGGGGTCGGTCATTATCAGAAGGGCGAGGAAAAACTCGTTCCAGGCGTAGATAAAGCAAAGGATTGAGGCCGTAAACAGCCCCGGAGCAGACAGGGGCAATATCACCCGCACGAGGGCCGTGATCCTTGTGCAGCCATCCACCAGGGCGGCGGCTTCCAGTTCTGCCGGTATTTCCTTAAAAAACAGGGCCAGGATCCAGGTAGCCAACGGAAGGGTAAGGGCCACATAGGGGAGCACGAGTCCATGGTACGTGTTAAGCCATCCCAAAACCTGCAGAACCCGCCAGATCGGCCCCACAACGGCAATCTGTGGAAACATGGCGCATGCCAGTATCCCCATCAAAATCAACTGTGCCCACCTGCGAGGCAGGCGTGCCAGGGCATATCCCGCCAGGGTGGCCAGAGAGATGGTCACCAGGGTGGTAGAACCGGCAACGATGACCGAGTTGAGCAGATAGTGGAGGATACCATATTGCCCGATGGCAGAGCGAAAAAACTCCATGGAAAAGCCAGGCCACCATTGTGGCGGGATGGCGGTTATCTGGGTCTGGGTCTTGAAGGCGGATGAGACAAACCACAAAAAGGGGGCCAAAGAAAAGCCCATAGTCAGGAGCGCCCCCACAACAAACAGGGACATTTTAAGCCCCCCTCTTTTCATGACCTTGCCTCCAGCAGACGCCGGCCTACCGTCCGCAAATATAGGATGGCAAGGATCAAGACAATTATAAATACAGATACGGATATGGCCGAACCATACCCCATCCACCCTTCAACAAACATCTTCTTATACCCGTAAAGCTGGAGTACATTGGTGGCATCTGCCGGTCCCCCCTGTGTCATGACAAAGGCCAGGTCAAATACGCGAAATGCATCTATGGTACGGAATAGCAGGGCAACGAGTAATGCCGGTCGAATAAGGGGCCAGGTGATGTATCCAAAGCGCCGCCAGGCCCCGGCACCGTCCACCCTGGCAGCTTGATACAGGGCATCAGGGATCACCTGAAGGCCTGCCAGGATCAACAAGGCGGCAAAGGATGATGTCTTCCATATATCGGCCATGATGATGGCATATAGTGCGGTGCCGGGAAGGGCCAGCCATGGGATGTAACTGGTGGTCGCGGTCCCAAAGAGCACATAGTTGATCATCCCGTAGGCATCGTTAAACAGAAATCGCCACATCTGTGCCGATACAACCGTGGGAATGGCCCAGGGTATCAGCACACAGGCCCGCAGCATCCCACGACCGGGAAAACGATGGTTTATCAAAAGGGCTATGAGGAGACCGATCAGGAGTTCAAAGAATGTGGTGGTGGCCACAAAGATACCGGTGATCCAGAAAGAGTGACGGGCGACCGGGTCTCTGAGGAGTTCCTCAAAGTTCTCCAGCCCCACAAAGGGGTTTTTGAGCTGTGGGAGGGCAATGATGTCCCGGTGGAGGCTGAGGAAGACCGACTGACAAATGGGCACTGCTATAAACAATAGCAGCACCAGTATGACCGGGGTGAGCAGGAGCAGGTAGAACCTTTGGTCCCTCCGAGTCATTGCTGGATCATGGCCCCCAATTTCAAGAGTCTTTGGATTCTCCTGGATGCGGCCTCGGCGAGCGCAGGGATATCGGAGTTTTGGTCTACGATCGAACGGCTAAAGAAACGCTGGAGCTCCTGGCTGATCATGGGATAAACAGGGGAGGGGGGTCTGGGGCGTGCCCTTTCAAATGCGGGGAGAAAGGCCTTTAGATGGGGCATTTCTTTTTGGACCTCCGGGTCCTGATAGACCGACCTGCGTGTGGGGGCAAGGCCTGCCCTCAAAGCCAGGGTCTTCTGGCTCTGATGTGAGGTCATAAATCGAACAAATCGCCAGGCCTCCCGGCGATGCCGTGACCATCGGTTTATCCCAAACTGCCATCCTCCCAGGGCCGAAGCCGATGTATGCCCCGAGAAGGCGGGGAGGCTGCCAACCCCGACTTTCCCGGCAATCCGGGATTTCCGGGGGTCATTGGCAATCGACCAGGCATATGGCCAATTGCGATGAAAGATGACCTTTTCCTGGATAAAGAGATCGAGTGATTCGGGTTCTTCGTAGTTTATGACCCCCCGCGGTGCGGCCTTTCCGATGATCTTATCCCGGACAAACAGGACCGCTTCCAGGGCAGGGGGTTGGGCCAGGGTGACCTGAGCCGTCTGCGAGTTGATCACGGCCCCTCCGTTGGACCATATGAATTCCATCATGTCGCATACCAATCCCTCGTATTGCTTGAACTGGCCCGAGTAGACATAATGACCCGGCTCATTTTGCCCCTTGAGGATCGTTTTTCCTTGGGAGAGCATCTGGTCCCAGGTTTGGGGAGGTCTTAGATCGTATTTTTCCAGGAGGTCTTTGCGGTAGTAGAAGAGCCCGGCTGCCAGATAACAGGGAACCCCATAGACCTTGTCCCGGTATGTATTTGCCGCAATCGGTCCTGACAGAAAGGCTGTTTGTTGTTGTCGTGGAAAGGTAGGGGTGAGATCCAGGACCCATCCGGCATTGGCAAACTCGGGGGGCCAGATCACATCCATAAAAAAGACATCCACCGAGGCATCCTTGTTCTTGAGGCGCTGGGTCACAATGGCATGATATTCTGTGGAGGAATGGGGCCCAACCTGGAGTTTTACCCGAACCCCCGGGTTTTCCTGGTGAAACTTCTGGATCAGGCCTTTCCAGACCTGCGGTTGGCTTGCCTTCCAGGTCAGGAAGACAATGTTTGTCGGTTCATCCGCCGAGGCGAACCCACCCATAAAAGCCAATGAGCCGACAAATAAGGCGGCGGTTTTTTTTAATAATGCTTTCATGACAACCTCCCTTTCTTTCTGGGTGGTTCTGTTTTGCCCAATATTACCAAAACCTGATCGAAATGGCTTCAAATTTTTGCCCGGGAAAATTGCCCCCCTGGCCTTGAGAGCCTTTTGGGTTTAGGGGATATGAAAAACAGGCGGTTTTTGATATAGAGATGCCCTTTGAATCTGTGTATGAGAGGAGGGGCTCTAGACAATAGATGTTCAAATCTGGATAGATGTTACGGCCGACCAGTAGCTTGAGTAGTCTGTGTTCATATCCTCTGCCTTCTCAGCGCCTGCGGTGAATTGTTGGAGGGGTGGTCAGGCAACGCCCTCAAAGAGCTCCGGACTCTGCTCCCTCAACCGCTCCATAAACTCCCGACCGGCCTGATGGCCATGGGCAAAGAAATGCTCGACCCTGTCTTCGGTGGAATTGAGGGGGATCTCACAGCCCGAAGAAAGGATATATCCGCTCCCCCGGGCCGCGGTGTCGATGCAGGAGTTTATGGCCATCTCCATTTCTTCCCGGGTCCCTTTTGCAAAGAGGGGTGTAGGCACATTTCCCATGATCGTCACCCTGCCGCTTGAGAGTTCCACCAGTTTTTCAAGTGATGAAGGGGCATCCAGGCTAATGAATCGAATCCCGGTTTCAAGAATATCCCCCATGATGGGATCGACAAAACCGCAGATATGGAGCGCCATGGGCACCTTTTTGGATTTGAAATACTCACAGAGTTCCGCGTGATAGGGTTTAATAAAATCCCGGTAGATCTGGGGTGAGATCAGGCTGCAGGAGGCCGCGGCCTCACCCAGCGAGGGGGCGAAACCGGACTCAACCAGGGCATCACCAACGCCCCGCACCACCTCTGTGGTAAATTTCATGAGTTCATGGACAAATTCAGGCTCCTCAATCGTTTCGAACAGGAGCTGCTCGGCACCTCTGAGGTGTATGGCAAGGTTCCACGGGCCCGCATGACCCAATCCCAGGGTGGCGGTCTTCCTGACGGGCTTGGAAACCCTTTCCAGCAGATCAAAGAAGTAAGGCAATCGACCGTCCTTTTTGGGGTCAGGCACCTTGAGTCCAGCCAGTTGGGACTTCTCCGCCAAGAGGGGTGCCTTTGGGTGAGAGATATTGTCTTCTGGGAAATCGAGTTGGCATCCGACGGCCTCGGCCTCAAGATAGATATCGTTATACACGATCAGGCTGTCGGGTTGAAATCGTTCGTAGAATGCCAGATGGGCCTCTGCACTCTTTCTGGCATCGGTCAGGATTTCCCTGACCGTATACTGGGTCAGCCTTGCGCAATAGGGCCCTATCAGGACCGTGGTCGGGAGCCGGTCCGAATACTGTCGCTTTAGGGCTGAAACCACATAGTGTCTTCCTGTACGTCCTTCCATCACAAAACCCCCTTTTTCATTTTCTCAAAACCCGTCACTTTAATACACCGGTAACCGAACGCTTTAAACTTCGGACCGTGCCGGAGCAAGGCAAAGCTAAGATAGCCTCTGGGCAAACTCACCCACCCTGGCTATGGCCTCACCTGTCTCGGGTAACTGGTGTAACCCAAACAGATGAAAGACATGCACCATATCATCCCATGTCTCGAGGGTGGCTTCTACCCCTGCGGCCCTGGCCCTCTCAACAAATCTTGTTGAATCATGATAGAGCATTTCACAGGTACTGACTTGAAAGAGGAGCGGTGGCAGCCCTTTTAGGTCACCGAGGAGGGGGGATATGAGAGGATCACTTGGATCGGCTCCTCCCAGGTATGCCTGGACCCACCAAAAGACGCCGATGTCGGCCAGGATGGGATCGGTCTCGCTGTTTTCAAAATAGGAGTCATCGGTATGAGCGATCTCTGTACTTGGTGAGAGGCACACGGCCCCGGAAGGCAAAGGCACCTTATCATCCCGCAGCTTTAAGAGAGAGGTGAGGGTCAGACTGCCCCCGGCAGAGTCCCCGGCGATGATAATGTCTTTGGGTCTGATACCCCTTGATAAGAGCCACTTGTAGACGTCCGTACAATCCTCAAGTTGAGCGGGGTGGGGGTGCTCAGGGGCCAGCCGGTATCCGACGCTTAGGACTCGCATCCGGGTGGCCCTGCCCAGTTCAATGGTGAGCAGGCGGTGACCCTCTGGCGAACCCAATACCCAGCCTCCCCCATGGAGGTACAGCAATACCCGCTCTTCCCCGGCGCCCGGCACTGTCTGCCACTCTGCGGGTATCCCGCCGGCATCGGTCTTTTCCACCTTGACGTCTTCTGCAACCGGCCATCTTTCTTGGTTGATACCGGCCACATAGTTGTCGGTAAATCGATGCATTTTTGCCAAAAAGTGCATCTCTTCCTGGGTCACCAGACCGGAGAGCTCTTTGGTCATCCCCTTGTTTTTAAAAAAAAGGGCATTTCCATGCATCACCTTTTTCCAAAGGGCCTGGAAATCAAGCCCCTGGTCTTCCCTCAGGTCAAGAAACTGGGTAACACCCTCTATCTGGAGCTTTTGAAACGCTTCAACGACTTTGAGCACATCCGGACGAATTTTTGACCGATTAAGGATCGCCATATTTTCAAACACCCGATAGATCTTTTAAAGAGAGATTCACTCAAATGACAGGGATGCCAAGGTAAGCCTACTTTTCCATGACAACCGGATTTTTCAGGATCCCGATGCCGGATATCTCCACTTCTACCACATCACCGGGCTTGAGCGGCCGCGTGGTGCCTGAGGTTCCAGTAAAGATGAGGTCACCCGGGAAAAGTGTGGCGTACTCGGTGATATAACTCACAATCGTTGCCACATCATGGATCATGCTCCGAGTGTTAAAACAATGCTCCACCCGGCCGTTTAACCTCACCGTCACATCCAGATTGTGCGGGTCTATGTCGGTGGCTATCCATGGGCCCACCGGACCCCAGGTAGGTAGACTCTTGCAACGCCAAAAAGAGAAGTCCTTTTCCCACCCCCCCTTCTCGCTGATGTCGTTGCCACAGGTATAGCCCAGGACATGGTCCAGGGCGTTCTCCTGACTGACGTGTCGCGCTTCGCGGCCCATCACAATGACCAGTTCCCCTTCGTAGTGCACCTCTGCGGCCTCCGGCGTCAGGATGATCGGCCATCCGCAGCCTGCGAGACTGGCATTGCTCTTGTGAAAGGGCTGGATACCCATCTGTCCTATTTTGCTGGCGGTTGTCTCCTCGGCCTGGGCCGTATGGTCACGGTAGTTGACTCCCACGCCGCCAAAGATTTGTACCGGCGCCGTGACCGGCAGGAGTCTCACATCACGCAATCGATGGATCGGGCCGATCATCCGCAGTCTCCCTCTAAAAGGGCTTCCCCTCGTCTCGGTGATCTCATCGCCTTTCACGATGCCGTACCGCGTCCGACCTCCAGTTCTGAACCTGGCGATTTTCATTGTCGCACCTCCCTCTCTTTGATCCAATGTGGATAACGACATGGCGACATAGACAACCGTGGATGAATGCTTATCAAGCATGTAAGGAATAGACTGCTCCAGGGCTGAAGTCAAGGGCGAATCTGAACATATCCCACAGCAGGATAAGAATCAGATCTCCCAATGTAACTGTTGACCCAGGGTGTCACAGTCGGTACACTCGATCCACGATCTTTTCAGAGAAAGAGGGGTTCGAGAAATGAACATTCAGGAAGCCATCGAGAAACGATATAGTGTCCGCCAATATGCTGAAGTATCAATCCCCGAGGAACACATGCGAATCCTCCTAAAGGCCCTCCAGCTCGCTCCCTCTGCGAACAACAGCCAGAACTGGGAATTTGTATTTGTCAGCGACACTGATCTGAAAAAACGCCTGGCGGCTGGCTGTTTCAATCAGCGCTTTGTTGCTGAATGTGCCTATTTTATTGCCGGTGTGGCCGATCCGCGCCTGAAATGGCACATGGTAGACATTACGATCGCAATGACCAACTTTATCCTCCAGGCGACGGAGTTGGGCTACGGGACCTGCTGGATAGGGGCCTTTGACGAGGATGTGGTCAAACGGGTGATAGGCGTGCCCGAGCCCATGAAGGTGGTGATTTGCATGACTTTCGGGAAGCCAAAAGGTCGATCTTTCTTTAAGAGCCGGAAGGCGATTGACGAATTTGTTTATATGAATCAGTATGGCAAAGTGTGGAAGACCCTTCGAGACAAAGAGTGATGGTACGTTGTGATCCGTGGTCGGCCTTGGAGTTCGGCAACGATACAATTGATAAGGGCATGAAGAGGCTAAGTCCATCGATTCATAAATTCGAAGACGAATTTATTTACTCAGGACTTAGTGCTGAGTGAGCAATTATAGCCCTTTGAAAGACCAGAATACGTCACTGTATTTGCGAATCGAAGCACAAAGGCCTTATGTGTGATGACTTATTCTCGAAAGTCACCTCTCAAGGGCAATAGATGGCCGATTCTCTCGCCACGATCGGACGCATTGTACCGCGACCACAACCGCCAGGATGATGAGTATGGAAGCAAGAATTCCGAGAACAGGAACGGGCTTGTGAGATACAAAATACCCTGTATTCGGATTAAACGTTTCCCACGCAAGGGCTCCGATCGTTGTCAACAACATAAATGTGGCTGGAATCAAGGTGAACATCCTGGGTTTTTTTGCACGAACCAGGAACGAGGTGATGATAATCAAGGCAACCGCTGCAATCAGCTGATTGGATGCCCCGAAGAGTTTCCAAATAGCGACATAGCCATCTGTAATCGCCAGGTAATAGGCGGGGACAAGGGCGATCAGTGTCGCCAGATGCCTGTTTTTCAACTGGGAAGAGTATTTTGAAAATGCCCCTGTCACGACAAAACGCGACAACCGGGTACAGGTATCGAGGGTTGTCAGAATAAATGATTTCACCATGACCGCCCCCAGGAGGGATGCCAGGGAAAGGGTAAGAAATGGTATGCCCATTTTGCTGACCACTTCTCCGTATCCCGAGGCAAAGGTTTCGGCCGAGGAACGGATCCTCGCGGCGGCGACAGGGGAGTTTGCCGCTCACGGTTTCTATGGCTCACGGACCCAGGCCATAGCGGATGCTGCAGGCGTCAACAAGGCCATGCTCCATTATTATTTCCGCTCCAAGGAGAACCTTTACAGCCAGGTCATCCAGGCTGCCTTCCGCAAGATCTACACCCGGGTGAGCCAGTCGTGGCTGGGTCCGGGGCCGCTCAATAAGAGGATCGAGATGGTAGTGGATTCCTATATGGACAACTACGAAGAAAACCCGGGCCTCGTGAATATCATCCTTCGAGAGGTGGTGGACGGTGGCGGCCGGCTCAAGCGGGCCGTTATGGAACTGAAAAAGACCGACTTTCTCCAGACCGATTTTGCACCCAGCGCGATGCTGCGAGGGGCTGCTCATGAGCTGGGCCTTTCCGCAGCTGACATGATCCACTTCCTCGTCAACCTGATGGGGATGTGTGTGGTGAGCTTCACCAGTCCCCTGCTTCTTGAAAGCATCCTTGATATGGACGTCTCTGACATGAAGGGATTTCTCAGAGAACGGCGAAAGGCCATTAAATCCATGGTCCTTGCCTCTGTGGAGACCCAGATGGGCAAACCTGGAGAAAGGAGAAACCGATGAGCCGAAGGAGGGTCCTGCCGTTTGCGGGCCTCATCCTGATTGCGGCAGGGCTCTTCTACTATTTTGCCTACTATCGCTCCGAGGCATACAACACACGGATCAAGACCTCCGGCCATATCGAGGTGACAGAGGTGGACCTCAGTTTCCGTCTCCCCGGTCATGTGAGACGTCTTCTCGTGGAAGAAGGCAGTCAGGTGAAGCAAGGGGACCTCGTGGCGGAGCTGAGACAGGAAGTCCTCAAGGCAAAGAGGGCTCAGGCCGCGGCCCAGGTGCAAGAACTGGAAGCCCGCAAGGCCTCGATGGGGCTTGCCATCAAGATCAGGGAAGAGGTCCTCCAGGCGGAGGTCAGGCGGGCAAAAGCCGGCCTTTCCGCTGCGGATGCCCGTTACCAGAGCCTCAAGACAGGCTCCCGTGCAAAGGAAATAGCGGAGGCGGCAGCAGGCCGCGACCGGGCCAAGGCGGAATGGGGGAACCGGCAGCGGGATTATGAGCGCCTGAAGGGTCTCTACGAGCAGAAAATCATCTCCTTCACCCAGTATGATGTGGCCCGCACGGCTGCAGAGACAGCCAGGGCCGCGTATGAGGCCTCAGAAGAGCGCTATAAGCTTGTCAAGGCCGGCCCAAGGGAGGAGGCAGTCCGGGAAGGGCACGCCAACCTCGTGGGTTCCGATGCCGCGCTTACCGAGGCAGAGGCGACGCGCCGTGAGGTGGAGAAGATGAAACTGGATCTCAAGGCCCTCCTCGCCCAGGCGGATCAGGCAAAGGCCGTGCTTGCGGTGGCAGAAGATAACCTGACCCACTCCCGTCTTTAAGCCCCCTTTGACGGTTTTGTGACGGTCAAGGATGTGGAAGAGGGGGAGTTTGTCCAGGCGGGCACCCCCGTGATCACCATTACCCAGTTGGGCAAGGTCTGGGTCAAGACCTATGTCCCCGAAACCCAGTTGGGCCGTATCCGCATCGGCCAGAAGGCCGAGGTCCTGTCCGACACATTCCCGGGCAAGGCCTATCCCGGCACTCTCACCTTTATATCTCCGCAGGCCGAGTTTACCCCCAAAGAACGTGCAGACCAGGGAGGAGCGGGTAAAACTCGTCTATCGTATTAAGGTGACACTCGAGAACCCCAACCAGGAACTCAAGGCAGGGATGCCTGTGGATGTCCTCCTGAGGTAGAGGCTGTGGCCCTGGTAGAGGTGGAAGGACTCTCACGCTCCTTTGGCCCGATCAAGGCCCTGGATGGGCTCACCTTCTCGGTGGAAGAGGGGGAGATCTTCGGTCTGGTGGGGCCGGATGGCACAGGAAAAACGACCTGTCTGAGAGTCCTCTGCGCTCTCATCGGGCCCAGCGCGGGCAGGGTCAAGGTCCTGGGCCGCGACGTGGGCCGGGACCCGGAATCCAACAAGACGGAGATTGGGTACATGGCCCAGCCGGCCAAGCTCTATGATGACCTGACGGTGAAGGAGAACGTCGCGTTCTATGCCGATCTCTATCAGGTCCCCAAGGGGCGCTACGCCGAGCGTATGAAACGGCTTTTGGAGTTCTCCGGGCTTGCCCCGTTCACGGACCGCCTCTTTCGGAATCTCTCGGGCGGCATGAAGCAAAAGGTGGGCCTCACCTGCGCCTTGATCCACACCCCCAAGGTCCTCTTCCTGGATGAGCCGACCTCAGGTGTGGACCCGAGGACAAGGCGCACCTTTTGGGATCTCATCT
>CAZXCQ010000106.1:6006-18722 GCA_964639275.1 uncultured Desulfobacteraceae bacterium | reverse complement strand
AGTACTGCCCGGTCATGGTCCCTGATCCATATAATCAAGACCTATCGTCGAATAAAGCGATCCATATATACTTTTCGCAGGCAGTTCCCCTTATCACTTACGTAGACCCTGAAAGCTGTCTTTATCTTAAAGAGGAGAAATGCCTTATTTGCGAAGGGGTCTGTAAGAATGAGGCCATAGATTTCGATCAGACGACGGAGAAGCTGGAAGTCAATGTCGGGGCGATCATCCTGTCTCCCGGCCTTGAGCCATTTGATCCCAGGGTGAGGGATGAATATGGCTATGGCAGGATGCAGAACGTGGTAACCAGTATGGACTATGAACGGCTGTTATGCGCCACCGGGCCATACGAAGGTGAGATACTGCGTGCCTCTGACAAGAAACATCCACACAAAATAGCCTGGATTCAATGCGTCGGTTCCAGACGGGTTACCGCGGGCGACAACAGCTATTGTTCAGCCGTATGCTGCACCTATACCCAGAAACAGGTCATTCTGACAAAAGATCATGATGCAGAGGCAGAGTGTACGATATTCCATAACGATATTCGTTCCTATGGCAAGGATTTCGAACGATACTACCAAAGAGCGGAGCAGCTCCCCGGGATTCGGTTTATCAGAAGCTACACATCAATAGTAAGAGAGAACCCGGAAACCAAGAACGTAACCATACGATATTCTACACCCGAGGATGGAGTAAAGGAGGAAGAATTCGATCTGGTGGTATTATCCGTTGGATTGAATCCCCCTGCTGATTATGAGGGTCTGGCAGAGAAGTTCGGTATCGAGCTCAATTTGCACGGATTCTGTAAGGCAACTCCTTTCAACCCCATGGAGACCACCCGGCCCGGGATCTTTGTAAGCGGGGCCTTCCAGGGGCCTACAGATATCCCCGAGTCGGTTTTTACCGCCAGCGGAGCGGGTTCGCAGTGTGGTCAACTCCTTTCTTACCGGCGAGGGAAGCTGGCCAAAGAAAGGATATATCCGCCGGAGAGGGATGTCTCAGAAGAGGAGCCAAGAGTAGGGGTCTTTGTGTGTCATTGCGGGGCGAATATCGGAAGAGTGGTGGATGTTCCTTCCACAGTGGAATATGCCTTAACCTTACCCAATGTTGTCTATGCCCAGGAACAGCTGTTTTCATGTGCCACGAATTGTGCCAAAGAAATAACAGACATGACAAAGGAAAAAGGGCTCAATCGGGTGGTTGTGGCTGCCTGCAGCCCCAGGACCCTCGAACCCTTATTCCGGGACACCCTTCGGGAGGCGGGGATAAATCAATATTACTACGAGATGGCAAATATTCGGGAGCATAACTCCTGGGTCCACGGCAAAGAAAAGGAAGAAGCCACACAGAAGGCAAAGGATATCATCCGGATGTCGGTGGCACGCGCCTGCATGCTGGAGCCACTGCAAGATTTTGATCTGCCGGTAAACAAGTCCGCGCTGGTGGTGGGTGGCGGTATCGCCGGCATGACCTGTGCGCTCTCCATTGCCAACCAGGGGCACGAGGTTCATCTGGTCGAAAAGGATACCGACCTTGGGGGAATCGCACGAAGACTCCATCATACCCTGGAAGGACTGGATGTTCAGGCATATTTGCGTGAGCTTATAGGAAAGGTGTATCAACACCCCTTGGTCCATGTATATACCGATGCTACAATCACGGAGGCCAGCGGTTATGTCGGGAGTTTTGTAACCAGGGTGAACTCTGAAAGGGGGGCCATAGAGATAAGACATGGCGCGGCCGTCATTGCTGTTGGTGTGAATGTATATAGACCCACGGAATACCTTTATGGCGAAGATGACAGGGTATTGACTCAGCTGGAGCTGGAGGAGCAGATCGCCAGGGGAGACGAAAAGGTAATCAATGCGGAGACTCTCGTGATGATCCAGTGCGTGGGCTGCAGAAATGAAGACAGGAATTACTGCAGCAGGATATGTTGCAGCGAGTCTATCAAGAACGCATTGAAACTGAAAGAGTTAAACCCCGGGATGGACATATACATCCTCTTTCGGGATATGAGAACGTATGGCTTCAAAGAGGATTATTACCGGGAAGCCTCGGAGAAAGATGTCAAGTTTATCCGCTATGAACCGGAAGATAAACCCCAGGTGGAGGCTGTCACGGCAGGTGGCAAGTCTGTTTTAAGGCTTAGCGTGACAGATTATATTCTGGGTAAAAGGCTTGAAATAGATGCAGATGCACTCATTTTGGCTGCCGCCGTTATTCCTTCTGAAGGAGCCAGGGAGGTCGCAGGACTTTTCAAGGTATCCCTGGGACCGGATGATTTTTTCAAAGAGGCCCATGTCAAGTTGAGACCTGTCGAGTTTGCTGCTGACGGCGTTTTTCTCTGTGGAATGGCCCACTATCCCAAGCACATACCGGAGGCGATTAACCAGGCCTACGGCGCTGCCGGCCGCGCCGTCGTTCTTCTCTCACAGGATTCAGTCAGGGCCTCGGGCTCTGTTTGCCAGGTAACCGAGAGTGATTGTGTATCGTGTGGGGCCTGTATTACGGCCTGCACGTACGGTGCCATAGAGTTTCATGATACCCCCCGGGGCAAAAAGGCCACGGTCAATCCTGTTATCTGTAAAGGAGATGGTCTGTGCAATGCAAAGTGTCCAACAGGGGCTATTTCACTAAAGCACTTTACCGATCAAGAGATTTTGCGCCAGATTGATGCGGCGGTTGGAGATTGGTAGAACTCGGTGAGTCGTAGAGTAGTTGAATCGTCAAGTGGTTGTTTTTTTGGGATGTCATGCCGTTTAACTGAAAAATGGAGTAATGATGTTCCAATACTCCACAACTCCAATACTCCAATAGTGACTTGTGGCGCGGCAGAGCCATTTTTCCCTGACCTTGCTGTGAGGACCAGGGTTTCCATATCCGACCAAAGGAGAGGTGTGGACGAATGAGCGCAGTTAAGTTCAAACCAAGAGTATTGGGTTTTGTATGCCACTGGTGAGCGTACGGCGCTGCTGACCTGGCTGGAGTTTCCAGACTACAATATACGACCGAAATGAGGCTTATTCGCGTCATGTGTTCCGGTAGGGTCGACCTGGAATTCGTACTCAGGGCGTTCTCAAATGGGATGGACGGGGTGTTTATTGGCGGTTGCCGTTTGAACGAATGCAATTATGTGACTCAGGGGAATTACGACGCGCTCGGCATGGTGCTTCTGTGTAGAAGAATATTGGGACATATCGGGCTGGACCCGGAAAGATTGAGGATCGAATTTATGTCTGCCGGTGAGGGGATCCTTCTGGCCGAAGTTGTTAATGATTTTGTCAAGAAGGTAAAGGAGCTAGGACCTCTTGGCAAGGGCGAAGGCATAGACCAAAAAGGATTGAAGCTCAAACTTGAAGCGGTTACAAAACTAGTCCCCTATATCAAGCTGGTGGAAAGGGAGCGGCTGAGACTACCTGTGAAATCGGGAGAAGCGTATCATAAATTTTTCACCAGCGACGAGCTAGACCGGTTATTCAATGAATTGATTGGGGATAAGATGGCAATCACCCAGATTATGTTGCTCCTGCGGGAAAGACCCCTTTCAACAGGAGAAATCGCTGATGTCTTGGGCCTGAACCCATCTGAAATATCCAGACACATCAACAGTTCGTCCAGACAGGGATTTGTCAGGTACGATGAAAGTGAAAAGTGCTTTGCGCTCGCCTGATGTGAAAGATCAGGAAACGGATCAGGGGAAAGAAGAGGATTGGGACAGCGGCTATGGATAACGATAGAATCGATGAGATTATTGATAGACATCACGGCGATGCGAGTTCACTCATCCAGGTATTGCTCGATATCCAGAGCGAAAATCATTGGCTTCCAAAGGAAATGCTGCAGAGGGTCGGCGAAAAATTAGGGGTTCCTTTAACCCGGATACAGCATATCGCGACCTTTTATAAGGCCTTTAGCCTGGTCCCCAAAGGACGTCATGAGATTCACATTTGTATGGGGACGGCCTGTCATGTTCGTGGCGCGCCGCGTGTCCTTGACACGGTGCAGGGCCTGACTGGCATCAAACCCGGCGAAACCGACCTGGACTTAAAGTTCAGCCTGGAGACCGTTAACTGCCTCGGCTGCTGTGCCCTGGGACCGGTGATGGAAATCGATGGGAAGACTCACGGCAAGATGTCGCCGGCCCAGACAGCAGATGTGTTAAAAAACTACGATTAAGGGTAACAATTTAGCTTTCTGAAAATTGGCACTTGGAGAGGGGTATGGGGGTTCGGAATCCCCATACCCCGGGTTTCAAAAGGCTAAAGTGTTATGATTAAGGTAATATTATGCTGCGGATAAATTCGCCCGCTGAACTGGAAGAATTCAGAAAGGGTATCCTGTCAAAAAGAGACCCGAATAAGCCCTGTATTACACTCTGCTCCGGGTCTGCCTGCCATGCCTCCGGTAGCAAAGAAGTCGCCCGGGCAATTGAAGAGCAGATCAAAAGGCAAGGCCTGAGTGCTGAGGTGGACATCCGGAAGACGGGTTGCCATGGTTTTTGTGAGAGGGGTCCCATTATTGTCATCCACCCTGAGGAAATATGTTATTTCCAAATAGGGCCTCAGGATGTTCCTGAAATTGTCTCCCAGACCATAAAAGAGAAGAAGGTCATAGAGCGTTTGCTCTATACCGACCCCGGCACCAATGAAAAGATCGTTCGTGAATCTGAAATCCCCTTCTATAAGAACCAGCAGCGGCTTGTATTCGGTTCAAACGGTAATATTGATCCCAAGAGCATCAATGACTATCTGGCAATCGGCGGCTATTCCGCACTGGCCAAGGCTCTTTCCCAAATGACCTCCGAACAGGTCGTGGAGGAAGTCAAGAAATCCAACCTGAGAGGAAGGGGCGGTGGCGGCTTTCCCGCAGGGAGAAAGTGGGAGGGATCCCGCAATGCCCCCGGCCAAATAAAATATGTGATCGTCAATGCAGACGAGGGGGACCCAGGCGCTTATATGGACAGGAGTCTTCTTGAGGGGAATCCTCACTCGGTCCTCGAGGGGTTGATCATCGGTGCCTATGCCATCGGTTCCAACGAGGGCTATATTTACGTTCGACAGGAATATCCCCTGGCGGTGGAGAATGTGAACATCGCCATCCAGCAGGCTGAGGCGTATGGTTTTCTCGGCAAAGACATCCTTGGCTCGGGCTTTGATTTCATCGTCAGGGTGCACCAGGGAGCCGGCGCCTTTGTCTGCGGGGAGTCAACAGCCCTGATGACGGCATTGGAAGGCAGGGCAGGGGAGCCCAGACCCAAGTATATCCGCTCCAACGTCAAGGGCCTCTGGGATAGACCCACTGTGTTGAACAATGTTGAGACATGGGCGAATGTGCCGCTTATTATCAATAAAGGCGCTGACTGGTTTACGCAATTCGGAACTGAAAAAAGCAAGGGCACGAAGATCTTCTCCCTGGTCGGCAAGATAACCAATACGGGCCTTGTGGAAGTCCCCATGGGCATGACCCTGAAAGACATCATCTACAAGATAGGCGGTGGAATCCCTGGCGGCAAGAGGTTCAAGGCAATGCAGACCGGCGGACCGTCTGGCGGATGTATCCCTGAGGAACTGTTGGACCTGGAGGTCGGTTTTGATGAACTCACCAAGGCCGGTTCAATGATGGGCTCGGGTGGGATGATTATAATGGATGAAGATACCTGTATGGTTGACGTCGCCAGGTACTTCCTTGACTTCCTCACCGATGAATCGTGCGGCAAATGCGTCCCCTGCCGGGAAGGCATGAGGCAGATGCTCAAGATTCTCACCAACATCACCCAGGGAAAGGGAAAAGAAGGCGACATCGAGCTTTTGGAGGCGCTGTCCGAGGTGGCCAAAGAAGCCGCCCTTTGTGCGCTGGGTACGAGTGCTCCCAACCCGTTTCTGAGCACGTTGCGATATTTTAGAGACGAGTATGAGGCACACATCAAGGAGAAGCGGTGCCCGGCGCTTTCCTGCAAGGAACTGATCACGTTCCATATTGACCCGGGCAGGTGCCAGGCCTGTATGATTTGCGGCAGGAAGTGCCCGGCTGATGCGATTGAAGGTGGCAAAAACCGGATTCATGTGATTGATCAGGAGAGATGCACAAAGTGCGGAACTTGCTTTGAAGTTTGCCCCGCCCGTTTTGGTGCGGTGAAAAAGACTTCCGGAGAACCTGTCCCGCCTCCTATTGCCGAGGAAGCCAGAATTATCGTCAGAAAGAGTAAGAAAAATGAGTGAAATCCTTTTTCAGATTGACGGCACAGAAGTTAAGGCAAAAGAAGGGATCACCATTCTGGAGGCCGCACAGAATGTGGGGATAGCTATTCCAACACTTTGCCACCACGAGAAATTGGAACCTTATGGGGCTTGCCGGATCTGCACCGTCGAAGCCGAAATGGGCGGGTGGACAAGACTCGTTGCGGCCTGCCTTTACCCGGTAGAAAAAAATCTGGTCGTAAGAACCAGATCAGAAAAGGTAGATAGAATTCGCAAAATGATCCTGGAGCTATTGCTGGCTCATGCGCCGGATGCCTTTGAATTACAGGACCTAGCTCGAGAGTATGGGGCAGACAAAGACCGTTTTGAAAAAGAGGCCTCATTCTGTATTCATTGTGGTCTATGTGTCAGATACTGCGATGAGATCAAGAAGAAGAATGCTGTTGGTTTTGTTGACAGAGGAACAAGGCGAGAGATCAGCTTTATTCCGGAGATCGCCTCCAGGGAGTGCTGGAACTGCAAGGAGTGTTTTCCGCTTTGCCCGACATCGGCACTGCAGGCCGCTTTTGTCTTAACCCAGGCGCTCATATCTCCCCCACCCCCTTTCAAACCCGAGTCAGGGAAATAGACAACGATTGATGGGTTCATAAAAACCCATCATTTCGCTTTTTCCACGTCCTTTCCGTCATTTTCGCCTGCCTGTACGTGTGCACACGCAGGCAGGTGGAGGCCGGAATCCAGTTTTTTGTCAATTTGGCTTTCTTCACGCATAACAGCTTTCCCCCTGCTTTTTGAAATGTTACATCCCTCGCTTACATTTGACAACAGACTTCTTTTTAGTTATCCTTTTAAAAATCTTGAGAGTCCAAAGTTCTTTCGTCATGCCGGACTTGGTCCGGCATCCAGCAACATCTAACAGGACTTTTTGAGATGTTACCTTTGGACTGTGCAGTCAAAATGAAAGAACCTGGAAAGGAAGATCCGGTCGGACATAATGACCTGCAAGAGATGATAAACGATCTGAAGTCATAAGATTTGCCCCTGCAAGAACCAGCAACCGTGTCAAGTCACAGGAATAGGAATCTGAATGCCTACAATTTCCATGTTTTATGGAATCCTTATTCGGATGTTCTTTCGAGATATCGATAAACATCATGAACCGCATATACATGCTGACTACCAGGGCAAAGTTGCGGTATACTCAATTCCTGACGGAACGGTGTTGGCTGGCGAACTGCCCCCAAACAAACACAAACTGGTCGTCGCGTGGATCGAAATCCACCAGGAAGATTTGCTTGCCGATTGGAGCTTGGTTGTGAACGGGAAGAAACCGTTTCCAATTAAAGGACTTGACCAGTGAGAATCAAAAAACTCTCTCCACAACCCAATTGGGTGCTATCCGTTCTTGCAGATGATGGTCGCGTTGGCATTTTTGATGTCAGGCCCTATCTTGAGTACGAGGCATTTGAAGCCCTTCGTGACTACAGCGAATTCCTAAAGGTCTCCAATGGGGGATACTTTGTCGAATGGGATTGTGGCGCTGACTTGTCAGCGGATACTATTGAGGCACGGTGGCAGGTGACCGACCACGCAGTCCCATAGACAATTGGCTTGTGGTAATACGCCTCACATACGCCACATCAGTCGGTCAGTTCAAAAAGGATATATCTGTCCTGATCAGCACGCAAATTACAGATAGGCCTGCAATTCACTCTTTCCGTCATTGTGGCCCCGTATAAGATACGCTATAAAGTGCAGCCGGAATCCAGTAGTATTTACCCGGACTTATTGAGAAGATACTTTCAAAATGGCTAAACTGATACCAACCTTCAATTTTTTCGGGGGCTCAAAGAAATGATAACCGCAGGAATTGATTGTGGGGCAAAAAACACCAAGACCGTGATTATTAAAGACGGAGAAATAATAGGGAAAGCCAGGGTCTTGACCGGCTTTGACCAGGAGAAGGCCGTCGATGAATCTCTTAAGATGGCAACAAGAGCTGCGGGGATCTTTAGAGACGATATCGAGAGGATCGGCGGGACCGGCTCGGGAAAGAAGTCCATCAAGATGGCCGATAGACAGGTAAACGACATCAAGGCCATGGCAAGGGCCGGTAACTATTTTTTCTCCAACACCCGGACCGTGACCGATGTGGGTGCTGAAGAGGGGAGGGCCGTTAAGATCGACGAAAAGGGAAACGTGGTTGATTTCGCCATTAATGAAAAGTGTGCTGCCGGTGCAGGGGCCTTTATCGAGGCCATGGGGAGGGCGCTTGAAACACCGCTGGAGGAGATGGGAACTCTGGCACTCAGGTCGGACAAAGAGATCCCCCTGAATGCCCAGTGCGCCATATTTGCGGAATCGGAGGTGGTGGGCCTGATCCACGCCAAGACAGAAAGACAGGATATCATCAAGGCGATCCACGATGCCATGGCCAGCCGCATTGTCTCTATGGTCCGGAGGGTGGGGGTAAACGAGGACGTCGTCATGCTCGGGGGGGTAGGCTACAATCCGGGATTTGTAGAGGCCATGAGGCGTGAACTGAAACTTGAGAAGATATTGATTCCTGAGGACCCTGAATATGGGGCAGCCGTCGGCGCCGCCCTGGTGGTAGCCGCTGAAAAGACATAGGGAAAGAGAGTTAATTGCTATTTGTTAATCGTAATGTCAGGATGTCTTGGGAAAAGATGAGATATGCCTTGCGGGGCTGATCCAATAACGAATAACAGATAACCAGTTTTTGTTGGAGGAAGTGAGATGGCAGGGGAGAGGAAACAAGAGTTCTGGAGATGGACGGAATCCAACTGGAAGACCCCTGATATAGATTGGAAAGAGTCAAAATTTGTTACCGCAGGGATCGATGTGGGCTCGGTCAGCTCCCAGTCGTGTATTATGGCGGATGGACAGATCCTTGCCTACGGGAATATGCGAACAGGCTCTGATAGCCCAGCGAGCGCGCGGAATGCCCTCAATTTCGCATTGGAAGCCCTGGGAGACCTGCCTGAAGATAGGATTGATTACTGTATCGGGACCGGTTATGGCCGGGTCAACGTCCCCATGGCGGACCGGTCGATCACGGAGATTGCCTGTCATGCCAGGGGCGCCAACTTTATTTACGGCCCCGAGGTCCGCACCGTGCTTGATGTGGGCGGCCAGGATATCAAGGTGATCCAGTGCGACGAAAAGGGCAGGGTAACCAACTTCCTGATGAATGATAAATGTGCCGCAGGGACGGGCCGGGGCATGGAGGTCTTTGCGGACCTGCTGGGGGTAGCCGTGCTTGATGTGGGCGAGCGCTCCTTCCAAGTAAAGGAGGAGCCGGTCGCGGTCTCAAGTACCTGTGTGGTCTATGCAAAATCAGAGGCCACCGGACTCCTCAGAAAGGGATGGACCACTGAAGATGTGCTTGCCGCCTACTGCCGGGCCATGGCAGAGCGGATCTTTTCTCTTGTGGAGCGGCTCGGCGTAACCCCCAAGTTTGCCGTTACAGGGGGGTTGGCCAAGAACCGGGGCGTTATGGAGCGGTTGATGCCCATGATCAAGCTTGAGCGGATGAAGACCCAATGGGATACGCAGATCGCCGGAGCCGTCGGAGGTGCGCTTTTTGGATATTCCCTGTGCCAGAAGGGAAAGGGCAGGAAGAGCGGGAAGAGATAGAATCGTTATTCGTTATTGATTAATCGTTAACAAAACAACAAACAACAAATAGCTAATACCAATAATCAATACCAAATAACCAATAACCAATAACTAATAACCAATAACCAAAAATTAACACAATGTTGGCCAATTACGGATACAGCGATGCCTCGGGCGATTTCTTTATCACCATTGATACAGACAGGTGTAATGGCTGCGGGGACTGTGTACCGGCCTGTCCCATGAATGTCTTTGAGGTTGTTGACGAAGACCCCAGTGATCCCTTGCGGGATGAACCGGTGGCCATGGTGGCTGCCGACAAAAAAAAGAAGCTAAAATATGAGTGCGGGCCCTGCAAACCCCCGTCGGATACCCCCCCACTTGCCTGCATGGAGGTGTGCAACGCAGGGGCCATTTCCCATTCCTGGTAGAAAGTTGTTGGATGGTGGGTCATAGGGAGATCAGATTGGGCAACTCTCATCACCGGATAACCTCAAAGGCCTTTACCGGGTTATGGACCCCTTTGACCGTTATTTCGCCCATTTCCCTGACCTCGAAAACCTCCTTGACACGGCTGTAGGTCCGCTGACTGATCAAGATCTGCCCCGCCCTGGCCTCTGATTCGAGCCGTGCTGCCACATTGACCTGGCTTCCGATGACCGTGTAATCCCGGTGCATATCCGACCCTATGTTTCCGATGGTCATAAACCCGGTGTTGATCCCGATGCCTACCCCCAGATCGAGACCATACTGGAGCCACTGCTCCTTCAATTCCCCCACTTTCTCCTGCATCTCGATTGCCATCCGCACGGCCCGCTCAGCCTGATCTTCCATCGGGACCGGGTCACCAAAAAAGATAAGGAGACCATCGCCCACGATCTTGTTGAGGGTGCCGTCGTGGCGGTGGACCACCTTGATCATCTCTCCAAGATAGCGGTCCAGCAACTCAAACAGTTCCTCTGACTCCAGGCTGTCTGTTACGTTTGAAAAACCCCTGATATCCGTGAATACCACGGTCAACAATTTTCTCTGGGGCGCCGTTCCGAAATCATGCTCCCCTGACAGGATCTTTTCAGTCAATTGTGGTGAGAGGTAGCGCCGGAGTTCACTGTATTTTCCCAGTTGGATGACCTGGCTTTTGACCTTTGATTCCAGGTTGCGGTTTAACCGGAGGAGGTCTTGCTGGGCCTTGCGGAGTTCAGCGGTGCGCTCTTCGACCTTATGCTCCAGCTCCCGGTTATATTCGTCCAGTCGTGCCTTGGCCTTTTCAAGCGCGAGATAGGCCGCATTCTTGGCCCTCATGCTCTTTCTCAGCTGGTTAATCGTATCGATCAATTCCGCCTCCGAACCGGGGTGGGTATTTCTGACCTGAAAGAGCTGGGCGAATCGGTGAAGGAGCGAAAGCCGATCGTAGGTAACATCAAGGACGGTGTAAGGGGCCATGAATATATGCCCTTTTCGGAGTATTAGCTCGCCATTGGCGATGACGTCCTCGGTAATCAGAACGGCATCGGTCCTTTCACCGGGACCGGCAGGGCCGTCTGGTTTGGATCGGGCATATTTGCCAAGGAAGACCTTATGGCCGTTGACCTCTTCAGGCACCAGAAAGACCTTATATCCAACCGTGATCCTTTTTCCCTTGGCAGGGTCTCTCAGGGTCAGGGAGTGCCCTTCCATCCGGGCATCAAACCCAAACGGGATAAATTCGGGCTCCCCGTTGAGCAGGATTACGGGGTCATAAGGATTTAATGGCTGGGTAACGGCGGCCGGGGGGAGCCCCCAGAGGGTGGGTATAGAGGAGAGAATCCCTTTGGTAAAGGGATCACCGATATAGTCTTTATGGGGATCAAAGTCGCTGTGAAACTGGATCTTTACAATGGTCCTGATCTTTCCGGATCGCCAATCATAGGTGGGTGGCAGGATTAACTCGATATCCTTTGTGTCGTTGAATGTCTTGTTAAAGAAGGGGAGTCTCTTAAAGCCATCGTTTGGCGAACCAAAGACCCTGGCAAAATAGTGGAGCCTTCCCCAGGAGCGAAGCCTGGCTGTTGATGCGCCGCAGCGATAATAGAAGTCTGGTTCATCGATCAGTCTTTTGGCCCTTCTGAAGATCTCCACGAAGTTTTCATGGGTGGTCCATTCATCCTCGTTCATAAAGAAATCCCCTGGCGAGGGGTACTCATTTACGGGATAGGTGAGCCCATCAAACAGGGACCGGTAAGAGCCTAGTCGGCTCTCCACATAGGTGGCGATGACCTTGATATTGCGGTTACTGACGCAGTCAGGGCGGCTCATGGTCTAGGCCTGATAAATGACCGTCTGGCAACACTTGACAGGATCAACATCATATACATGATTTGATTTTGTCTTTCCAGATGAAAGGCAAAAAATGTAACCCCCTTCGAGAGAGGAGATTATTCTGTATCTCTTAAATAATTGGCGGTAAACACGTTTATTGTCAGAAAGTCTGGATTCCGGCGAAAGCCGGAATCCAGTTGTCTTCCCCCTAATTATTGAGATTTTACATTATTTTCACTGTACCCCCATTTTGAGAAACTGACAAGCGGGTGGCGCGATCCGGGATCATATCCCATTTTATCCCTTGACAAAGAGACAGAGTGATATAATATCAAATCAAAAAATCCGGGACGTGGCGCAGTCTGGAAGCGCACCTGAATGGGGTTCAGGGGGCCGGGAGTTCAAATCTCCCCGTCCCGACCAGTAAGTTTCAAGGGGTTGGCTCGTTTCCTGACCCTTTTTCTTTGGGTGGGTAGGGGCTCCCCTTCTTTCTTGACAACACGCAGGGGGCGAGGTCATTATTATCAACAACAAACCTTTCAGTGGAGGGACATCATGGCTGACAAGGGTGGAGAA
>CAZXCQ010000106.1:0-5906 GCA_964639275.1 uncultured Desulfobacteraceae bacterium | reverse complement strand
TTATCAACAACAAACCTTTCAGTGGAGGGACATCATGGCTGACAAGGGTGGAGAAATGAATCATCTGAGTGACAAGAACCTGGTTGCCCTGATCAACAAAGGGCTGGATGCCCGGGAGATATGCGAAAGGGCGGAAATCAGCCTGCCGACATTGCAGTGGCGGATTGGCGAGATTATGCAGAAATACAAGAAATTTGTCTATGTGCCGGGGCTCTATGCAAGGACAGGGACCATAAGGATCTCCGGGAAGGGGCTCCTCGTCGAGACACACCTCAATGCAGGGGATGAGTTTTGCATTGAGGTCGATGGCGACTGTTCTGTTGGTCTGGCCGGCAATCGGATAACGGTCAGGAAGATGGGGCCGTCAGGGGGAGATCAGGTGGTCAGGAGGGAAGACAAGGTAACACCGATGAGACAGGCCAGGGCGGTTGAACAACCCCCTGAGAAGATACCAGCAAGAGCCGATGAGGACCTGGAGAGTCTCAACAGCATATTTGAGGACCTCTGATCGGTTCAAGTAAAGATATCACCGGGTTCGCATTCACTTGTGCTGGGCATCCTGCGGTCATTTGTTCCTCTTACTTTTAATCTTGAACCCCCTTCAATCCCGTATTTCTTGATCTTTCGGCTCGCAACCATTCCGGGGCAAGGCGCCAAAGCTTACGGTTCAAGGTTAGACATCCATGAAGACTAAATTCCGGGACGGAAGGATATCGAGGCGTGACAACTCCGAACCTTGAACCGTGAACCTGACAACCCGAACAGCTGCAAATAGAGAAGCAACTGTATACTCCCCGGAATTACTGGATACGGTCCTTTAATGTCTTGCTTGGTGTGAACTTAACAGACTTGGAGGCCGGGATGTGCATGGTTTTCCCTGTACTCGGGTTCCGGCCTTCGCGGGCCGCGCGCTTAACCACCTTAAAACTCCCAAACCCGACGAAAGAAATTGCGTCCCCTTTCTCCAGGGTAGCGGAAATTGATTCGATAACCGCATTGAGTGCCTCCCCTGCGGCCTTGCGGGTAATCCCTGCCTGCTCGGAAACCAATCTCACCAGATCATCCTTTTTCATTTCTCTCCTCCTTTTGTTAAAAGTCCACTGACAAACAGCAAGAAAAGCACAGAATCCCCCCACCAAATTCCTTTCAAGACTCTTCCATTACCCCCATTTCACCAAGGACCTTAAGGGAGTGGCCGTGAGGATGTCAAGGAAAAAGGAGATGACGAAACCGCGGCCCTGTGACTGGTCTCCGGCGATACCTATCTTGATTTCCATTATTCTGTTCCTGTATGACCACGTCATATCATCCCTTTTGCCCTTTCTGGAGTTGTGCAAAGGCTGGGGGCCAGCGAGGCCCGGCCTGTCGAGCTGCGAATCATTGCGGCGACCAATCAGAGAAGCTCCACGAAAACTATGAGAGAAGAACCATGAGCGAAAATCTGAAGAAAGAAGTGTGTTATTTGGGATTTGTGATTTGGAATTTCCAACCCGAAACCTGTCGAACACCCCGTCTAAAGGCAAGCGGAAGCCATTCGGCTCCGAGACATGTCGACGAGCTCATGTCGAGTCGCTCATGCCCGAGGGGCCGGAATCCAGGTGCCTTTTTTAAGAAACTACTGGATGCCCCCGTATCGGGTACGGGGCAGGCTTATCAAGTCCGGCATGACGGTTGGGGTAAGGCGTGGTCAGGGACGAATGGCTATGCCATAAAGAATAAAGAATCCCACCCGCTTTGCGGGTAGATTCTTTATTGGGACTCCTGCACCATGTCATGGATGAATTGGGATGTGGTGCGGATCTCAAATTTTTGTGCCCTGAGCCTGGCATTTTCAAGGTTGTGAACACAGGAGTTGCACTCGGTCAGAAGGACCTCGGCGCCGATCTCCTCGACCTCTTCAAGACGTCTGCGGGCCATGGCTATGGAGGTCTTGGCATAGGCCCCCCTGACACCGCCACCGGCGCCACAACAGAGGGCATTGGCGCGGTTATGGCGCATTTCCACAAAATCTGGTGCAATCTTTTGGATGATCTCCCGGGGTTCTTGATAGATGCCGCAGTGTCTGCCCAGATCGCATGGGTCGTGATAGGTCACCCGTTTGTCCGTTTTAACACCGGGGTCAAAATCCTTTAGGAACTGGCTGATATGGATAATCTTGACCTTTTCTTTCCTGAGCCCCTTATACGCTGTTTTGTTGTTAAAGGTCCTTGAACAAAAAGGACACCCCGTGATAACTGTCCTGGCGCCTGTGGCCAGGATAACATCAATATTTTTTTGGGCGAGGTCTTTGTTGATCTCGTATCCCACGTCTTCCAATACACCGCTGCAACAGACCTCGTCGATCAGGGTATAGTCGACATTGAAGTGGTCCAGGAGATCGAGGGCCGCCGTGGTGGGTTCATCCTCTCTGTAGGCGCCCACACAACCGATAAAAAAGACATATTGGGCCGTCTTATTCCGTTCCCGTTCAAAGTCCTCTGGTTCGTCTTCACCATAGATGTTGGTGTGTCTTTGAAGGACCTGGTTTAGCCCCTTGAATGTTGGGTGGCATGAGCCCCGAGAGACCATATCCTTTCTGGCCTCCTTGACAATATCGGGGACGCTTACCCCGGTGGGGCACTGCTCAACGCAAGCGGCGCAGGTGGTGCATTGAAACAGGCTTTCGATCAGCTCATCGTTTAGATCGATCGCCCCCTCCAGGACTTCTTTGAGCACCAGCATTTTGCCGAGGGCATTGAATGCGGGCCGTTTGGTCAGCCCAAAGACCGGGCAGACCGCACGGCAGAAGCCACAGCTGGAACACCGGAGGACCTGATCGCGAAATCTATCGACAAAACCGTATTTGGCCTCCACTTATACCTCCAGTCCCATTTTGCCGGGGTTGAGAATGCTGTCGGGATCAAAAACCCGTTTGATAGAGCGCATCACATCCATACCGATGTCGTTATGTTCCAGGGGCATAAATGGCGCCTTGGCCAAACCGATGCCGTGCTCGCCGGTCAGGGTGCCGCCTAGCTCGACGACCTTCTCAAAAAGCTCTCTTGAGGCCTTTTCCACCCGTTTGACCTCATCCGGATCAGTTCCATCAAAGCTGATGCCCGGGTGGAGGTTCCCGTCACCGGCGTGACCCACGGTGGGGATCTTGAGGTCGTATTTCTTTGCCAGGCCGGAGATCTTTCTCAGCATATCGGGCACCTTGGACATGGGAATGGCCAGATCTTCGACAAAGAGGTTGTAGTTGACCCGCGCCATGACCCCGTATGCGGCCTTGCGGGCCGTCCAGAGTGCCTGGGCCTTTGTTTGATCTTTAGACCGCTGGACCGTCGAGGCATGGTTCTTCTCAAAGATCTTTATGATCTTGTCCATCTGGAATTCGGTTTCCTCACGGGTGTATCCATCGGTCTCAGCCAGAAGAAGCGCCTCCACCTCGGGCAGATCCAGGTCACTGTTTTGATTGATTGCCACTAGGGTCTGTTTGTCCACCACCTCCAGGGCGCTTGGTAAGATCCCGGAATACATGATCTGGTTTATCGCCCTTCCGGCATCTCCCAGATCTTCAAACGTGGCCATGGAGGTCGATACCAGGGGCGGTTTGGGGTTGATCTTGAGGGTTATCTCCGTGATCACCCCCAGGGTGCCCTCGGAGCCGACAAAGAGCTTTGTCAGATCATATCCGGACGCTGTCTTCATGCACCGGGAGCCTGTATGCAATATCCTGCCGTCGGCGAGTACCACCTCCAGGGCAAGGACATAGTCCTTGGTTGTACCGTATTTGGCCCCTTTTATCCCGCCCGCATTGGTGGCGACATTCCCCCCCAGGGTACACACGGCGCCGCTGGCCGGATCCGGGGGGAAGAAGAAACCGTGAGGCACCAGTGCCCGGTCAAGGTCCGCGTAAACGACACCGGGCTGGACGACTGCCAGGCGGTCTTCAATATTGATTTCAAGGATTTTGTCCATACGCCCCATATCCAGGATCACCCCACCCCGGATAGCGACTGCCAGGCCGGCCAGAGAGGTGCCGGCGCCCCGGGGAACCACCGGGAATCCGTTTTTGCTGGCAAGCTTGAGTATCTCCGAGACCTGCCCGGCACCTGTCGGCCACACAGCGGCTTCGGGACGGTGTTTGTGCTCTGATGCGTCCTTGGAATAGGCGATGAGATCGATCAGGCTGTCGGCATAGTTTTCCGGACCCACGATCTCTTTAAGACGCTGTCTTATACCTGCTTCCATACGGCTAGTCTCCATCGATTGTTCCGCTTGTTGATAAGACCGGAATCATCCCCTAAAATCGCACAGATAACCCCCCACCACTCTGTCGGGGGGTAATGGGATGCCCTAGGCTTTGGGGGTAAGACTTGTGGGTAGGCCTGGGATGATCCAGTAGCTCCTGTCATCCCCTGATGGCCCCAATACAGCAACGGGCGGCGCCTAGCCCTGGGACTTCACCTCCTCGGCAATCTCCCTGAATTCATCCTCATCAAGAACCCGCTTGAGGTCATGGGATCTGAGCTTTACTTTTTGGACAATCTCAAAGGCATGGTCTTCTGTGAGTTCAATGCCCAGCCTCTCCGCCCATAGCCACACATTGTCCACACCACTCTTTTTCCCCATGACGATCTTTGGACCTTCGCGGCCCACAAACTGAGGATGCACAGGATACAGTGTCGTGGGGTGTTCCCCATAGGCGTTTCGGAACCATCCGGTGACTATCCCGGATTCTATGGTATATGCGCCGTCACCAATAAAGGGCCGGCAGGATGGAACCTGTGTTCCGGAAAGCCCTCTGACAAGCTGCGATAGCTCGTTGATCTTGCCGTAGTCGATTCCCACATCAATACCATACATGGTCAAGAGGGCCAGAACCGTCTCTTCCATGGGCGTATTCCCGCACCGCTCCCCAATGCCCAGGACTGTCGAGTGGATGACCGAAGCCCCCGCCAGTACCGCGTTGATCGTGTTGGCCACGCCCATGCCAAAGTCGGAATGAAAGTGGACCTCCATCGGCTGCGTTATCCTCTCTCTCACCTTTTTGGCAAAATAGGTTGCGGCCTGCGGACAGATCACCCCAAAGGTATCAACCAGGGTAAGGGCGTCCATATGGCCTTCGGTCGCCACCTTTTCGATCAGGTTGAGGAGCCAGTCGATGTCGGAGCGGGTTGCATCGATAGTGAAAAAGACCGTATAGAGGCCTTTTTCCTTGGCAAAGGAGGTCGCCCCGATCGAAAGGTCAATCGCCTTTTCAAGGGGCCACCTATATCCCTGTTCAATCAGGTGGGCGCTCGAAGGGATCTCAATGACGATGCCGTCAACCCCGCAGTCCGCCGCAAGCTGGACATCATCAACCATACACCGGCAGAAACAGAAGATCTCAGCGTCGAGGTCGCGCTTGACGATCTCCCTGATGGCCGCCTCGTCCCGTGGCGACACGGCCGGCATACCCGCCTCGATGCGGTGAATGCCCACCTCTGAGAGCTTCTCGGCAATTCGCACCTTATCGTCCTTTGTAAATATGACCCCGGCCTGCTGCTCCCCGTCACGGAGGGTAACATCGTGAATCTTCACACTTTTGGGGGGGGTAAAGCCCTCTCTTACCTCTTCAAAGTAATTCCAGGGGCTTACAAACCAGTCCTTTGTCTTCCATGGTGTATTATCCAAGTCATTTTCCTCCACTTCTCGTTCTGTAAGCGTTCACGGGTTCAAAGGTTCAGAGGTTCAAGGCTCCATTTTTGCCTCCGGATTCCAATTTCTGTGCGTGTTCAGAAGCGAAACCTACGGGTGCATCATTCCAAATCTGACAATGGGAGGCCCATTGGACGCTATTTAACAAGATTACCATGTTTTCCCAACCCTCCGGGTCTTCAATCTTGTCTTTGTTTCAAACGCTGAACCTGTGAACCCTGAAC
>CAZXCQ010000105.1:12406-18796 GCA_964639275.1 uncultured Desulfobacteraceae bacterium | reverse complement strand
TTGAAATCATCGAGGTGAACAAAACATGAAGGTAATTGTCCGCGATAATCAGATTGAAAAGGCCATCAAGGATCTGAAAAGAAAATTGACAAAGGATGGCTTTTTTTCGGAGATCAAAGAGAGGCGTTTCTATGACAAGCCGAGTGTCCAGCGGAAGAAAAAGCAGGCCAAGGCCGCCAAAAGACGCCGAAAAAGGATGAGAAAATTCTGATCCAATGTAGCCCTTCAGCTGGGAATCGTCCGCTTCCTCCTCCGCGGAGGAAGTGAGATGCCCACCTCCCCGATCGGGTCGACAAATTTCCAACCAGAAACCTCCAAACCGCTTGCCGGGATTCTCTCCTTAGGGGACCTTTGAGAAAGCGGGATTCATTGGCTTTTTCTCTTGACAAAGGTGGGGGCCACTAGGTAAATACGCAAAAGCCGCGCACCCCCTATCGTGCAACCCTAAACTCAATTCATAAGGGGCTTGGAAATATGAAAAATCCAGCGAATTCCTCGGATCAGTCTTCAAAGGGCGGGTGGATCTCTTCTCTCTCAGACCTCGTTCCATGGATAGACTTGGAGAACGCGGTAAGAGTGGGGATCTTTTTCATCGTCGGTCTTGTGGCTGCCCTGATAGTGGGATGGATTATCTTTCCCATGGTACTCTATTCCAAACAGCCGCAACCCATGAATTTTAATCACGCCCTTCATCTAAACCCGGAGAAGGTGGATGGGATTGAGGGAGAGACCAGGGCAGAGAAATGCCTCTATTGCCACCCCTTTCGCGAGGATGGCAGCTTTGGCGGCATCCCCAAGCTAGACAAGTGCATGGAGTGCCACGACGACCCCGAATCTCCCCTTGGGGCGTCACCCAATGAAAAGGTGTTTTTGACTCAATTTGTGGCCAAGGGCAAAGAGATCCCTTGGCTCGTCTATTCCAAACAGCCCGATTGCGTCTATTTCTCCCACATCGCCCACGTCAATATGGGGGAGATGGAGTGCGCTACCTGCCATGGAAAACATGGCGAGACAAAGACGTTGCCGCTTTATCAGAAGAATCGCCTGACCGGTTACAGCCGGGACATATGGGGCAGACGTATCTCGGGAATCTATTTTGGCCAGAAGCCTTGGGACCGTATGAAAATGGATGATTGTGCCGAATGTCACACCAAGAAGGGACGTGAAGAGAACAACGCCTGTTTTGTGTGCCACAAGTAAGGGGAAGATTACCATGAAATTTACCAGAAGAGATTTCATTGCACTTCTTGTTGGCGGAGTGGCGGGTGTCCACATCACTCCGCTTCCCTGGAAGTTAACAGATGATATAGCCATATGGACGCAAAATTGGCCATGGGTCCCGGTCCCCCCTACGGGTGAGTTTACAGAGGCTGACTCGGTCTGTGACCTCTGTCCGGGTGGATGCGGCATCAAGGTCAGAAAGGTAGAAGACAGGGCGGTAAAGATAGAAGGCCGCACCGATTACCCGGTGAACCCGGGTGGCATTTGTCCCGTGGGGATGGGTGGACTCCAACTGCTCTATGATGAAAGCCTCCGGTTTACCGGGCCGATGAAACGCGTCGGTCTGAGGGGAGAAGGGCGGTTCAAGGACATAACCTGGGATGAGGCCATCCAGACACTCACCGCTCGGATCTCTTCGCTGCGGAAGCAAGGGAGGCCCGAGGCCCTCGCCGCCGTGGATGGTAACCGGCGGGGGACAACGGTGTCCGTCCTGATTGAGCGGTTGATGAAGGCGGTAGGAAGCCCCAATTATGTGACGGTCCCCTCCATTGAGGACACCTACACCATGGCGAATGCCCTCATGCAGGGGGGCGAGGGCCCGATCGCGTATGATCTTGAAAACGCTGATTATGTCTTGAGCTTTGGGTGTGGTCTCCTGGAGGGCTGGGGCGCACCGGGCAGGGTGCTGAATGCCTGGGGCATGTGGCACAGTGGGAATCCGACCAAGAGGAAGTCCAGGGTCGTACAGGTTGAGTCCAGGGCATCCAACACGGCCTCAAAGGCGGACTACTGGGTTGCAGCGCGGCCGGGGACCGATGCGGCCCTGGCCCTCGGGGTCGCTCACGTGGTTATCAAAGAGGGTCTTTTTGACAGCCAATTTGTCAATGATCACTGTTTTGGGTTTGAAGACTGGGGTTCACCCGATGGGAAGGACCACATGGGTTTTAAGTCTATGGTCCTCAAGGAATACGCTCCCGCCAAGGTGTCCAAAATCACAGGGGTGGAGGCCGATGACATCGTCTCCTTGGCCAGACAATTCGGCAGGGCCAAGGCCCCGATCGCCATCTATGGCAAGGGCAAAGACACCCTCCACGGGGGGCTTTACGAGTTCATGGCGGTCCATAGCCTCAATGCACTGATGGGAAGATTCAACCGGCCCGGCGGGGTTTTGGTCTATGAGCCACTACCGTTGAGCCCGCTTCCCGATGCCGAGCCCGATGCGATTGCCGCAGAGGGCCTGAAAAGACCGCGACTCGATCAGGCAGGCACCATGAGGTACCCCTTTAGCCACAGCCTGATCAATAATTTTGCCGACGCCATTACCCAGGCGGACAAATCCCCGGTGGATACCCTCCTTGTCTTTTCGGCAAACCCCGTCTTTACCGCGCCCGACGGGGGAAATTTTAGGTGGGCCGCGGAGAAGATCCCGTTTATTGTCAGCTTTTCGCCGTTTAGGGATGAGACGTCCTTTATGGCGGACTTTATCCTGCCGGACTGCACCTATCTGGAAAAAACCACCGATATGATATGGCCGGTAGGTCTCCAGTACCCCTTTTACGGACTGACCAGACCCGTGGTGAAGCCGGTCTATGATACATGGAACGTCGGCGATGTGATCCTGAAGGTCGGGCAGGGGATTGACGAATCTGTCAGGAATGCCTTTCTGTGGGAAAGCTTTGACGAGGTCCTTGCGGAGAGGGCCAAGGGTCTCTTTGATGCAGGAGGCGGCCTGGTGAAGTATTCTGAATCCTCTCCGGCCTGGAAATGGCAGAAGCAGGGGAGTACCCAGGGAGGGCAGGACTCCTTTGAGGATATGTGGGAGAAGATAAAGTCAAGCGGATTCTGGTATCGGCCGGTTGAAGAAAAAAGTGGCTGGGAAGGGGTCTTTAAGACACCTTCCAGGAGGTTTGAATTCTCCAGCAGTCAAATCAGACGGGCGATCCAGGAATACGCGGAAAGGTCTTCACCGGAGGCCGCCCTCAAAGAGATGGGGATCGTCGCAGGGGCTGATGAGGCCGCGATGCCCCACTATGAACCGATCAAACCCGAAGCAGACACTGCCAGGTATCCCCTTTTGATGTTTCCATACGAGATGATCAATCTTGCCAGCGGCTGGATCCCCAGCCCGCCCTTCCTCTATAAGACCATCTTTGATCACCAGCTCCTGAAGGACAAGTCCTTTGCGGTGATCAATCCGGAGACAGCCAAAAAATACGGGCTGAAAGAGGGGGACGGGGTCGTGGTAAGGTCCCCGCGGGGCAAGGTCCAGGTGCGGGTAAACCTCTTTGAGGGGGCCATGCCGGGCATTGTCTACCTGCCGCTGGGTTTTGGCCACACGGCCTATGACGAGTTTCTCAGCGGCAAGGGTGCCAACCCGAACGATATCATCCAGGCAGGGCGGGATCCCCTGAGCGGTCATGCTGTTTGGTGGAATACGCGCGTTGAATTAATCAAGGTTTAGGCGAGGTAGCTCATGAAGAAAGCAAGTGACCAAGGGAAACACAAGTACGGGATGGTCATAGACCTGGATAAATGCACCGGTTGCGGGACCTGCATGATTGCTTGTGCAGCCGAAAACAACGTATCTGTGAGGCCGGATCAGTCGGACAAGGAGCGGGCTATCACCTGGATGCGTCTTTATAAGATCACCAACGGCAAGAAGTTTCCCCATACAGAGGTCAGCTATTTCCCAAGACCCTGCATGCACTGCGATCACCATCCACCCTGTGTCTCTGTATGCGTTGCCACCGCCACAAAACAGGACTTTGATACCGGGATTGTGAGCCAGATCTATACTCGATGTATTGGATGCAGATACTGTCAGGCGGCCTGTCCTTACGGGGCCAGGTATTTTAACTGGTGGGATGCGTATTTCCCCAGGGGCAAAGGCCTTGAGCGCTACCTCTCTCCCGAGGTGTCTCCCCGCATGAGAGGGGTTGTGGAAAAATGCACCTTCTGCCATCACCGGCTCATGAGGGCAAAGAACCAGGCCTATGCAGAGGGCCGCAGAGAGCTTGAAGAGGGCGAGTATGTGACGGCCTGCGCCGAGGGGTGTCCTGCCCAGGCCATCACCTTTGGTGACCTCAATAACCCGGAGCATCAGGTCTCTAAGCTCTCGAAACATCCCTATGCCTTTAGGATACTGGCGCGGCTTGGGACACAGCCAAAGGTCTATTATCTGTCCAGCAGGGACTGGGTGAGGAAACAGGCCGATAATCTCCTGCCCGGTGAATATCAGCCGGTCGTTAACAAGACATGGATGGAAGAGGAGTGGTCAACCAAACCGGGTCGCGACGAATTTTGATTAAAGGGAAACGATAAGAAAGTGAACTCTGCGTCCTCCGCGTCTCTGCGGTGGGAATTTTGATTATAACAGATGGAGTTTATCAACTCTCTCAGGGAGGATAAATAATGGATTCGCCATTGTTACCGGAAGGCGTCAAGAGATGTTCCCCCGTGAAGTTTTTGTTCTGGACCCTGCCGTGGCTTTGTCTCCTGGCATGGGGCGGGTTATCGGCCTTTCTTTGTCTCTGGAAGGGGCTGAATCAGACCAACATGAGTAATGTCTTTGCGTTTGCCCTCTGGATCGTATTCGACCTGTCCGTGATTGCCCTGGGGGCCGGGGCGTTTTTTACCGGCTTTCTGACCTATATTGTGGGCAAAAAGGAATTGAAGAATATCATCAACGCCGCCGTGGTCATTGGATTTATCTGCTACTCCGGCGCAATGGCCATGTTGGGAATCGATATCGGGCAGCCGCTCCGGGGGTGGTTTATCTTCTGGCACGCCAACATCCATTCGATGCTGGTGGAGGTGTCCTTCTGTATCACCTGCTACCTCATCGTGCTGGCCATCGAGTTCATCCCCATCATCCTCGAAAACAGGCAGATCCAGCGGGTCAAGGAACTCCGTTTTTTCGGACACAATCTCCACCATGTCATGGGCGTCTTTGCCGCCACAGGGGTCTTTCTCTCCTTTTTCCATCAGGGTTCGCTGGGAGGGATGTTTGGGGTTATGTATGCCCGGCCGTTTGCCGCGAGAGAGGGCTTTTATATCTGGCCATGGACCTTTTTCCTCTTTGTCCTGTCATCCATTTCGGCAGGCCCGTGCTTCACCATACTATGTACAAGACTCGCCGAATTTGTCACCCGCAAGAAACTGGTGCCCAGAGACGCCTACCAGACCCTGGCAAAGATTGCGGGCTGGCTCCTGGGCATCTACCTGGTCCTCAAGATCTTTGACTATCTGGGCTGGATATTTGGCGTGGTTCCCAGGGCCGGGCTGACATTTATGTCCTTTTTTAGGGAAGGCCCGTACGGGCTCTGGATGGTGATTTGCGAGATCATCGTCTTTGGGATCATTCCGGCCATTATTCTCCTGTCAAAGGCGAGGGAGCAGGAGGGATGGCTGATCGTGGCCTGCCTGATGAACTGCATCGGGATCGTGCTTAACCGTTTTCTGTTTATCATTGTCACCCTTGCCATCCCGGTGATGCCCTTTGATAGATTTTGGAGCTACCTGCCCACCTGGCAGGAATGGGGAATTGCCCTGGCCGTGGTTGGCTACGGATTTTTGCTCTTTTCCGCTGCCTACCGATACCTCCCGATCTTTCCAAAGGAGAAGGAACTAAACCCGGTCACTGAATTAGAATTGGGGGGCAGCCTCTGGCGCGCGGGGAGAAACCGAACTTGGTGATACCCAGCGGGGATATAGTTTTTAGAGTCTCAACGAGTTATGGAGTTCTCCATCAGTCCAACACTCCCAAACGCGGGACTCTAGGGCAGAACCATCTGTCTCTGACCTGATCCAGAGGACTAGATTTTCCGTTTTGGAATAAACAGGTATACAAGGAGAAAATAGATGACACCGCTATCGTTTGAATGGCAATGGAACATCGAGTACCTGATCTTTTTTGGTCTCCTGTACATTGCCCTCGGGGTTGTGGGCGTCGGTCTTGTGGTTACGGTGATAAAGACCGGTCTGCACGTCTTTGGATTTTTAAGGGAGAGACACTTCTGAGTTTCCTTCCCCCGGTATCCTTCCCAATCGCCCACCGCAGCGCCCCTGCTACAGGCCCTGCCGGTGGGCACCTTCGCAGTTCTGCGGTTTTTTGATCGACCTGCCCGCAATGCCTTCGGTCAAACTCGGGATGGCACCGCAATATTGATA
>CAZXCQ010000105.1:0-12306 GCA_964639275.1 uncultured Desulfobacteraceae bacterium | reverse complement strand
TGCTATTCAATCCCCAAGCACTCTGCATGGCAGGCGGGTATTCGATATTCTATTTGATTGTTCTTTCCAAGTGAGAGCAGGTGCGAGCAGAACCGCAGAATATTGAACAAGGGATGTCGAATGTCGAAGTGATTCCTTCGTAATTCTGCGGTTCCTTGATCGACCTGCCCGCAATGCCTTCGGTCAAACTCGGGATGGCACCGCAATATTGATACCAGCGCCGCATCTGCTATTCAATCCCCAAGCACTCTGCATGGCAGGCGGGTATTCGATATTCTATTTCTTTGTTTTTTCCCTGGCAACCTGAGAACCCCCGGGGGCCTGGCGGGTCAGGACCACAGGGTCACCTTTTTCTGACAGCGGCACCGGGGAGGTGGAAAGGGTCAGGTATCCGTATCCCTTGCGGCCGAGGAATGCCGCGATGTTGTCGGGGAGATCTAGTGGGGTTGCGAGGACGGGTCTTCCCTGGTGGTCTGAGAAGACGACCCCTGGTAAGGTAATCCGGATGTTTTTGGATTCATCCCTGGCAGTGGCCGAGAAGGAGAGGGGCCCCGGCCGGAATCGCACACCAAAGAATTGGAGGATATTGACGACCACATCCAGGCGGTCCTTTACGGTCGCCAGCTCGAGGACCAGAAAGGCGTGGTCTTCCAGGAGTGACTTGAATGCCGGGGACATACCGCTCAGGTCGATGATGACATTTCTGTCCTTAACCCGGAGGTAATAATCGGCGGTGACAATAAACTTGAGGTCTCCCTCGCGGTTCTGATACACGTGGACCTTGGCCCGGGGGGAGAAAGGGTAACCCATCAGGGTGAGCAGGGTCTCTACCAGTGATGAGCGGTCCGGGCCGGCCGCGGTCTTTTCGATCCGGCAGGTATCGGCAGGGGCATTGCCTCGCACCGGTGGATACTCGATGGCCTTGACCCCCACCCGCGCCAGGTAGTCCTTGATTGTCTGCGGGGTGCGGGGCCTGTGGGATTCTATCAGATTGATGAGGATAAAGCCGGGGTCTTTGTCTGAACCCGGTTCGGCCAGGGCTACGATCCAGTCGCCCGTGATCCTGAGGCCGATATCGCCACCCAGCTCAAGGGGCTCACCTTTTTTATACACCTTGGGGTAGCCACATGCCTTTAAGACCCTGTCCAGGGCGGATCGCAGATCGTCTTCTTCTCTCAGATGGACAACCCGGTAATGCCCCCATGTGGATCCGATGAGACTGGCGATCTCCTCCGGAAAGCCGTTGCGCGGATCCACGATCACCCATCTCCCGTTTCTGACATACACCATGGGAAAAGATGGGACCTTAAAATGGACCCCGCTCCCCGATTTGAGGGGGATAAAATGCTCGCCGGACTGGACCCACTCTTCTCCCATCTCCGAAAATATCCTCCCCAGGTGATAGACGGCCGGGTTTACCGGGGTCACGGGGCCGGGTGTTAATGTCGGTGCCTTTGGTCCTGGCGGTATCTTGGGACCGAACAGTTTTGCCGTTACTGGCGGGCCTTCCAGGGGGGATGTCTCGACGGGCCGGGAAAGCAGGATCGGCTTGACAGGCCTTTTTGCAAATTGTGGCGGGTAAAGGGGCAACCGGATGACCTGGCCCGGATATATCCTGTTGGGGTCTTTGAGAGAAGGGTTTGATTCTTTGAAAAGTCCCAGATATTGATTGAAAAAGACCGCCAATGTGATGCCATAGCGGGTGTGGGCAATCTTGCTCAGCCAGTCGCCACGCCTGACCGTATATTCTTCATATTTTGGCTCCTTACGAACAGGATGGAGGAGGGTTTTTTCCTCCTGCGGCTGCTTTCCTGCCAGGGAGCCCGGATCCGGGTTAACCTGGCGGAGGATAACGATCCTGTCTCCCGGTTGGATCAGATCCGGGTCGCGCAGCGACCGGTTGAGTTTTCTCACCACGGCCAGGAGTCGGGGCAGATCGCTCTCCCTGGGAGAGCACTCCTGCCTCAAGATCTTGGATATCCACTCCCCCTTCTTGACGACATAATCCTGGGGCACGTATGTCTTGCCCCCCAGCGTTATGGGACGGCGATCCCTTTCCTGGAGGGCCTCAACCGGCCCGAGGAAAAGCGAAACAGCGAGGAGGGCAAAAACCCCAAAAAAAATGTGTCTATTTCCTGGCAATTTTACACCCGTTGCCATTTACAAAACCCGGGTAATCAGCTATAGGGACTGAGACAGGGCAATGGGGATTCGGAATCCCCATTGCCCGGGTTTCAAAAGGCTAAAGTGTTACGAATTCTTAAATTACGGTGCCCATGAAAAAGATATCCGCTGTAATCTTTGACTGCGATGGCGTCATGTTTGACTCCCGTCAGGCCAACATCAACTTCTACAACCACATCCTTGATCATTTTGGCCTGCCCCCCATGTCGGAGGACGAAGTGGACTTTGTCCACAGCCATACGGCCATTGAGTCGGTGGACCACATCATGCGCGGGACCCCCTTGACCGACGAGGCTCATGCCTACCGGCTCCGGATGGACTATTCCCCCTTTGTAAGGGACATGATCATTGAGCCGGGGCTAGAAGATCTCTTGAAGGCGATCAAGCCTCGTTTTGGCCTGGCCGTTGCGACCAACCGGAGCACCACCATAGGGGATGTGCTCAAATGGAACGGCCTTGACCACTATTTTGATATTGTCGTATCCTCCCTGGACGTCGAGAACCCCAAACCCCATCCCGAGTCTCTATTCAAGATCCTGACCTTTTTTGGGCTCAGGCCGGATCAGGCCGCCTATATTGGCGATTCCGAGGTGGACCACCAAACGGCGAAAGCCGCCGGGGTGTATTTTGTCTCCTATGGCAATCCGGACCTGGACACCCCCTTCAAGGCCCGGGACATGACGGAAATAGTGCCGATCCTCACCGCCATCGAACAGCAGCACCCGGACCCTAACTCACCGCAGAGACGCAAAGGACGCTGAGTTGAGGTTTTCTTTGCTTTCTGTAATCCATTCTCTTGCCTTTGTAAACTATGCCTAAGGGCTTCTGCCTCTCAAATGATAGCCCTCTGAGACCCAGTTCATGAGCCATGCATTCTTCATATGCTGATTCAAGCAAACCAGGTCCCAGGGCCTTGTGCACCTCTATAGCCGCGCCGATGACCTTGCTGCTCAGCTGGTTGATGTCCATTATGGTTTCAATCACCTTCTGATTTATTGAATGGCAGAATTTTTTCCTTTCTGCCTTCCTTGTCCCATTCAATGCGAAGCCTATTCAAGCGCGATCAGCAGAAAGGAAAACAGCTTTCTCATTTGTTCCTATTGCCAGGGCAACCATTTTTTCAACCTGCCTAAGATAGCAATTTGTCCTGCAAAAAGTGCTCTTTTTTCTTTGCCGTCCTCTCAACGGCAAAGAAAAAGAAAAGACAACTTTGCGTTCTCTGCGTCTTTGCGGTGAAAAATTCTTCGAGCTGTCACTCCAAATAGGACTTAAATTCGGTCAATATGTATGAGCTTGGTGCTGCAAAATTGAGCGGTGTATTGGGAAAGCCAAAGCTCACCACACCAACCACCTTGCCCTCCCTGTCCACCAGGGGCCCGCCGCTGTTCCCGGGGATGACCGGCGTGGAAAACTGCACCTGGTCCCCCCTGAACTTGAAGGGCGGTCTCTTGAGTTTTGCCTCCCTTTTCCAATCCGCCTCCGGAAACAGGCGGCTAAAGGTCCCCTTTGTGACCGTATCCCGAAATGCCAGCAGGGGATTCCCGATGGCCCAGACCTCTTCTCCGGGGACAAGGGTTTTAGGGTCCCGGATCTCCAGGTAGGGGGTGGGCCGGTCAATGTCTACCCGGAGGAGCGCAAGGTCGTGTTTGCGGCTCTTTTTTACGACCCGGACGTGGTATTCCCGCTTGTCTCCGGGGAGCTCGGCCTTCATGCTGTAGGTGGCCCCTTTGACCACATGCCGCGCCGTAATGGCCATTCCCCGGTCATTGATAAAAAACCCGGATGCCCCCCCCTTTTTGTTCATGAGCCTGAAGGTGCAGAGGACCGCGTGTTCGATGGGGTCTCTGGGTGATATGGATGCTTCGGTTTTTTCGGCCGGCGGCGCCTCCTTGAAGACCTTTTCCTGGACATCGCCTCCGGTCTCGGTCGGGTCCGGCCTCTGGCTGGAAAAATGGATCTGCCCCTCCTTATCGCGCCAGATATAGGTCTTTCCCGCCAGTGCCTCTGCCACAAGGGCATAAAAGACCGCCAGGAAGACATAGGGCAGGATGCGGGCTCTGTTGTTGTGAATCCTCATTACTCGCTTTGTTCCCTTTCCTTTGCGCCATCAATGGCTGTATGTGGCGGTCTGGATGCCGCCAGAGCATCCAGGCGCCGTGGTCTCGCATTTTGGCGTAAAGGTAAAAACGACCTTGGCCACGGTCCCCGAAAAATCCACTGTCTTCTCATATGGATTGTTGGTTGTGGGGTTGGCCGGATCCCTGAAGGTCCCAGTGTTTGTAAGGCTGTCGCCATAGGTCTTGTTGATGATCGTGTCAATCACGGTATTGGAAGAATCGTAGGTTACGGCGGTAAAGGTTGAGCCGGTGATGGGCGGGTTGCCGTTGACGTCCTCGATATAGATCTTGTAGGCGTACTGGCTGTTTCCCAGGGCGGTCTCTTCGATGCTCATGGTGCACTCGCCCGAGAACAGGACCGCCATCCGTGCCATGATGGTGTTGGAGAGCCCGGTCTTGCTCTCCCCCCACGAGGGGCTTCCGGTACCCAAACCGCTGGTGGCCTTATAGAGGCTGATCCCTTCCCCTCCCACAAAGAGGGCGGTGGGGTCTGAGGGTTTGGCAGCGGCCAGGGCATACAGGGCTTCGCCGGAGAGGCCCGTGCCCGCCTCGCTCCAGCCCGCCGAGGTCATGGTCCCATCCGAGTTGAGGGGGTGGACATAGACCTTGCCGGTGGCCGCATCCACCGGGCCTTTGTAGGTGATGGCATAAAGTTTGTAGTTTGAAGGGTCCACCAGGATGTCCTTGATGGTGGCGCTATTTCCCGAGTCCATACCCGTGGTATACTGGGTCCAGGTCGAGCCGCTGTTTGTACTGACCCAGACACCCGCGTTCTGGGTGCCCGCATAGATGATGTCGCTGCTCCCGCCCGTTGCCGTGGAAAAGAGGGCCAGGGCAATGACATAGTCGCCGGTAAAGGAGGTGAGCGAACTCCAGGTCTGTCCGCCGTTGGTGCTCTTGTAGACCCCGGTGGCCGTCCCCGCATAGAGCACGGCCGATGACCCGTGGGTGGACGGGACCCGCACGATATCCCAGACGGTCCACCCGTGGCCCAGCCCGCTGGCCGTGACCGTAAAGGTAAAGGTGTCTCCATTTCCAAAGGCGATGGTGCCTGCGGTGATGGTAAAGGAGACCTCTTTGCCGTCCGAATAGTAGAGTTCACCGTCATAGGCCTTGTTTGTCTGGGTCCCGGATACGGTTCCTGCCACGGTCCAGTAGGTCGCCCCGGCCGTGGTGCTAAAGGTGAATTTGTCGCCGTCCACAAAGGCGGTTGCCCCTTCGGTGATGGTAAATCCCACCTCGTTGTTGTCGGAGGTGTAGGCCGTGCCGGTGGTGGCGGTGTTGGTCTGTGCCCCTGACACGCTTCCCACCACCTGCCAGACGGTGGTAGTGGTAAAGGTTAGGGTGTCACCCGCAACAAATGCAGTAGAGCCCTGGTTGATTTGGAAAGAGATCGCATCGCTTTCTTTGTATTTTTCACCGACCGTGGCATCGAGGTAATACCCGACGACACTGCTCTGCACGCTGAAGGTGGTGGTGTTGGTAGAGGTGAAGGTGAAGATTTGGCCAGCGGTATATCCGGTTCCCGAGCCGGTGGAGATGAGCAAAGAGACCTTTGAATCCGATGAAGTAAAGGTTGTTCCAGCCGTTGCAGTCCCAAATGAACCCCTCTTATTGCTTACAACGCTGAAGGTCCCGTTGGTGCCAGCCGTAAGGCATGTCAGGGTAAAGGTCTCGGTCGGACCCCCTGTGACGGAGATCCCTGTCACAGTGCCATTTGCGGTTGCGCTGCCGGTTACAGTACCAATCACCACACTGACCGAGTTACATGTGAGCGTCCACGTTTCTGAAGCGGCATTGGGTTTTGTCACGTTTATGTCCACCACACTCCCGTTTCCCGTGTTGCCGCTCCCCGGGGTCACGGTGCCGGCAGTGGTCTTGTACTGGACGGTCCAGTTTTCGGTCTTGGTGGTGGAACTGGTCGTGACAGCGGACATGGAACCATCTCCCGTGCCGGTAAAAGCTGGGGTGGTCGCGGTGCCGGTAGATACCGTGCAGGTGGCGGTCCATGTCTCGGTCTTTGAGGTGTAGGAGAGGACCGGCTGCGACATGGTCCCGTTCCCCACGTTCCCCGAACCCGCCACCGGTGTGGAGGCGATGCCGTTTGAGGGCTGAAAGGTCTTTCCATCGGTGGCATAGAGCGGTCCCCGGCCCTCGGTCCCGATCCAGACATAGGGGTAGTCGGTGGTGGAGACATCATCGCCGTCGCAGACCACCGTCAGGACCGCGGCGGTGGTTTCGTAGAGGCCGTTCCACTCCTCCACGTTGTTGCTGTTCCAGTTCATGCCGCCATCCAGCGACCGGTAGACATTCCCCTTGCCGAGATAGCCGGTCCCCACATAGATGGTGTTGTGATCATCGGGATCAACGGCGATGGCGCGGTGGCCCTTGATATAGGGGTCGATCAGATTCTGGCCCTGTTTCTGGTTTTCCGTGGAGCGGCTGACCGTCTCCCATGAGGCACCCGTGTCGGTGGACTTGTAGACCCCGCCGCCGTTTGTCCCCGCATAGATGATGTGCTCATCCGGATAGGGGGTTACGGCAATCGAGGTGACCCGGGTGGTGGCCGCACCGCTCGTCTCTGCCGTCACAAATGCGTATCCCTGGAGCGGTGTGCGTTCGCCGGTGGTATAAAGGTTGTTCGAGGCAAAACCCTTTGAGGTGGGATCCTGGTCCTTCTCCAGGATGCCGCCGGTGTTGTAAGTCTTAAAATAGATGATGGTGTCATCCTTGACGGCATTGCCATAGATGTCGCCGACAGTGGCGGTGATCTTGTCTTCCAGCGAGGCCATCCAGAGACCCGATACGTTGACGTAGGCCGCGGCCAGGCTGAATTCCTCTGCAACCGGGACCCCGGTATTTCCAGCGTGGGTGAAGGAGATGCTGACCGACTGGGTGACGCTGCTGGATTCGGCGGTTACCGTGGCGGTCCCCGGGGTGGTGCCTGCGATCAGGGAGATGATGATGACCCCGGTGTCGTCGGGTGTGGTCACCGTGTAGGTCTTTTCATTGTTTGAAAAGCTCCCCAGGGTGGTCTTAAAGGTCACCGAGGTCCCCTTGACCGCCGCGGCCCCGGCGCTGTCCTTTATGGTCGCTGTTATGGAGAGCGAGCTGACACCGTCTGCCGGGAGGGTCTGCGCCGAGGCGCTCAGGGTGATGGTGCCTGGGCCGCTGTTGGTAAACTGGACAGTGGTCTTCTGGGTCATGCCGTAGGACTTGACGCTGACATTGGCCGTCCCTGCGGTCCTTCCGGCGATCAGATAGACCGTGCCGGTCCCGGAGTCGTCCTCTGTTGTCAGGTCTATCTGTGCTGCGCCGGTTGTGCCGGCAAATGTCCCGAGGGTCGTGTAAAAGCTCACGATGGTCCCCTTGGGGACTGCCTTTCCGGTGCTGTCCTTTACCAGGGCGGTCACCGATGTGGAGCTGATGCCGTCTGCCGGGATGCTGGAAGAACCGGTTGTCAGGGTAATCGAACCGGGCTCGCCTGCGCCAATCACCACATAGACCGACTGGGAGACATTGTTTGACCTGGCCGTCACGGTTGCGGTGCCGGACGTGGTGCCGGCGATCAACGAGACCGATACGACGCCGGTGGGCTCCCCCGCGGCATCACGGCCCAGTGCGTAAACCGTATAGGTGGTGCTGCCGTTTCTAAAGCTGCCGAGGGTCGTGGTGAATGTCACCTCGGTCCCGTAACGGGCCGGTTTGCCGGCGCTGTCCTTTATGGTGGCGGTGATCGTTGAAGAGCTCTGGCCGTCTGCCCAGATGCTGGTGGGTTCGGCCTTGAGTTCGATGGACCCGCTCGCGCCCGGGGCCGATCCGCTGTCTCCTCCGCCGCCGCAGGAAAGGAGGAGGGCGGAAAGACACGTGAGCACAGCACACACAAAAACGGTTCTGATAGACCCGGCTCGTTTCATCCTTTTTCTCCCCTTGGGGTTGTTGCTCGTTATTCGTTATTCGTTATTGGTTATTCGTTATTGGTTGCTCGTTTCCGGGTAGCCGTCCACGGGTCCAAAGGTTCAGAGGTTTCCCGTTGCTGAAAGCGGGATTGCATTCTTGTCCCCGGATTGTATTTCTGACGCGTATTCCGGCCAGAAGCGCCCAGATTCGTCGTTCCCAACCTGAAAATTGGCGGCACATTGGCAAGCATGTGGCAAAGCCAGCAGGTTTTGCGAGGACTTCGGGTCTTCAATTTTGTCCTTGTCCCTAACCCTGAACGTTGAACCCTGAACCTGTGAACGCTTACGTTACCGGTTACTGGTTGTTGGTCACTGGCCACTAGCCACTGATCACTGATCACTCTTCAATTTATTCAATATCCGTGTGGCCTCGCCCACATGGGGCCCCCGGGGGTCCAGGGCGATGACCCGTTTTAGTTCCTTTGCCGCCTCATCCTTTCTGCCGAGCACCAGGAGGAGTTTCCCCAGGTTGAGATGCGCAAGCGTATATCCCGGGTTGTATTGAACCGCCTTTCTGTAGGCATCAACCGCCTCTTCCTGTCTCCCCACGGCCTCGCAGGCGATCCCCAGGTTAAAATAGGCCGGGCTGTAAGAAGGGGAGAGCTTGAGTGCCCGCTGATAGCTCGAAATGGCCTCATCGTAATCGCCCTTGTTAAAATAGGCGAGACCCATGTTATTATAAGCAAAATGCGGGGTCTGATAGGTCAACTCATCTGCGGCCTTGCGGAAGCAGGCGATGGCCCGGTCCCATTTGCCTTCCAGGAGATAGAGCGTCCCCAGGTTGTTCCAGGCAACCGGAAACCGGGGTCGGAGGTGGAGGGCCTTTTCAAAGTGCTCCTCTGAGAGCCGGTACTTCGCCAGGTTTCTGTAAACCAGGGCGATCTGCTGGTGGAGGTCCGCGTCGTCCGGGTCGAGCCTGGCCGCCTCCAGAAGCTTTTCAAGGCCGGCCCTTGGGTTGCCTTCCTCCACCAGGGTCCCACCCAGGTCCTTGAGGGCCCGGGCCCTTTTTTCCCTGGCCGCCCGGTCCCCGGCGCATGATATGAGGCCCAGGGTGAGGCAACATATGATCAGAGAGCGGGTTATCCGGTTCATGTCTGACCTTTTTGGGCCACTTCGGCCTCGGGTGTTGGGACAACGGTCGGGGTCAGAAATATGAGCAGCTCCACCTTGCCGCGCTCATCCTTGTCGGCCTTAAAGAGCCACCCCAGGATCGGGATCTCCTTCAGCCAGGGGACCCCCTCTTCGACCCTCGTCCTGGTTTCGTAATAGATCCCGCCGATGACAACGGTCTCACCGGTCCTGACCATGAGCTTGGTCTGGATGGTCTTTTCTCTCTTCCCTGGAAAGATATTTTCGCTGGTTCCCGGTATCAATCTATCATCGGTAACCTTGACCAGGAGCGTGACGTGTGAGTTGTCGGCACTGACGGTCGGGGTAACGGAAAGCGACAGGGCAGCGGTCATCTCCCGGACATCTATGGTGTCGAGGGTCCGGATCTCCTTGTAAGCGACCTCCCCCCGTTTTATCACCGCCTCCCCCCCGTTAACGGTCAGGACCTTTGGGGCTGAGACCACGTGGGCCTTATTTTCGGTCTCACCCAGGGCCAGTGAGGCGTCGAGTGCGATGGTCCCCAGGCCCCCGTCGGTCAGCCAGCCAAGGGCGATGCCGATGGTCGGCCGCCAGCCGCTTGGGGCGTTGGTTGAAAACTCACCCGAGCCTGAGAGGTTGGCACCGGTGTTGTACCATTCCCTCTTGAAACCGGGGCTGTAAGCCGGCTCGTCGGTCACACTGTCCTTGTGTGTGGGTCTAAGGGACCGCCATTGAATACCCAGGTCACGGGTGAATCCGGTTTCGGCCTCCACCACCCGGGCCTCGATCATCACCTGTTTTTCCGGGACGTCCAGTTTTGCGATGAGTTCCTTGACCTTTTCGACCTTTGATCTGACCCCATTGACGATGATCATGTTGGTGCCCGGGTCATAGGTCAGATAGATGTCCTTGGCAATGATCTTGGTCTCCTTGCCTTCTTCCTCTTCTCCCTTTTCCTTTTCTCGCGCCTCTCCGGCCTCGATGTCCAGCACACCGTGCACCGGTGGAACGGCAGTCGGGTCGCCCACGAGCATCTTGAAGATATCCTGGGCCTTTCTGTGCTTTATGATGAGATACTCGAGGATCTTTGGCTCGAAGATGCCCTGGACCCGCTTTTGGGCCAGGAGGGCGCTCTTTCGGTTTCGCTCCTTCATCTCCATGTCCACCAGCGTGGCCTTGGGAACCACCCAGAGGACGTCGTTTTCGATCTGGTAGGTCAGACCGTTTGGCCGCAGGACCATCTCCAGGGCCTGGTCCCACGGCACGTTATCGAGCCGCATGGAGACCTTGCCCTCCACGCCGCTCCCCCAGACGATGTTGATGTCTGCCACATCCGCGATCAGCTGCAGGATGTTCCGGATGTCGGTATCCACAAAATCAAAACTCATTTTCTGCCCGGCGTAGTCCCTGGATACGATCTCGTAGGCCTCAGCGCGGGTGTCGCCGGGTACGGGTTTCCGGCGGGGGGCCGGTGATGCCGGCTCGGCGGGCCGGGGCCTGGTAGCAACCCGGGGGGGTTCCTTCGGGGGTGCGATAAATTCGATCTTGATCGTCTGCTCGTCCTGGCTGACGTGATAGGGGATCATCTGACTGAGAACGATCTTGAGGGTAACGCGATGATCCCTGGTGGAGTAAAAGGCCTTTATGTCATCAACCGCGCCCCGGGGGGACATGGATGCCAGTTGCTTGAGCAACAGGGGGGCCACGGCGGTCTTTTCAAGGCTGACCGTGAGCTGCCTGGGTCCCCCCATCTCCACCTTATAGGGTGTCTTTTTGTCCGTCACAATACTCAGCCGGGATCGGCCGGCCTTAAAAGGGGTGACATCAATGCCAAGGAGATGAACAGAGGATGGGAGGTCTGCCCCGACATCCGGCACCGCCCCGGCGGCGGGCGCTTTGGGGGGCGGGGGCGTCACCCTGAGAACAATCTTTGGCCCGGCCGTGGCCACACCGTATGCAAAATCCTTTGTTGAAAGCTCAACCACCACGCCGGTGACGCCCGGATCACGGTCCTGGATCAGGATCCGGCTGACCAGGCCATCCCCGACCTTGATTTCCGCCGGGAGGTCCTTGCCGGGGGTGCCCATGACGTCCAGGCATATCCGGGGGGGATTCTTTAAGCTATAAGACGGTTTGTGAGCGGTGGGCTGGGAACTCATGATGGTTACGGTTGACTGGTCTTTTGAGGCCACTGTCTGGATCGATTTGATCACACCCTGGCCCGGCTGCTTCTCCTGGTCGCCCTTCTGGCTCCGGGAGGGAGTGCCGCATGCAAAAAAGAGGAGCGCCAGGGCAAGAGGCAAGAGACAAAGGATATACCCGGCTGTTCCCGTCAGTTTTGATTTCATCTGTTTCCCCTCCTGGGGTGATGAGTTAGTTGTCATTAGTTCTAACCCGGACAAGCCGGAACCCAACAGGTTTTAATTTTGTTACACGCTGGGTGCTTTGATGTAAGCGATCCTGGATGCTGGATGCTTGATCCTGGATAAAAAACAAAGGAAAATACCTCCCTCAATATCCAGTATCCAGTGACCGGTATCCAGTATCTCATTCGATCAAGCTTTACCAGTTGCGCCAGAAAAATTGTCAACATTTTGCGCACAATATTTTTTTGTAACCGTTCACGGGTTCAAAGGTTCAGAGGTTCAAGGTTGCGTTTTTGTCCCCGGATTCCATTTCGGACGCGTATTCCGGCGAGAAGCGCCCGGATTTGGCGGTGCTAACCTGAAAATTGGCAGCACATTGGCAAGCATGTGGCAAAACCAGCTGGTTTTACGAGCACTTCGGTTCTTCAATTTTGTCCTTGTCCCTAACCCTGAACGGTGAACCCTGAACCTGTGAACGGTTACATTTTTTCTAAGAGACTAATCCAACCCGTAGACCTTGTAGACCGCGGTGATTCTCTTTATGCCCCGGCCTTTTTCGTCTTTGGTGTCCACGATATCGAGTCTTCTGAC
>CAZXCQ010000104.1:9864-18879 GCA_964639275.1 uncultured Desulfobacteraceae bacterium | reverse complement strand
TATGGGGGCATGTGGAAGAAAAAAAGACCCCCATGCCACACCACAATCGATTTATTCGCGGGTTTTTGAAAAGTTACCTTTGGGTCCATGATGAAAAGAAAGGAGTGAAAATGACATATTATTGTTATCTGGATAGCCCGGTGGGAAGGTTATTCCTTGCGGGTGATGACGACGGGCTGAGGCTCGTCAGTTTTCCAAAAAGCAAAAAGACACGGGCACCCGAACCGGCGTGGGAAGAAGAGACAGGGCCTTTTGAGGAAGCCATCGGCCAGCTCCAGGCCTATTTTGCCGGTCAGCTAAAGAGATTCGATCTCAAACTCGCCCCCCAGGGCACCCCCTTTCAATTGGCGGTGTGGGACGCCCTGCAGGAGATACCTTACGGTGAAACGATTTCTTATGGTGAAGTGGCTCACCGGATCGGCAGACCCAGGGCCCCTCGCCCGGTGGGCGGTGCGGTGGGCAGAAATCCACTCGCCATCATTATCCCCTGCCATCGCGTCATCGGGAGCGACGGAAGCCTTACTGGATTTGGAGGGGGGCTGGAGACAAAAAAGGCACTACTGGCCCTCGAACAGGAATATCGGTAGCTATCACCCGGCCGGGGTCTCCAGATCCTTGAGAACTTCCGATGGCACAGTACCCAACAAGAATGGCACAAGTAAATCAAGGGGGTTGTATTAACTTCGCCATCTTTAAAACTGGCACTTGGACAGGGGTATGGGGGTTCGCAATTCCTATACCCCGGGTTTCAAAGGGCTTAAGTGTTACAGGAGGTCAAGTATGATAGCACAATTGTCTGTCTACCCCATGGGCGAAGGCACGAGTCTAAGCCGTTTTGTCAAAAAGGGTGTCGGCATCATAGAGCGATCCGGGTATCGATACGAGGTTGGGGCCATGGGCACCGCCATAGAGGTACCTGACCTGGATGCGTTGTTTGAACTGGTCAAACAGATCCATGGTGCCCACGTCTCCGAGGGTGCCCGCCGGGTCATCATCGATCTCAAGGTGGACGATCGTCGGGACAAAAAGGCCACCATCCATTCCAAAAAGGCCGCTGTCGAATCCAAGTAAGGAGGGCTCACAGAGCTCTGGCAGGATCTCCGGGAGGAGGAACGGCAGAGCAGGAAACAGCCACCATGGAAACAGACCTCAAGTCAAAGTTCTTGGGTGGGATGGTGGGCAGCGCGCTCGGAGACGCGATTGGAGAGATTGCCTTTCACTACCCCCGGAAGGATCTCCTGTGCTCGAGGGTGGAAGCGCTTTCTCAACTCCGTTATACGGATGACACGGCCATGGCCATCGGAGTGGCCGAATCTTTGATAAAGAGACGATCTATCGACCAGGAGCACCTGGGGGAGACATTCAGCGACAACTTTGATCGCGAGCCGTGGCGGGGTTATGCCTCAGGACCACCAACCATATTCGCAGTGGTCAGACAAAGGGCGATCGCATACACAGAGGCAGCCCGGGGTCTCTTTGGGGGAGGCGGGTCTTTTGGTAATGGCGCTGCCATGAGAATCGTGCCGGTGGGCCTATTTTTTCACCGTTCTCCTCAGCTCTATGACCGGGCCTGCGGTTCCGCCCAGGTGACACATGCCCATCCAGTGGGGATGGACGGGGCAGCAATTCAGGCCCTCGCCGTTGCCAAAGCCACAAGGCTCGACCCAGAAGAGGGGTTTCGATTTGAGCCATTTATACGCGATCTGATTGAGGCCGCCCGGACAGACGAAATCAGGGAGAAAATATCGCTTGTGGAACAGATCATCCTGGAGGATCTTCCACCCGAGACCGCGGCCAGACGGCTGGGACGATCCGTGGCCGTCCACGAATCCATGCCGTTTGCGGTTTACTCCTTTTTGCGTCACCCAGGATCATTTGAGGAGTGTGTCTTCTGTGCGATCATGAATGGCGGGGACCGGGATACCCTGGGGGCCATGGCCGGTGCCATCTCGGGGGCCTATCTGGGGGTTACGGCGATTCCTACCGCCTGGCAGGAGAAATTGGAAAATCTTTCCTACATAGAGGACCTGGCTTCGACCCTGGTCGAAATATCTACAGACAAACCCCGGGAGGCCCCCCACCAAGCCTGAACCTTGCACGCACTTGACAGGCGGTGTTGCAAGTATTTGGTTTGAAAAAAACGTTTTCAAACAGAAGAATATCGAACAAGGAATGTCGAATATTGAAGTAAGACATTCGTAATTCTGCGGTTCGTTATTCGATATTCGATATTTAATGTTTTTATCTAGTTGCAGCCACCCCTAAAAACCCCCTGTGTCAAGTGTTGATAAAGCTCATCCACGAAACAGGGGGTCTACGCCGTTTAATCAACCACTACGCATGGACAGAGTCCAGGTCGGCGTCAGATACGTCATAGACATGGTTATGGGGTGGCAGCCTTTCAAGCTTGAAGAACTCGGGCAACCGGTCATGCGCCGATGTAAATCCTGCCCGTTTGTTAAAATCCCTTTCCATTTGGAGGACGCGCTTTCCCAGGGCACCCACATCATCACCCGTCAACGACAGCCCGTATTTTGCATTGACCATCTCCACAACCGCGTTAAACGCGTCAGGGATGTCCAGCATCGGAAAGGCAACAAAAAGGCAGAGCCCGGCCGTGTCTACCGCAGCGGTTGCGGCCTGTAGGTCCCTGGACAGATTGGCCTGCCCCTCGGTCTTGAGGGGATCCACATCTCCTCCGACCTTCATAATGTTCTGTGCCACCGCATATCCGGCCGTATGGTCCGCGCCCATGGGTGATGTGGCATAGGTCACGCCGATTCCCTTTATGGCCCGGGGATCATAGGCAGGCAGGGCCTGTCCCTTGACAACCGGCACGCGTCTGACGCCAAAGGTCTTCCCCACCACCGCGGCACCCGACCCCAGGATCCGGCCGAGGGGTGTGCCTCTGCCGATCTCGGCCACGAGTTCTTCTGCGCCTGCGGCATCTCCGAATTGCTTAATCCCGGCCTCCATGGCCACCGCTACGGAGTTGCCTATCTCGATGGTATCCAGCCCGATATCATCACACGCCCGGTCAATCCGGGCAATGGCGTCCAGATCGTCGATCCCGCAATTGGGACCCCAGGCCCACACGGTCTCATACTCAGGCCACTTGGAAACATACTCACCCTTCTCATCCAGAAAGATCCCGGAGCAACGGATAACACACCCTGACATGCATCCATGGGTGGGGTTGCCGTTTCGCTTGACAGTGATCGCATTGAGGGTCTCTCCGGCCACCTTCTCGGCCCCTTCAAATCGGCCGGCGCTAAAGTTCCGGGTGGGAAGTCCCCCTGCCTCATTGATGACGTTGATGAGCACATCGGTTCCATAAGTGGGGAGGCCCTGACTCGTCACCGGATGTTCACCCAGGGCCTTGGCAAACCGTTTTGCAGCATCTTTGAAGGCATCCTTATCTACCAGCGGTGCCAGTTCACCCCCCGAGGGATCAACGATGATCGCCTTGAGACCCTTGGCGCCCATCACCGCCCCCAGGCCGCCACGGCCTGCATGGCGCGTGGGCCGTAGCTCCCTGTCCGTAAAGGCGACACTCGCCCCGGCCAGCTTCCATTCTCCTGCCTGTCCGATACTTACAAATCCCACCTTTTCGCCAAATTCATCCTTGAGTTTATCCACTGTTGCATAATTTCCAAGCCCCTTGAGGTCATCTGCAGGAGAAAGCGCACATTTGTCCTTGCTGACAAAGAGCTTGTAAAGCTTCCCTCCCCCTGGCATGCCCTCAACGACCAGGGCGGCAATCCCCAGCCTGGCGAGATATCCTCCTGCCTGACCACCTGAATTGGTCTCCTTTATGCCACCCGTGAGGGGGCTCTTGGCGCCCACCGAGATGCGACCCGAATTGGCGCAATTGGTCCCCCCCAGCAGGCCCGGGGCAAAAACCAGCTTGTTCTTCGGCCCGATCGGCGAGCATGTGGGTTCGACCTCTTTAGAGACGATGGCGGAGGTCAAACCCCTTCCCCCGAGCCCCTGGTAGGTCTCAGGCACATCTTCGCTCTTGACGGAAAGATCGGACATGTTGACTCTCAGGATCTTTGACATCTCAATCCCTCCTTTCCCAGTTTAGGTTTGCCTTTTGGTAATACGATAGCGTCATAGTGGCACAAGTAAGAGGCAACATCAAGCAAATTGTTTAGAGGAATCAAAAAGTTAGATCAATACTGATATAAGGGAGGTTCCCCCTTATGGGATTGACACGGGCATTACCTTCCTGGTAACCTAAGACAAAAACCCACAAGAAAATCCCCTACGGGCCTTTAAAAAATAACCCAGACACCAATGAAGATATTCCTCAGTTCAACCCTTCGAAAGCTCCGCTCCGGTTATGACCCATTAAATGGCATTGATCTTGATACAGAGGGGGAAATAACAGTGGCCCAACTCTGCAGGCTCCTGCACATCCCCGCAGATAATATCAAGATGGTCATGGTCAACGGGAAGGGCCGGCCCATGGATTTTCTCCTCAGGGGGGATGAACGCGTGGGAATCTTTCCGCCCGTGGGAGGGGGTTAAGTTGACATCTTCCAAAGGACAGGGGTTTATCGAGATCCACGTATTCGGATTTCTCCGGCGCTTTATGGATGAACAAGGCCTGCCATACACCCTTGAAAGGGCCATCCCGGATAATGGGGTTTCTGCCCATTGGGTAGCGCAGGGGCTCTCGATTCCCCCCGAGAAAGTCGAGGCCGTCTTTTGTAACGGCCGGGTCACGAATATCTATGATCCCGTATTTCCGGGAGACCGGGTCTCCTTTTTTCCTTACGGGACCCCCGGGCCCTACCGGGTCTTTCTGGGAATCGCCAGGGAAAACCGTGAGCGCACCCGCCGCGAGAAAAACGGGGAACAGGAACGAGGAGGGGCCTGAAGTTTGGGCGAACAGATCTCTATCCGCGGCCTGCTCAAGGAGAAATCCAGAAAAGTCAAAGACCCTGCTGGCCGGTCGGTCGAGATCCTGGATGATCGCCAGGCATCAAAGATCGCCGAGAAATGCGGGGGCAGCATGCACAAGGTCTATTGCGAGGCCTTGGCCCTGGGGATCTCTCCCCACCGCTACATCCGCAACAGGGAAATCATCTCCCCAAAAGAGCAATTGAGGCTCGCCCAATCCCAGGTGGCCGTGGTGGGTGCGGGTGGACTGGGGGGGCATGTCATCTTGCTCCTGGCGAGGATCGGGATCGGCCGTCTTGTGGTGGTGGATCAGGATCTCTTTGACGAGAGCAACCTCAACCGTCAGGCATTGTGTAGCGGAAATGCCCTTGGTAGGCCCAAAACGGAGGAAGCGGTGGCCGCGGTGACTGCGATCAACCCGGCCGTTGAGGTCCTTCCAAAACAGGCCAGACTGGACCCCTCCAACGCCCCTGGACTACTCAAAGGATCCGATGTTATTGTCGATGCCCTTGACAATGTGCCGGATCGCTTCCTGCTGGAAGATGCGGCCAGGGGGCTTGGCATTCCCCTAGTTCATGGTGCACTGGCTGGTTTTGAAGGCCAATTGATGACCATATTCCCCCACGATCCGGGGCTCAAAAACCTTTATGGAGACAGGCGGGTAAAGGTAGATAGATCAAAAAGCCCGGAATCGGTCCTGGGTATCCCCACGCTGGCACCCTCCCTGATCGGTACCCTGCAGGCAATGGAGGCCATAAAGATCATCCTGGGACGAGGAAGGCCCCTCCGCAATGCCATGATCCATGTGGATATGGAAACCACTCAGATCAATGAATTTTCATTTGAGACAAGGGATGACTAAAAGCCCCTCCTGCCCCAGCACGGAGGGCTGCCGCCTTCTCTCCAGCCACCTGGGCCTCTGCCCTGCCAGAGCCCGCGGGCAAGGAGTTGCGAGACCTGCTCAGGGGTCAAGACACTCCGAACAGCCAGCCGGAAGTCTGTGATCTTTTCGCGAATCTGCCCCCAGATATCCATCAGTTCCTTTTGCGTGGCCTTGATCTTTTTGGAATCAAGGTTTGTCTGCATCCACAGCAGTCTCAGTTCCGCCCTCTTGTCAAACATCTTGAGACGGATGGGGCTGATCTCCTTTATCAGGGATTCCCTTAGGGACCGGATCTTTTCTGCCTGATCCGCCGTCAGATCCAGCGTCGAAAGGGCTTGTGCCCCCATCCATCCGCCCTGTGCCCCCCCACAACCGGGGCTCAAAGGACCTGCCATCACCCAGGTGGTCGAGGCCACCAGAATCATCAGCGCCCCAAGAATAGCCATCCTTTTCATTTTCTTTTCCTCCCTCACCCTCTCGGCAGTCTCCTCAGGAATACGAAATCTTGGTTCCAAGAAGACGTCTCACAAAGTCCCTCAACTTTTGAAAAAACGCACCTCTTATTCGCACCTTGATAAAGAGATCTCCCGGCTCTCCCCCACCCTTCCCATCACCTCCCATCCCGCGCAGTCTGATCACCTGCCCTGCCCTGATACCGGCTGGGATCCTGACCACCAGCTCCTTTGACTTCCTGCGGTGCACATATTGAATCTTGCCGCCCTCCCGGGCCAGATGGGGGGAAAGGGTAATCACATCGTGCCAGTCCCTGCCCTTTTCGGGGAGTTCCACCCCCCACATCTTTTTGAGGCCCAGCCTGACCAGCCGACCCAGCCCCCCACCCGGTGAAGGACGTGTATCATCATTGGATCCCCGTCCATAGGGTGTCTTGAAGACAAACCCTCTGCCAAAGAACCCCGGCCTCCGAAATTCATAGCTCTCAAATCCTGACCCATAGGATTCCCTGAAGATATCCTCAAAACCCCTGAATCCAAATACCCGGCTTATCTCCTCAAAGACCTGGTTTATGTCAGACCCCCTGAAGATGTCCTGTTCAGAGTAGTTCTGCCTGAACTCACCGTAGGCGGAGGACCCAAATCGATCCCTCAGGGCGTCATATTCGCGCCTCTTCTTCTGGTCTGAAAGAACCGCATAGGATTCGTTTATCTCCTTCATCCTTTCTGCGGCCTGTGGATCTTCCTTGTTCCGATCCGGGTGATATTGAAAGGCCAGTCCACGGTAGACGTTCTTGATCTCTTGTTGAGTGGCCTTTTGACTCACCCCCAGGATTTCGTAGTAGTCCTTTTGTGACACAGGATCCCCTTCTTTTTGGCTCTATCCCCTTTTTCCGTAAGTCTCATAAGATATCTTTTCGTACTGTAGCGTCTCCTTGCCATGGGGGGCCTTTTTCTCTTGGGGGTAACCAACGGCCATAATGGCCTCCACCCTGATCCCTTCCGGGATCTTCAGGGTCTCTGAGATATAGGCATCCGCGCTCCGGGTGTCATCGTGCATTCTATCCCTGATCTGTATCCAGCAGCCCCCAAGCCCAATGGACTCTGCTGCCAGGAGAATAAATGTCGAGGCAATGGTGGCGTCCTCAATCCACACCGTGCTCTTTTCGGGATCCGCGCACACGACAATTCCCAGGGGGGCGTTTTTCAGAAACCCGGACCCGTGCGGTTTGGCCCTTGAAAGTCTCCCTAATGTCGCCTTATCGCTGACAAAAATAAACTCCCATGGGTTCGATCCCTTTGAGGAGAACGCCCGAAGCGCTGCCTCAATCAAGAAATCGACCTTTTCCCGGTCTACCGGCTTTTCCAAAAACCTTCTGATACTCCGACGTTTCTGGATCAAAGAAATAAACACGCAAAACTCCTCCTATTAGATGTTCGCAGGAAGGGGCAAAAAAGCTGCGCGGATCAGGGAGACCCATGGGCAGCCGTATCAATGAAGCAGCCGCCCCCGCCATCTGAGCCAACATCCCCCCCGGGCGAAGAGGTGGGTACACGGTCTGTCCGCGTGCTCGATCCGGTGGCCTTGACCTCAACACTGTGGCTGCCGTCCCACAACGGGACAACCGATTCCGCCTCCCATAGATAGGGGTTGGAGTCGACCCTTGTCATGGGATACCAGTCCCCCTTGGAGTCAATCCTGTATTCAACCCGGGTAACCGGATTCTTGTCAAACACCAGCGCCCGGATCGGGCCTAAACCCGAGTGGGAGATGTTTGAAGTATAAGGATTGCTTTCAATCCCCAGGTTCTTGTCCAGAGGTGCCGTAATAAGGACTGCGGGCCAGACGCCCACGTTCTCGGGGGTTATTGAGATGCCGTTACAATCTATGGCGACGATGCTGTACTGGTTCTCACTGGACTTGGCCAGGGATGCCACATTGAGATAGATCACACCGTCGGTCTCGGGTTTTGAAAAGAACTCTTCGATGTAGGTATGCGTGTGCCCGTAGGTGTAAGAGAGGACCTTGTAGAGATTCATTATCCCAATAAACTCCCCGTCGCCATAGGTCAGGGCGGTCTCTGGCCAGGATGACGGGGGCCATTTCTTTCTCTCTAATGGATGATGCCCAAATATCAGGCTAAGATTCGCATCCTTGTTGACCTCCAGTTCCGCCTTGATAAACTCCAGCTCTCCCGCATCCAGCCCCGCATGGTCCCCAAAATTGTCAAGGGGGTCCACGCTGAATCCCGCACCATCATTCCCCGCTGTACACACCCCCAAGAAGTAATACTTTCCATAAGCAAAATTCCTGGTCCAGGATATCTGTGTTTGGCCGGTGGCCTTCCCCTGGATCGAGTAGTTTAGATAATAGGATAGATTCTTGTCATTATACGCATCATGATTGCCAGCGATGTCATAATAGAAAGTGGCGTCAATCCCGTTGGCCTCCAGCACCTGACGGTACTCCTCCCATTCTTCCTTGTGCGGACCATCCGGTATCCCGAGGGCGTTTCCATAGGTTGAATCGGTCAGATCCCCTGCTACCACGATAAATTGGGGGTTGATTGCATTCCTGGCCTCCGTGATGAGCCATCTCAAGTTATCCCGATCTTCACTTCCTTTCATCCCGATGTGGGTGTCGGAGGCAACGATAAACCAAAAGACCTTATCATTATCCGGACAGTAGGTGGCAGACTTTGGATCGCTCGCCACCACAAAACCGGGACTCAACAGACAGAAAAGAAAAAGGGGCAAGAACACAGACCCCGG
>CAZXCQ010000104.1:0-9764 GCA_964639275.1 uncultured Desulfobacteraceae bacterium | reverse complement strand
TTTTCGGTATAGCCCTTGGCCTTTTCCAGCTCTTTGATGGCATCGGGATATCTGCCGAGCCTCTCATAGGCCAGTGCCAGCTTCAGATATGCGTTGACGTCATACGGCGTCAGCGCCGTGACCTTTTTGTATTCCTCGGCCGCCTGGGAGAACCTCTTTTGCACATAATAGACCCTGGCCAGTCTCAGGTGGGCCTCAACGTTGTTCTCGTCAAACTCGATCGCCTTCTTAAACTCCCCGATTGCCTGCCCGTACTTCTGGGATGCCTGCGCCCTCTTCCCCTTGGGTTCCAGATGGTAGAAGGCCTCATCAAAGGCCTTTACCCCCTCTTGGACATGATCAATCTGGGGTCCTGCCGTCTCCTGCGCGTGGACCGCCTGAAAGAGAAAAAGGACCAAAACAGCCAATGGAATTGCTATCACCAGAGGAGTACGCAAGAATCTCTTTGAAATCATGTGCCCTCCTTGAAACATCCTTACCAAAAAAGTCTTGCCCCGAATGACATTTTCTGCTCGGTCACTGGGTGAAGGGTAACGACCTACGATTGCTTAAAGAACTATAAGTCAAGCACCGTTCAGTGTCAACGACCAATCAGCCTCGTCAGATTGCCGCGGCGCTTACCCCCTGGCGCCCTTGACAGACAGGTTTTGGCTTGACCTGGAAACCCCCACTAAAATATATCTCCTGGATCAAGAAAGGTTTCAACTCCAAGGAAACCTATGCCTTTCCGCCGCCTCGGATGGCTCCGGGGATGTTACCGGCGCCTTGTTGGCCTGAAGCCTTCAGGGGTTAAGGAATGATTTAGATGCCGGGAGATACCATGCACCGTCGCTGGGCAATCTTTACCATAACATCATCCACCTTTTTCATCTCCCAGTTTTACAGGGCGTCAAATGCGGTTATCGCCCCGCAATTGTTGCAGGACCTGCATCTTGACACAAAGGGCCTCGGCCTGATCTCTGCCGCCTTTTTTTACGCCTTTGCCATTACCCAGATCCCCCTTAGCATGTTCCTGGACAAGGTGGGGGCCAGACGCACAATGACCGGCCTTTCCCTCGTAGGCGTCGCAGGGGCACTGATCTTTGCCTGGGCCGATTCAATGACCGTGGGAATGATCGGGCGAATCCTGCTGGGGGTTGGAATGGCCTGCAATCTGATGGGGACCCTCAAACTCCTCACAATATGGTTTGACCCTCGAAGCTTTGCCACCCTGTCCGGCATAGTCTTCTCCATTGGTACGGCAGGAAACATGGTGGCAACAACCCCCTTTGTTCTCCTGGTTCAGGAGATGGGCTGGCGCATGGCCTTTTGCCTTATTGCCCTCATAAACCTCCTGGCAGTCTTTGCGCTCTATGGGATTGTAAGGGATCGGCCGCTGCAAGACCCCGTGGTTTCAAACGGGGATGAGGTCTTGCCGGGACTGGGCCAGGCCTTTGACGCCCTGAGGATACTCTTGAAAGATCGCAGCTACTGGATCATCTCTTTTGGGACCTTTGTCAGTTACGGCGTGTTTGCCTCACTTCAGGTGCTCTGGGCTGGTCCTTATCTCATGGAGGTCCAGGGGTTATCGCCGGTGACGTCAGGAAATCTCATCCTCCTGATGAATTTTGGAATGATCCTGGGGGGGCCTGTCTGGGGTGCCTTGTCCGACAGGCTCTTCAAAACCCGCAGGGCCATTGTATCCCTTGGTCTGCTGGTCCTTTTTCTCAGTCTCATTGTCCTGGCCATTATTCCCGTGGAGATCGGCCTGATCTTCCTTGCCTCGGTCTTTTTTGCCTTTGGCTTTTTCCGCGCAACAAGCCTCCTGATGTATGCCCAGATAAAGGAACTGATGCCGCTGGAAATGGCAGGCACGGCCATGACCGGCGTCAATTTTTTTACCATGATCGGGCCTGCGGTCTTTCTTCAGGGGACGGGAACGTTGATGCAGTCCCTCTATCCGGAGGCCTCGCGCGGACCCGAGGCCTTCCATGCCTCCTTTTTTCTCTGCGGAGCCTGCGTCTGTGTTGCCTTTATCCTCTACTTCTTCACCAGGGACAACAAGGGAGAAGATGAGCAACCCGTTTCGCTGGGCCGCAAGAAAGTGTTGAGGTAAAATTGCAATCCAGAAACGACTCTGATAAGATCTGAAGACCAAAGGCGCTCATCGAATCGGTCCTCCAGTCTTGATGACCATCAACTGACAGCAATCAAAGGATATCCTTAGAAATATGCAGAAATCAACCCTACAAAAACGCCTGACCGCCTTTCGAAAACGCCTCAAGGCGACCCCGCTCCACCATTCGGGTGCCGCATGGATCATCCAGCCCGAAAACAGACGGTACCTGTCTGGATTCAAGGCAGGAGATCATCAACTTACGGAATCTTCGGGCTCCCTCCTGATCGACCAGACCCATCGGGTTTTGATCACCGACTCCAGGTACACCCTTGAGGCCCAGGAGGAGGCTGTCGGTTTTCAAGTCGAGACCCTAAGCCAGGATCTGGTCGAGGATTTCCCTCATCTGGTGCATCGACTCGGAGTGGAAAGGCTGGGTTTTGAACAGGACCATCTCATATGGGGTCTCCACCGGAGACTAAAAATAGGCCTTGAATCCCTTTCTCCCCCGGTTGCCCTCATACCGCTGGACGGATTGGTGGAGGGATTGAGAGAGATAAAAGATGCCGCAGAGATCAAGGCCCTGGGGGCTTCGGCCAATCTGGTCTCGGCGCTCCTCGAAGAGGTCACCGGCCAGCTCAGGCCCGGCCTCACCGAAAGGGAAGTGGCGTGGCAGATTGAAGGGCTTTGTCGGGAGGCAGGGGCGGATGGACTGGCATTTCCATCAATAGTGGCATCCGGCCCAAACAGCGCATTGCCCCATGCAGAGCCCACGGAGCGAAAGATCAGGGTCAATGAACCGATCGTATTGGATCTGGGGGTCAGACTAAAGGGATATTGCTCCGACATAACCCGAACGGTCTTTCTGGGCACCCCCCCACCCGAACTAAAGAGGGTATACCGGACCGTCCGCCAGGCCCAGCTTGCTGCCTTGAAAGAGGTGCAACCGGGCGTAGACAGCACCCACCCTGACGCCATCGCCAGGCAGATCATCAGGGATGAGGGGTTTGGAGAGTTCTTTGGGCACGGCCTTGGTCATGGTGTGGGACTGGCAACCCATGAAAGACCCAGGCTCGGCCCCAGGAAACCGGTCAGTCTCAAAAATGGAATGGTCGTCACGGTGGAACCGGGGATCTATCTCCCGGGCAAGGGGGGGGTCAGGCTTGAGGAAATGGTGGTGATTGAAAATGGTGGCCCGAGGGTCCTCACAAAGAACCCCCTTTATTATGACTTTGATTGATGTCCCGCAGAGGTTTGAGTCCCGGCATGTACCACCTGGTAGATCAATTTATCAACTATCTCAGGATTGAACGAGGGCTTTCGGATAACACGGTCCAGGCCTACAGCCGAGACCTGGTCAAATTCACTCGATTCCTGGAAGCCAGGGGACTCAATCCCCAGGTGGTGGGAGAAAAGCAGATCTCAGAATACACTGCCCAGTTGGGCAGGGACCTGTCAGCGAGGACTGTGGCAAGGAACATCTCGGCCATAAAGATGTTCTTCCGCTTTCTTGCATCCGAGGACAAGATCAGTGACAACCCGGCCAGGCTTGTGGAGGCACCAAAGCAATCCAACAGGCTACCCGAAATTTTAAGCATACTGGAAGTCGACCGGCTCTTGTCCCAGCCCGATGCCACCAATCCCAGGGGTCAGAGAGATAAGGCCATGCTCGAGGTCCTGTATGCCACCGGCCTGAGGGTTTCGGAGCTCGTAAGGCTCAAATCTTTTGATATAAACCTGGAGGCGGGTTATCTGAGGACAATGGGAAAGGGTTCAAAAGAGAGAGTTGTCCCCCTGGGAGAAAAGGCCATTGAGGCCCTCCAAGAATATGTTTCAAACGGTCGGGCCCGGCTGAAAAAGGGGGCGAACTCTGCATATCTCTTTTTGACCGCCAGGGGTGGTCCCATGTCCCGTCAGGGGTTTTGGAAGGTGATCAAAAGGCATGGAATAGCAGCCGGGATCAAAAAGAGGATAACGCCTCACGGCATAAGACATTCCTTTGCCAGTCATCTCCTTGAGGCGGGGGCCGATTTAAGGTCGGTGCAGGTTATGTTGGGCCATGCGGATATCTCCACCACACAGATCTACACCCATGTCACCCGGAAACATCTAAGAGAGATACACGAAAGATGTCATCCCAGGCCCTGACCCGGATAGACCGGAAGATTGGAAAAATGCCATGGGCGAAGTCATAGACATACAACAGCGCATGGAACGACAACCGGGGAATCTGATCACCTCAAGTCCATGGGAGTTCCGGAGGGCATACTGGGAAACCACCCATTTTGTTCAGATGTTAAAGTCCCAGTCTGCAAGACTCGAATCCTCTCCTGAGGAGACCTACAATCTTCCACCCCACTTCTCTTTAAAGGGGGGCATGGGTCAAACGATTCGGTCCATTTATGCCTATCGGGAAAGCGAAGAAAAGATGAGGGAGGTCTATTACCTCACCGGTCTGATGGACTGTATGATTAATCAGGTGAGCCCGATCTTAAGGACAGACATCCTCAGGTCCATGTACAAAAAGGTCTTTGAAATGAGAAACGAACTCGGTGCAAACTGGTACGGGCCTCTTGATCAGGTCCTGCTCCCGGTCGATTCCTGGTTTTACAATGAATCCGAATACCGATCCTCACTCAGCAGGTCCAGTACCATGAAGGAGCTTTACCTGGCCATCAGGAGGGGGACGGATGAGATGTTTGATATCCTGTCCCTCGAATATGTCTTTTATTGTCCAAAGATGGGAGGACTAAAATGGCGACCTCAGAGATAGACAGGCTCAAAGAGGAAGTCAGGGCCCTGAGGGAGACCCTGGCGCAAAAGGAGCAGCGACTAAAGGAAATGAAGGTCAGCAATCTCTTCCTGGAAACCCTTTTTGACGGGATCAATGAAGAGATCCTGGTGGTTGACGAGGCCTTTACTATCGAACACGTCAACAGGGGGTTTCTCGAAAACTATGGACTCAAAAAAGAGGCGGTGGTCGGAAGAAAATGCCATGAGATCATCCATCAGTCGGATAAACCGTGTCGATTTGACAAAGACCTGTGCCCGCTCGAACAGGCAGAAAGGACGGGAAAAAGGGTCGAGGTAACCCATCGCCACACACAGGCGGATGGTGATGTCAAAGAGATGGTCCGTATCATTTATCCGGTGGCCTCCGGCGGGGAGGCCCCGAGACACTTCGTCGAAATCTCGAGGGATGTGACAGACTATCAAAACCTGATCCAAAAACTTCATGCCTCTGAGAGAAAATTCAGGACCATCCTCGATACGGCAACCGATGCCATCATCAGTATTGATGAAGATCACAAAATCGTGCTTTTTAACAATGCAGCAAAACGGATATTTGGATACTCCAGGCATGAGGTCCTGGGCCAGAATCTCAACATGCTGATCCCCCCCCCGTATGGGGATCATTACAGATTTGTGAGAGGATTTCTGCAAACCCGGGAGCCCAGGGTCATGGGAAAGACCCTGTCCCTTTCCGCCCTGAGAAAAGGCGGTGAGGAATTTCCCGTTGAAATAGGCCTGTCGCACCACGAAATAGAAGGGGGGATTACATTTACGGCCATCATCAGGGATGTCACTGCGCAGAGACAACTGGAGAAGAAGTTGTTGCGATCCGAGCGTCTTGCAGCAGTCGGTCAGACAGTGGCCCATGTGGCTCACGAGATAAAGAATCCGCTAATGATTATAGGGGGGTTTTCCCATCAGATAAGGCCGCATCTGACCGACGAAAAGGCCATTCAAAAGCTGGATATGATCTTTGATGAGGTCGGCCGGCTCGAAAAACTCGTAGCAAACCTGGGGGATTTTACCAAGGTCTATAATCTTGTAAAAAGACCTGCGGATATCAATTCAGTGATTCAGGACGTGTTGAAGATAATGGGTGAGATCTATTCATCCGAAAAATACTGCCTGGAGGCAGATTTATCCCCTGATCTGGAGGAAATAAGCTGTGACCCTGACAAGTTAAAACAGGTCTTCATTAATATCATTGCCAACGGTATCGAGGCCATGGAAAATGGCGGGATGGTCAGGATCAGCACTGGAAGATGGTATGACGGGGTTGAGATCCGCTTGAGTGACGAAGGGTGTGGGATAAGAGAAGAAGATCTACTCCGGATCTTTGAACCATTCTACACCACCCGGGCCAGTGGCTCCGGCCTTGGCCTGTCCATATCTTACAAGGTGGTGGAGGCCCACAAGGGAGAAATATGGGCCGACAGCATCCCGGGAAAAGGCGCGACCTTTGTTGTAAGGCTCCCTGCAAGATAGCACCACCCCGATATCAAAAGGCTTTTTTTGTTTGACAAAAAGACATTGGTTTCTTAAAATGATTCTTTGCCGCGGGGTGGAGCAGTCAGGTAGCTCGTCGGGCTCATAACCCGAAGGTCCCTGGTTCGAATCCAGGCCCCGCTACCAGAGCGAAATCAAGGGGTTACGTTACTTTCGTAACCCCTCTTTTGTTTACGTAATTCCGTTTTCCAACCATATTTCCAACCTCGCCTCTATTTTACCGTCTTTTTCATCTTACATCTCATATCGCCCATACCCTGGCTAGCATACCTTGCCCTGAGATTCTCGATTCTCACGGCTCTCAGAAGACTCCCTTTTATATATCTCCAACCCCATCCACATCAGCTTTGTAAGTTCTTTCCCATAAACCCTTTCAGCCCTAAAGATCATCCTTTGGTAGGCTCTTTGGAATGAAGGTCCGTGCACGCTCTCACCTTCAATTCTTTGGCTCACAGAAGTCCATTCATTTCTTTCCTTGTCTCTATAAGCCTTGCACCTTACAGTGGCAATATGAGCCTGCTCGTGGGCTAACGTTACCTCAGATTGGTATCCGGTATGTGTGACAATGCTAATTTCTCCGATATACTTATCCCCATATCTCTCCAGGGCCCGCATGCCCTCTGGATTTGGAAAATGTGAGATGGCTCTGCAATGGTAAGCCTTGGAGCGGCGTAAAAGGGGTAGCCTACCAATAGATCCTGCAAAATGTTGACTGTGGTGTCATAAGCAGACGGATCTTTAGAGGCCCGTGCTCCGGCCACATGCAAGACCTCAATACTGTTTCGCTCGATCCATGCCCTGACAACTCTGACAACATCGGAAAGAGAAAGCTTGTCCAGATCCACATGGACCCAAGGGCGACCATGCTTTTTTGCCAGCTTTCGGGTTAAGGCTGACCCACCGGTCAGCTTCCCATGGGATATGATCAGTGTGCCGTCTGAGTGGAGGACGTTCATTTCGGTCCGTTTTGGATAGCTGGCCGTTGGCATTTCCTCCAGCTGATATTTACTCGACAGGGGGCCATTTTCAGCCCTACGTCCCTTTGGTATCCACCCGCCGTGCGGGATACCAAGCCTGTCAGCAACATCAAGAGCCGCTCGATCCACCCCGGTTTGCCCGCCTGATATTATTCTTTTAATCATTTCATGCCCCCTAAATCCGACTCAGCGCCCCCCTCAACCTCCTTTCCATTTCCACCCGGTGATCCAACGAAACCGTCCTGTAGGTAATGTACCAGCTCAGGATGGTGATGGGCTTTTCATTGCCCTGTGGTTTGGGTAGGTACCTACTTCACGCTCGATCTAGGTCTGGTAGACGCTATAAATATACTATCTATTAGCTATCGTAACGGTAGAATTTCAATTTATAAAAGTCAATGTCTTGTTTACATCTTCTTACAGATTGGTTAAAAAGAAGGTATGAAAATCTTAGTCAATATCAGGCTGGAAGAAGAGATAAAGAAATTTATCGAGGAGTATGCCTCAAAGGAAAGGCGCTCAATCTCTAATTTTATCACCAATGGCATACTGACCTATATTCAGGACCACCACGGCATTGAACCGCCCCCTCCAAAAAAGAAGCATACAAAATAAGCCGACAATAGAGGTTCGTATGCGTTGGTGGTTGAGAATGGAAACTACGACTAACGGATGGGACCCACTTATAGGAGCCATACGGGACGTCAAGGAGGTGGTAGATTAATTCGCCATTTCGGTGAGGACCGTCTACCGTCTCATTGACGAGGGTGATCTAAAACGCACCAACATCCGGGGTTGCTTGAGGACTCCGGTGTGGGAAATCGAAAGGTACGAGAAAGAGTTGGAGCGAGAGGTGGATGAGGCGTGACGGCCCGGTCCTGGTTTAGAAAAACTGTCATTCCATGACTGAGAGTAATGAAATGGGGATAAATTCAAACTATACCTTGACTTTAGTTTGAAAATATGGTTATTTGATAAGTATGTCTAACGAAAAGACACCAAAAATAAACCGTCTCGTCAGTCAGTGGCCAAGAGGCACTCCCGCTGCCGCATCCTACTTGAATACAAAGGGATTCAGCCATGATCTCCTTACCCAATATAAAAGGAGCGGTTGGATACAGTCCTTCGGAAGAGGCGCTTACGTTCTGAGCGGTGATCGTGTGGAATGGCCCGGAGCTGTCTACACCCTTCAAAAGCAACTTGGCCTGAATGTGCACCCCGGGGGAAAAACCGCCCTCGAACTGAAGGGATATGGCCATTACCTCCCTTCCGGCAAGAGAACGATATTCCTTTACGCAACACAGGGTCTGGTCTTGCCCACCTGGTTCAAAGGGGAACGGTTAGGGGTGGAAATCTCCCTGGTTCGTACCAATCTATTCCGCGAAGCCCCGGAACGGGGGTTCTCGGAAGTGAAGGAAAAGGAGTTCACCGTCAAGATATCCGCACCGGAACGGGCCGCCATGGAGATGCTTCACCTGGTGCCGGGGAGGGTCGGTTTTGATGAGGCCCTCCGGATCATGGAAAGCCTTGCGACCCTCCGATCGGAGATGGTTCAAGAGATGCTGTGCGCATGCCGGTCCATTAAAGTCAAGAGACTGTTTCTGGCCATGGCGGAGAGGCATGGCCATCCATGGGTGTCTGAACTAGACCTCTCGCTGGTCGATCTCGGAAAGGGCAAGCGAATGATTGTCCCAGGGGGACGTTACGACAAAAAATATCAGATAACGGTCCCTTTAGACAGTTATGAAGAAGCTATGGAATGAGGGATACCGTTTTCTTCAAGCAGGCGGAACTGCTTCTGAGAATCCTGCCGTTGATACACAAAGAAGAGACCTTTGCCTTGAAGGGAGGCACGGCAATCAATTTTTTCGTGCAGGATCTCCCTCGGTTATCCGTGGACATCGATCTGACCTATTTGCCCTTGCATGAAAGGGATCTTGCTCTGGATGAAATTCGCAACAACCTGGCCAGGATAGCGGAGGCGATCAAAGGCAGGATGCCCGGCACAGCAATCCTCCTGAAAAGGATCTATGGAACCGATATCGTCAGAGGGTTGATCGTTGAGCGCGACGGAATAACCGTCAAGGTGGAGCCAAACCTGGTACTCCGGGGCTCCATGTACCCGCCCGAGACGAAAACGCTGTCGAAAAGGGCTCAGGATCTTTTTGAATTGTCTCTCCAAGCGCGAATCCTCTCACCCCATGATTTGTATGCGGGCAAGATCTGCGCCGCCCTTGACCGCCAGCACCCCAGGGATCCATTTGATGTTCATTTGCTTCTAGAGAGCGAAGGTCTTAAGCCTGAAATAAGGAGGGCATTCATCGTCTATCTTGTCAGCCATCCAAGGCCCATGGTTGAGATCCTCAGTCCCCAGAAGAAAGATATGAGAGATA
>CAZXCQ010000103.1:1879-18886 GCA_964639275.1 uncultured Desulfobacteraceae bacterium | reverse complement strand
ATATGGGGGCATGTGGAAGAAAAAAAGACCCCCATGCCACACCTTTCCCCCTGTTCTTTGAGATGTTACCTTTAGGCACTATCTTATCCCCAACTCCCCCATGATCGCATCATGCAGCCTGGGTCTGAAGACCTTGATCTTTTGATTGTTTCGAGTCGGATGGACACGGTTTGTAAGGAAGATGACAACGATATCCCGGTCCAGATCCATCCAGATTGAGGTGCCCGTAAACCCGAGGTGACCGACGCTGTTGTTGGAAAAGTAACTCCCGGAACTGGAATTTTCAAGCGATGGTGTGTCCCAACCCAATGCCCAGGTTCCATCCCCCAGAGGCATCTGGCGGGTAAAGAATGCCCTCACCGTTTTGGGTCTCAGATAGTCATCCTGCGACCCATGAAAATGTCTCATCAACAGGTTGGCCAGGAGATAGGCCTCCTCAGCGGTCCCGAAGAGCCCTGCATGACCTGAATAGCCACCAAGCACATGGGCATTTTCATCGTGGACAGTCCCCTGGATGACCTTGGCCCGCCATGGGCAGTCCTCGGTTGCGGCAAATTGCTCGGCCTTGAATTGCCTTGGGAGTGCTGTGTCGTATATAAACGTCCTTTCCAGGGATAGCGGACTGTAGAAATAGCGGTCAAGAAACCGGTTCATGGGACCCCCTGTGGTTTCTTCAATGAGCCATTCGAGCATCATAAATCCGAGGTCGCTATAAAGCGTCCCCTGGCCGGGGTCAAAGGTCAGGGGTATCCTCAGGAGCTCCCCTCTTAATATCCCCTTTCTCTCTCGGAGGGGATACCGGTCCAGTTCGAGGTAAATGGGCTGCCAGTCCAGGAATCCTGATGAGTGGCTCAGAAGCATCCGTGGGGATATGGGCCTTTTTTCTTCGGGGACATGGCAGGGCAGCAGGGTGTCAAGCGGCTGATCCAGGTCCATTATCCCGTCATCTACGAGCTTCATGATGGCAAGGGTCGTAGCCAATGGCTTGGTAAGAGATGCCAGATCAAAGATGGTTTTCCTGTGCATCGGGGCAGGCCCTAGCATCAATGACCGATGGCCGACTGCCTCCAGGAAGACAATTTCGCCTGATTGTGCCGCCAGCAATACGGCCCCGGGGTATACGCCCTCATGCACGCCCCCCTCCAGTAATAATTCTATCCGTTTTTGTGCGGTCACCTTTTTTTCTCTGGGTGGTCAGAATCGCGATCGTTTGAAACAAAATCCCTTGGAAAGCGGTATCGGTTTATGGTAATAGGCAGACCCTATTTTTCGGTTTGAATATACACCCCATGGCCATGACAAACAACGACAATACACACCGACTGACTTTTGAAGACAAAGAGGTCACCCTCATCGGGACGGCCCACGTGTCCAGGGAAAGCACAGAGCTGGTCGGTAAGGTTATCAAACAAGAAAGACCGGATACCGTGTGCATTGAGCTTTGTCAAACCAGATACCAGGCCATCACCCAAAAAAACAAGTGGCAAGAGACAGATCTCATCAAGGTCATTAGGGAAAAAAAGGCCTTCTTGCTCCTTTCCAACCTCATGCTTGCGTCTTTTCAGAAACGGATCGGTATGAGGCTGGGGATCAGGCCCGGAGAGGAGATGTTGCAGGCAATCGAGGCCGCCCGGGAGGTTGAAGCCAGTGTCGATCCGGCAGACAGGGACATCAGGACCACCCTGTCGAGGGCATGGCGTCTGATGGGGGTGTGGAAAAGGATCAAACTGCTGGTTCAGCTCGCTGTCTCAATGGGAGAGACCGATGCGATCACGGAGCAGGATATCGAGGAGATGAAAAAGAGGGATGTCCTTGAAACCCTTCTTGCGGAAATCGGTGAGACACTCCCCGAACTGCGGCGTATATTGATCGATGAGAGAGATCAATACCTGGCCCATAAGATACGAAACGCCCCCGGGAAAAAAATCGTCGGCGTGGTGGGGGCCGGACATGTCCCGGGGATCAAGAAATACTGGAACGAACCCGTGGATATTGACTCCCTGGAGCAGATCCCGCCAAAGGGGAAGGTGTTCGCGGCCCTGAAATGGGGTATTCCGGCGGCCGTGGTGGGCCTGATTATTCTGGGTTTTTTTCTTGCCGGCACCACTGCGGCAGCACACATGGTAAAATGGTGGATTCTTGCCAACGGCGTCCTTTCAGGGATTGGGGCGGTCGTGGCACTCGCCCATCCCCTGACGGTGGTCTCGGCATTTGTTGCGGCTCCCCTCACTTCTCTAAACCCCATGATCGCAGCCGGCTGGGTGGCGGGTCTTGTGGAGGTGTTGCTGGGGAAGCCAAAGGTAAAGGACTTTGAACGGCTCCCCGAGGACATATCATCCATCAAGGGGTTTTGGAGAAACAAGATCACACGGATCTTGCTGGTAGTCATATTTACAAATCTGGGGAGTTCCGTGGGGACCTTTGTGGCCATACCCATGATGGTCAAGGTGTTTGCATAGGGATGACAGAGCAGTCCCAGGCCTACCCAAACTCCCAACCTGCCAGGATAGTCAGGACAACAAGGCCGTGCATCAGGAGCAGGATGGCGACGGGACAGATAACCCAGAGGTGTGCCGTGACCTCATTTTCCCCTTGACCCTGCTGTCGGTTTGCTTTTCTGGAGAGGTGACGCCAGTTTGCGAGCAGGGCAGCACAACCAAGGGCGATGAAGAGATAGTTCCACATCAGGAGCCAGACAGGATAGACGCCCTGGAAGCTCTTGACCTTTTGCACATCGAAAAGATAGACACACGTAAAGATTGAACCGGTGGCCCCGAACAATAATATCTCCACGGATACCCTGATACGTCTGAGACGGCCCCACCAGACCCAATCGCCCACCGCGCGATCCTTTATTCCCATGATGGCAAGGATACCGATCAGCGATGACGCGGAGTTGACGGCCATATCGGTCCAGCCATAAAAGCGGTTTTTGTGGATGCCTTGTTCCAATTCGTCAACGATCCCGAGCATTGAAGCACATATGAACACAAGTAAGAGAACCCCTTTCCCCCTGTAATCATAAGAAATTGCTTGAAAGAGGAGACAGGACATGAGGATATATTCCGGTATGTGAATATGTTTGTTTGGGTTGGGTTCAAGTGAGATGATAATATAGACGATAATGGCGCAGGGAAAAGCGAAACAAAGACACCGGGTGTCCTTCTTGACCGAAAGGCCATAGAGCAGGTAGGCCAATCCAAAAAGGGCAATGATGGCGAGCGGGACCTTCCCGGCAATCTTTGGTGAAAAACCCCTGGAAATGGCCTCATACGCAATGATGGCATGGGGGAGTAGCATCGTATAGGCCGCCACCAGTGCCCAACGGAGCACCCTGTAAATTTGTGAACCATGGGACGTCAATGGGATATGGACATTCAATCAGTATTCTTCCCGACTCTATTGTTCTGCGCAACAGCCTGCCCCCGAATGGCTCCCGGTCTATTGCAGATGACGCAGTATTTCGTTTTCCGGCCTCAACAGCGCAAACCAGGCACCCGCAGAGCCACCAGCCCTCCCCCTCAACTTCCGCGGCCCGGATCCCTGATCTAAGGGCGTCCTAATTTTTCTTTTGATAGTCCCAGAAAGCCGTAACACATAATCTTTATCCTGCCAACCATTTTTGAAGTGATTTTCTGCTGAATTCTGGGATTTTGGGATTCGCCAGTGAGCACCGGGTTCTATTACCACGCCGTTGCCCGGATACCGGCCCTTCGCATGGGAGGATATACTTAGAAAAAGAAAAGGCCGGTTTAAGAAACCGGCCTAACCTATTGATATCATTTGGTAGGCACGACGAGATTTGAACTCGTGACCCCTACCGTGTCAGGGTAGTGCTCTCCCCCTGAGCTACGTGCCTACAAGGTGAAGCAATCTATCAAGTGGCATCCCATATGTCAAGTCGTATTCTGTGGATTATCCCATGGCCGTTCAATCGCCCAGTTTCCCCTCTCCTATTGTCCTGAACCACCAGCGCATGTAGTGGAGCCCCGAACTTATTGTAAAGACCGTCGTGGCCCAGAACAGATAAAGGCTGACTTTGGTTGAGAAATGGAAGTGGCCCTTTGAGAGCACCACAAAGACCGTCCCCAGTTGTAGACAGGTCGTGATCTTGCTCAAAATCGATGGTCTGATAGTAAAATCCTGCGCGTTCAGGAATAGGATCAAGACGCCCAATAGGATCAGGATATCGCGACTGATAACAATGACCGTGAGCCATGGGGGAACAACCCCCCTCGCAGCAAGAACAATAAAGGCGGTTACCAGCAGGATCTTATCGGCGAGCGGGTCGAGATAGGTACCGAGTTTACTCTTTTGGTTAAACAGCCTGGCGACCAGTCCATCGGCCCCGTCGCTCAGACCGGCCAATACAAAAACCAGCAGGGCGGGCAAAAACCTGTCATTGATCAGGTATATCACGAGGATGGGCGCCAAGATGATCCGTAGGCTCGTAATTAGGTTGGGTACAGTCATCGTTGTCTAAGCCGCTCTGAAGCTCGAAAACCCATTTTCATGGCCAGGCCCGAATAAGGCGAAACCGATCACTGAGTCTTATGAGACGCGAGAAGGGCCATCCAGCCTGCGTTATGGGCATGCCTTGAAAAAGTGGTTCAAACAGCGGTCAGTATGATCTCTCCATCTCCTGTCTTAACCGGGTTTAGTGGAAAGGGAAGGCCGGTGTGATTCAGGATGCGGTTCAGAAATTCCCTTCTCTCCCTTCTGGTTTCAACCTCAAAAGATACAGCGTTTCCCTTAATCCTTGTCACTTTCACGGATTCAACCCTCCCGACCTCGTTTCTAAGAAAATCCCGGATTTCCTTTACCTGCCTGGGGCCCTTGAGGTCTCGAATGGTGATCTCCAGATGGTGAATCTTGGATCTGTCAAGGGTAAGGTGCCTGATCATTGCAGGCGCAAGCCTCCCTGCCATCCTGTTGGCCAGTCTTTCGAGTGTAATGGTTTTTGTTTGATCACCTTTAAGGTCTTTATCAACCTCTTCGAACTGGCTATCTTCACAGATCGGGTTATTGTTTTCCACGTCATAGGCCTTGAGTGTCAGGGCAACCCCATTTTGATCGGTCATTTCACTCCGACCGTAGATAACCACATCCGCTGAGAAGAGTTTTCCCAATACCAGGATGTCTCCTTCTTCAAGCTCAGGAGTGCGCAATTCTTTTGGGTATTCGGTCTCCGGGGTCAACAAGGTCTTGTTGATCGGCACAAATCCCCTCTCCTGAAACGCCTTGTAAATGGCCAGTTCGGTGGCTGTAAGGGCAGGATTGATCGCCGGGTCGTTCCACCAGTAAGAAATCGATCCCCCGTTGACCTCTGAAACAAGAAAGAGGACCTTGATGGGAGGGCCCTCTGCGTATATTAGTCCGGCCTCTCTCAGTTTTTGATCTATCACCTCCTGGTTGATCTTTAGGCGTACAAGGACCTTGTATTCCCCACCGATCTTTCCCTCTGCCAGGATGTTAAAATTTTCAATTTCTTCTTTGGCTTTGGGTATGACCCCCTCAACCAACCTCTCAAAATTATTGATCACCCCATGGCTTCCTAACCGGCGCAAGAGGTAATCTTCCACGCCCTTTATCAATGCTTTGGCGATGGCGTTTTTTTTTGCCAGGGCCATGTTCCCTTCGTGGATGGCCCCCGTTCCTATGGCGTAGATTTCTCCCTGTTCCAGCTCCCCCTCTGTTTGGGCCTGCAGGAAAGGAGACCAAAAAAAGATAAGGCACAGGAGACAATAGGGCAGAAACCGCACGGCACCCCTCTCAAATGGGGTTAGGGGTATCGGTGGAGACACGTGATGGATTACTTCTCCGTTTCTCTAAGGGCTTCATAGGCCTCAGGCACAAAGGCCTTATTGATCTGCAACACCTTCTTGAGGGCCTTCTCAGAATCGGGTATTCGATCTGCCTCCTTATAGGCTAAACCCATGTAATAATAGGCTTCGGGAAGGTCCTGAACGGAACTGATGGCATCAGCAAAATTTTTTTCCACATCTTTAAGCCAACCCTCTCCCTTGCGCATGGTATAGAGACGCATCAATCCGACACACGCCAGGGCCTTGTCTTCACTTTTCTTTGCATAATCGCGTGCCTTGTCCATGGCCTCAAAGGCCTGCTCATAATCTCGATTTTGGCCGTAGATCAGGCCCAGACCCCGATAAGCGGGAGAGTAATGGGGTTCAAGTTCCAGTGCAAGATTGAATTCTCTCTCAGCATCATAGAGGTAGCCTTTCTGAATCAGTTTAAAACCGCTGGATGTGTGATGCATCGGAGTATTCAGCACATTTTCTGGAATTTCGGTCCTGGGCGCACAGCCAAAAAAAGCTGGGGAGGTCAGCAAACAACCGAGAAAAACGCTGTATAGAAATTTATGTTTTGTGAAATCCATTGGGGGTACCTCCGGAGAAAATCATCCAAGCCTGCAAGGCTAAGATCCCAGCTCAATCACGGGGCGCCGTTGAGAGGTCTCTCAATTGAGGACAATTATGACCCGGCATTCCTGCAAAAACCTGAGGTTTCTGGGATCCCTCCTTATGACATCGGCGTCGGAATTGCTGATTACAATATCTGAAGGCCCTGACTGAGCTGCCCTGATGGCCTTCAAAACGATCGGGCTCTCACCCACCCTCGGGTTTTTCCGAGCTGCTTCTAGATCGGTGCTATATCCTGTGGTACCCTGTCCGACTGCATACTTTCTGTTGACGTATTTGGGGCCGTATACTTCATTGCCGTCTTCGTCAACGATTCGCGGGACTATTGCAGGCCTTACCTTTAGCCCGAGGCAATCCAGCACAAGGCCCGTCCGGGCCTCTTGTTTATGCTTGCCGGGGAGTTTTGGCTGTTTGACAGGATGAATGTCATGGATCGATTTTGGAAGTAACATATCAGCAAAGGCCCCTGTCAACTTTACAGCGACGGTCGCTTTGACACATCCATTGGAAAGATAGGATATATCCACGACTTGGGGTTGTTGAATAAATACCTGAAAATCCTTATAAATATGATCGTTTTGATCTACGAAATCCTTGACAAGGGTATTTGAATCGATCCACATATTCTCCAGGGTTTCAAGTAGATTTTGCTGTGCTGCGGTTACTGCGGCCTTCTTGGCAATAGCCCGTGCCTGGGCAATGTTGATAGGCTTCTCTGGCGGTTTGCCAATACCAACGGCCTCAATGATCCGATTGGACCAGTCGACCCTCCCATTTTCAAGCCCCTCTATAAGATTATTTGCGAGGAGGGGGGAAGGGGACAAAAAAACAGCCAGAACAAGAAAGAAAAAAGCGCAGGCTACCCCGTTTTTCATGACCAAACCCTGCCTTTATCTGAGGTGTAGAGCAACATCACTGTTTCTGATGCTTCTGATTGTCGAGAGAGTATTTTTTAGTATACATAATCAAAAGGTATGTCAAGCAGTCCCCAAAAAATCCCTCACCTTCATGGAGGCGACATCGAAATCAGTCGGACGAATCCAGGTGAATTCAGGATCAGCCCTAAACCACGTCAATTGCCTCTTGGCATATCTCCGCGTATCCCTTTGAAGATTACGGATAGTTTCGGCCAGGGACCAGGAGCCTTTTAGATACCTGACAGCATGTCTGTATCCTATTGATTTCATTGGCTTGAGATCGGGGGAGTAACCTTTGTCCAGAAGATTCTTTGTCTCTGTCACCAGGCCGGCCCTCACCATTGCAGCGCTCCGTTGATTGATACGGTGATAGAGCTCTTCTCTGTCAATCATCAAACAAAGCTTTAAGGCGCTGAAAGCCTTGTTTGAAAAACCGTGCTCCCTGCATAGCTCCGACACGCGGCGGTTTGCCAGATGTATGATCTCAAGGGATCTGATGATCCTGACCTTATCATTTGGATGGACCCTTGAGGCGGATTCCGGGTCGAGTAGTCTGAGCCTTTCATGGAGCCTTGTGGATCCCTCTCTTTCACATTCTATACGCAACGAATCCCTCAATTTTGGATCTGCTGGCAGAGACGGGAGCAGGCCACCCAGGAGGCCTTTGATATACAACCCGGTCCCCCCCACGACAAGACATAGCTTGCCCCTGGAACAGATCTCCCTGACCAGGGGGAGGGCCATGGTGCGAAAGGTTGCTGCATTGAATTCCTCATCAGGATCCACCACGTCGAGGAGGTGATGAGGGATGCGCATTTGTTCTTGAGGTGTCGGCTTTGCCGTACCGACATCCATGCCCCTGTAAACCTGCATGGAATCAGCGCTGATGATCTCTCCACCAAAAGCCAGGGCGAGTTGCACACCCAGTGAGCTCTTTCCACTGGCAGTGGGTCCGGCAATAATAACGACTCTTGGCTGTTCTTTCATGCGGTCACATATGGCACTGCACCCAAGGAACAGACACCACCAAGGCTCAAACAATCCTCCTGAACATCTTCTGGATCTCGTAAAATGTCAATTGCTTGAAGATAGGTCTCCCATGGGGGCAGTTTGTGGGCAAGTCCATCTCTTTCAATTGCCGCACAAGACGGGTCATTTCATCGCGTGTCAGGCCGTGCCCGGCCCGGATGGCACCATGGCAGGCCATGACCTTTAAGGTCTTGTCCAAAAATCCCGTCTCATCCATTTGACCCTCCCCCCACTCCGCGATTAACTCGGAGAGAAAGGAATGCCACTCCACATTCTCCAGATGGGCTGGAACGGCCCTCAAGAGAAAGGTGTTTCCACCAAAATGATCAATTTCAATGCCCAGACGGGATAACCGCCCCATTTCTTCAAGGATTATCTCTTTTTCCTTTAGGCTCAATTCCAGCCTAAAAGGGATGAGCAGGGTTTGGACCTCGATCTGTGAGGTCTGAAATCCCCTCTTGAGCTCTTCATAGACGATCCTTTCGTGCGCCGCATGTTGATCCACCATAAGGAGCCCGTCTTTTAGCTCGCACAGGATGTAGGTATTTCCCAACTGACCGATGGTTTGGGCGACTTCTTCGACCAGTGACTGTTCCTCAAATCCTCCTTTGGTAGGATATGTAATCGGCCGATGGGCCTGGTAATATCCCCGGGCAGGCTCAGAGACAGAAACAACCCCCTCCTCTTGACCCAGATTGCCCCTCCCAGGCTCGGGCGTGCCAAAAGGATGGGTGGACCGGGACAGGGCATTTTCAATGGTGGAAACGATGGCCCGGTAGACTGCACGGCCATCGTGGAACCGGACCTCCTTTTTGGCTGGGTGAACATTGACATCCACCTTGGAGGGGTCAACTTGCATGAAGATGACCGCCTGCGGGTACTGCCCTTTCATCAGTCGTTGTCCATAGCCCTCCACGATGGCCTTGGTTACAAGCCTATCCCGGATGTTCCGACCATTTACATAGACGAAGAGACGATCTCCCCGACTCCTTACAAACTCCGAAGGGGCCAAATAGGCATCGATCAAAAGGGCCTCATTCCCTTCGGTTTTTTTGATAAGCGCTTCAGCAACATCCCGTCCCATCAGGGCAGAAAGCCTGGGCAGCGGGCCATCCGAGGCGGCCAGACTCAGCACGGTTTTTCCGGTATCCTCCAGCCTGAAGCTTATCCTGGAAAATGGGAGGGCCGCGCGTATCAGGACGTCAATAACATGGTCGGTCTCAGTGCGCGTGGCACGGAGGAATTTTCGCCTTGCAGGCAAATTAAAAAAAACCGACCTTGCCTCGACGATTGTACCCGGGGGGGCCCCGGTTTCTTCAATAGCGATCAATTTTCCACCCTCAATCCTGACCCTGTGACCCGCCAGCTCGTCCCTGAGACGCGATATGATCTGCATTCGTGAGACAGAGGCTATGCTGGGGATTGCCTCCCCCCTGAAACCAAACGATTTGACGCAGAATAGATCGGAGACCGTTTCTATCTTGCTTGTGGCATGTCTTTCGAGACACAACAGCAGATCATCTCTGGACATGCCCACCCCATTATCGCTCACCCGGACCAAGGCCTTGCCCCCCTTTTCTATCTTTACAACAATCCTGTTGGCCTCGGCATCAATGCTATTGTCAATCAGCTCCCTTACAATCGAGGCGGGTCTATCAATGACCTCGCCCGCCGCTATCTGCGAAGCGACCTTCTCTGGCAGTACTCTGATGGTGCTCATAATACAAATGGTCCTGTGCCCAGTCTGGGTGGTCTTGTTGGGTTGTCATCTGCTGACCGCTGGCACTTAATTTCAATGTAGCATGATCCCTCTCCTGGCATCAAGTGTGTTGAGTTTTTGTTCAGCGGTGTTTGACTGGATAACAGGCCCGCCCTGAGCTCGGGCGCCTGGACTCCGCGTATGGTAAAGTGAGTTATGAAAAAAGAATTCCCCACGTTCATCCAGAAGAACGAAAAATTCTTGACATATGATAATAGTTTTTTGAAAGTAGAAATTTCTATCACTTGGATAGCGGGTAACTTCTCAAGAATCCGGGGAGGTTATATGGATTGTGGTGTGGCATGTGGAAAAAAGCTGACCCCATGCTACGGCTTTCCCCCTGCTTTTTGAGATGTTACAGACAAGGCAAATTGGCTGTCGGGCGTTGGGGATCGTGAGTGGCCGGTTACAAGAATGACAGCAATTTGAGGAAGAAAATGTCTATGACAGGGTTTCTCGATCAGAGAAGACACAAGCGGTTTCGGGCAAAGGAGGGGATGTTTACCGTGCTGAGAGACAACGGTGCGGACACCCTGGGCACCGTGTTGGATATCAGCAGGGGTGGCCTGGCATACAGATATGTTCCGAAAGACGGGAGTCAGGGCAGGTGCTTTGAGCTGGATATCTTTCTGTCTGGCGAAGGTTACAGGGCAGAAAGACTTCCATTTAGGACCATCACAGATTTCGAGATAGACCAGGATGTACCCTTTAGTACGATTCGCGTGAGAAGGAGCGGTGTGCAGTTTGGGTCGCTCACTGGGGAACAGATCAACCAGGTGGAAAATGTGATTAAGAACGACACAATAGGAGAGGCAACTTCTCAATAAGTGTCGGTAACGGCCGCTTGATTCCCGCCCCTCGCTCCAAAGATCAGAAAATACTCTCTCGGCAGAAAGTCATAACGCTTGATCAGCGTGAACCCGGCCGCGGCAAGTTCATCGATAACCTGTTCAGGCGAAAGCCGTATATCCATGGGGGGGCCTAGAGTCCGGGTATCCGGTCGGTATTCAATGATGGCCACCCGGCCGCCCGGCTTCAAGATCTTGCGGATCTTTTTCATATAACTGATCCGATTATCAATCTCCTTGTAAACACTCGAGAAGAAGACCAGATCGCAAGAGGCCTGTGGCAACATGGGGTCGTCAAATTTCCCGCGAACGACTTCGACGTTGTGAAGCCCCCGTTCTTTTACCCGTTTATTTAATCTCTTTAGCATCGCATCCTGAACATCGGTCGCATAAACGCGTCCCGAAGCGCCGAGGTATATTGAGAAGCGTTCTGTAAAATAGCCGCCTCCGGCACCAATATCGGCAATGACGTCCGTTTTTGAAATATCCAGGGCATCCAAAACTTTATCAGGCTTCTGCCAGGTGTCCCTCCATCGCGTTTCCAGATAGAAGAGATAATGCGGATTAAAGACCCGGTGTCCTTTGTAGTCCACCATCGTGGACATGCAAGCAGGACCCACAAACATCACATAACCTATGGCGAGAAGCCTTGCGATTGTGAGGGCTCTGCTGAAGTAATTTCTTGTGCCTGATACAGCAGGTCTATCCATCGAAATGCACCGTGAAAACCTCTCTTCCTCCGTCGGCTCCGGTGATGATCATACAGAAAACAGCAAGCAGTTTCCATCCAAAAAGCCTTGTCCGCCTCCATTGTGACTCTCCTGGGTGGCCCCAGCGATGGTGATGATTTCTATCACAAGAAACATGAAGATTTGTAACACTTTAGCCGTTTGATAGCCGGGCGATGGGGATTCCGTTTTTCGGGCGTATAACTCGCCCGTAAGAGAGCGTAAAGAAATCACCTGCCATAGGAAGAAATAGGGGGCAGTACCTCCGCGAAAGTCTTATGTTTTTTGGAAACCTCGATCCCCGTGATTTCCTAACGCTCTCTAACGGTCTCAGACAGGCTCGTCTGCCTCAGGCAGGGATACACCCTTCAAAACGGAACCTCCATCGCCCGGCCCGAGTGCCAGTCTTGAAAATAGCTAAATTGATACGAAAATTTGACCTTTGGCCTTGGAATATATATTGTAAAGGCTCACAGGTTTAGCGTTCACGGTTCAGGGTCGCATTTTTTTCGTTGATTCTTTTGACCCTGAACCATGAACGGCTATCATATTCTGAAGCGGACCGAAATTGTTTTGATGAAGAAAAGGGATAAAGAAAATGGTTAGGCGAGAAAGGATGGATGGGATAAAAAGGGTTTTGGGAAGATGTCTTTTGCCAATACTGCTCCTCGCATGTGTCGCATTGTTTTCATGTGAGACGACGCGGACCTCAGACTGGCGAGCCCCTGATTTTGAAAGACCTCTCCCCCACTGGGAGGCGGATTTCGGTTACCCCTCGCCCCGCTACTATTCAGGCCAGACATTGTGACAGGATTCTTTGTCGGGAGGCATTAATGGGTTTTTGCGAATTGATCAAACCTGTTGAGCTCCGGTTTATGGGGTTAGGGGGTACGGAGACGATTTTCCTTGTGGTGGTACCTGACGGTTTGGAAGGGAGGAAAAGAAAGAAGAGCCATGAAAATATTGATAACCGGGGGTACCGGACAATTGGGGAGCGACTGCCAGCAGGTCCTGGAGCGGAGGTTTGAGGTTGTGTCGCTGGGGTCAAGGGATCTTGATATAGCCGACATGACGGCCGTGGATAAGATGATAAGGGACCTAATGCCTGAAACGATTTTGAACTGTGCCGCCTTCACCAGGGTTGATGAATGCGAGACAAAAAGGGATCTGGCATGGAAGGTAAATGTGGAGGGTCCAACAAACCTGGCTGCCGCGGCAAAAAAACAGGGGGCCCGATTGATTCATATCTCAACCGATTATGTCTTTGATGGCAGCAAGAAGGTGCCTGAACCCTACACGGAGGCGGATGATGAAAACCCTGTTTCTTACTACGGGGTGACCAAGTATGAGGCAGAGGAGGCCATTCGAAGGACTACTGATGACCACATGATCTTGCGCACCGCATGGATGTATGGTATCAGGGGACGCAATTTTCTAAAAACAATACTGAGGCTCGCCCTGAGAGATCCCCAAGGAGAGATAAGGGTGGTAAACGACCAGTTCGGGTCCCCCACATGGTCTTTTCGACTGGCGCTGCAGATAGAAAAGCTGATCGATGTAAAGGGCCAGGGCACCTACCATGCGACATCCCAGGGGTATTGTACCTGGTATGAACTGGCCACCTGTTTTCTCGATAAGATGGGGGTGCCCCATTTGCTGGTTCCCTACACCACGGAGCAATATCCCGCGTTGGCCAAGAGACCCGTAAACTCCATCCTGGAGAATCAACGTCTAAAGGAGGCGGGTGTAGATCTGATGGCGGAGTGGACAAGTGACCTGGATCAATTTATCTCCGCTTTTAGAGAGAGATTGATCAGTGAGGTTGAGGAGACCAGGCAATGAAAAACATGTTGGTGACCGGGGGATGCGGGTTTATTGGCACCAATTTTGTCCGGTATCTCCTGGATGAATCTGAGTTTGATGGCCGCGTGATCAATGTGGACTGCCTGACCTATGCGGGCAACCCGGAGAATCTAATAGATGTTGAGAAGAATTTTCCCAAACGCTATGTCTTTATCAATGCAGATATCTGCGATCAGGAAAGGATGGCCGGCGTCTTTTCCGACTTCGCCATAGACACCGTCTGCCATTTTGCCGCTGAATCCCATGTGGACAGGTCCATTGTAAGACCCGACGCCTTTATCCAGACCAATATCGTTGGGACATTTGAGCTGCTGGAGCTGGCAAGGAAACACGGGGAGCGAATGAAACTCTTTCACCACATCAGCACCGACGAGGTATTTGGCAGCCTGGGGAAGGAGGGTTATTTTACGGAGGAGACGGCCTACAGGCCCAATAGCCCCTATTCCGCCTCAAAGGCCTCTTCAGATCATCTGGTAAGGGCATATCACAAGACCTATGATCTCCCCATCACCATCTCCAATTGCTCCAATAATTATGGTCCCTACCAATTCCCCGAAAAACTGATTCCCCTCATGATCCTCAATGCCCTTGAGAGAAAACCGCTTCCCGTTTACGGGGATGGTCTGAATGTAAGGGACTGGCTGTACGTGAGGGATCACTGCACGGCCATATGGACGATAATGAAAAGGGGAAAACGGGGCGAGACATACAACATCGGGGGTGACACCGAGATGGAAAACATCAGGATCGTGGAGATGGTCTGTGATATCCTGGACGTGCTTCCGGTGCCGAAAATGGGTCGCCCACGAAGAGAACTGATAACATTTGTCAAGGACCGCCCCGGCCATGACCGCCGGTATGCCATCGATTTTGCCAAGCTGAGGCAGACATTGGGCTGGCACCCGGAAGAGTCACTTGAAACCGGCATTCGTAAGACCATCAAGTGGTACCTCGACAACCAGGAATGGGTTAACCAGGTCAGGAGCAGGGAGTACCAGTCATGGATAAAGGCGCACTACGGTTGATCAGGACCAAGAGGACTGCTTTTAGGGATTCCCAGAGATTGAGGCGTGCATGATGAAAGGGATAATTCTGGCAGGTGGTTCAGGGACCCGGTTGTACCCGATTACACGGGTTGTGAGTAAGCAACTGATGCCGGTCTATGACAAGCCGATGATCTATTATCCGCTCTCGGTGCTCATGTTGTCGGGAATCCGTGAAATACTGATCATATCCACTCCTGAGGACCTGCCGAGGTTTATACAGCTTCTCAATGATGGTTCGCACCTGGGCCTTTCGCTCTCCTACGCTGAACAGCCCCGGCCCGAAGGGCTGGCCCAGGCATTTATCATTGGCAAGGGATTTATCGGAGGGGATCATGTTGCCCTGGTCCTGGGAGACAATATTTTCCACGGGCACGGGCTCCCGCAGATCCTTGAGAGATGCGCGGGGCTCAAGGAAGGGGGCATTATCTTTGGTTACCTGGTCCGTGATCCGCAACGCTATGGGGTGGTGGAGTTTGACCGGGAGGGCAGGGTCACCGGGATTGAGGAGAAACCTCAGAGACCAAAATCCAGATACGCGGTTCCCGGGCTCTACTTCTACGACAACGATGTTGTGGGGATAGCGGAAGACCTCACCCCATCGGCCCGGGGAGAACTTGAGATCACGGATGTCAATCTGGCGTATTTGCAGCGGGGCCGGCTCTGGGTGGAACTCCTGGGGCGGGGGTTTGCCTGGCTCGATACGGGGACGCATAAGTCGCTCCAGCAGGCCAGCAGCTTTGTCCAGTCCATACAGGAACGGCAGGGCCTCAAGATTGCGTGTATCGAAGAGATCGCCTTCCGGAAGGGCTATATTGACCGGTCACAGCTCCAGAGACTCGCTCAGGATATGCTCAAGAACGAATATGGCCAATACCTGATGGAACTCATCTCAGAAGGGGAGAATACAGACAATGACACTGAAGTGTATTGAGGATTCTCTCCCAGGAGTCGTATTGATTGAGCCAGAGGTGTTTGAAGATGATCGGGGTTTCTTCATGGAGACCTACCACATGAACAAGTATGGTGAGGTGGGAATCGATCAACCCTTTGTGCAGGATAATCACTCGCATTCACGGCGTTTCACCCTTCGCGGACTCCACTATCAATTTAAACACCCACAGGCCAAACTGGTTTATGTCATTTCGGGGGAGATATTTGACGTCGCCGTTGACATTAGACGAGGTTCTCCGACTTTTGGACGGTGGACAGCAACCGTCCTCTCAGCCAGTAACAGACGTCAACTCTTTGTCCCCACTGGGTTTGCCCACGGTTTCTGCGTCCTCAGCGAAACCGCAGATGTGATATATAAATGCACCGACCTCTATGCCCCCGGGGATGAGTATGGAATCCTCTGGTCAGATCCATCCATAGCGGTTGCCTGGCCGATAAAGACCCCGGTCCTTTCTGATAAGGATAGCAAAAACCCAAAACTGAAGGAGGTGCCGGAGGCGCTTTTGCCCCTTTACACGCCACCGGACCACGGGTGATCCCTTTTTCGTCCCCCTTTAAAATCATATTCCTATCCGTTCCGGGTGGAAGATTCAGCATTTTTTTCTGGGTGTTAGGGCCCTCATCTGGGGCCTCCAAAAAGGACCTGGGCTATCAGGCCTGAAAGGATAGGGAAGACAGCGGTACTTGCCAGACGGATCAACGTAAACTCCCAGCCAAGGATCCCCACCTCCATCGGCAACCGGCTCACGGCCCAGAGCGACCATCCGGTGATAAAGGCCACCATGGTCCCGATGCCGGCCCCGGAATGGAGGAGTCCTGCTGCGATGGGGAGGCTCACAAAAGGGCCCCCCGGACAGAGGCCTCCGGCCACCGAGCCGATGACTATGCCTCGAAAACCGGATTCAGGCCCTACCCACCGTCCTATGACCTCATTGGAGAGAAGGACCTGGACCATGCCAGCGATGATAAACGCAAAGACCAGCAGGGGCAGTATCTCAACTGTCATGCCCAGCGCCGACCTTAACCCGCTGATATGTTCCCCCTCTCCTTTCAAATAGCCCACGGCGAGCAGTATGAGGGCAAGTATCCCGAGGGCGACTGTCGGAATCAGCATCCCTGATCTTCTCCTTTCCTTGTTCATTGTCTCTGTCCTATCTTCTTGACATGCAAAGGACTTTTCTCTATCCTGCATTTGGTTCAACACTTTGGCCCTGTTGTATGCGTTCACAGGTTCCGGGTTCAGCGTTCCGGGTTAGGGAAACGGTTACGCCCTGTTTTTGTTTGACCCGCCCGGATCCAGCCTTTATCATGGATATGTCTTGCGGGCCTGTTTTGCCTTTTTTGGTAACGACTGCCACTGCCAAGTATGGGACTTGGACGAAAGGAGGTATGTATGCACAAAACCAAAAAACATTCCATTGTTTTT
>CAZXCQ010000103.1:0-1779 GCA_964639275.1 uncultured Desulfobacteraceae bacterium | reverse complement strand
ACTTGGACGAAAGGAGGTATGTATGCACAAAACCAAAAAACATTCCATTGTTTTTTTTGTGATTGTCGGCCTGTTTTTTATCCCTTACGGGTCTTCAGCCCTGGCCCAGGAGCTTTACGGGGGTCTGGACGATGGCGTAGAGAATATGCTCGCCGATGCCGTCTTGGTCAGACCCTTGGGAATTGTTGCGACGGCAATTGGCACCATCATGTTTGGTCTCTCCTACCCCTTTTCCGCCCTGGGTGGAAACTCCCAAGAGGCATTCGAAAAGATGATGGCCGAACCTGCCCGCTTTACCTTCAAAAGACCGTTGGGCAAGTTTTAGAAATCACAAAGGATTATGAGGGCCTGATCGCTTGAAAGGCCTAACGAGGCAGACAGTATCAATGATAAACCGCAAAACCGGAGGAAAGCCATGAAAAAGAGGGTAAGAATTGGTGTATTTGCACTGGTATTGGCATTGACGATGGCGGTGTGTGGGCCGGTTCAGGCGGCCGAAAAATTCACCTTTGGGTGTGCGTTGCCCTTGACTGGGTTGTTTGGCAAGGCCGGCGAGCTCGTCAGAGATGCCTATACCATTTGGCAAGAAACGGTCAACGCAAAGGGCGGCATCAGTGGCAAATACAAGATCAAGATTATCTTTTATGATGACCAGTCCAACCCGCAGATGAGTGCCAAACTGATCGACAAGCTTGTTACCAAAGATGGGGTAGGCCTGCTGCTTGGGGGCTTTGGGTCTTCCCAGGTGATGGCGGCCTCTGCGGCAGCCGAGCGGCACAAATACCCCCTGATTTCGGGTGCGGCCAGTTCCAATAAGCTGTTTGACCGAGGGTTTAAATACTACTTCTCCACATTAGGTAAGGCCACCGAGGAGGTCAAGGGTTGCGTGGATGTCTTTACCGCAGTCACTCCAAGACCCAAGACGGTTGCAATCGTAGGGGCCAACATCCCGTTCTGCGCACTCGCCTGTGAGGGCTACAAAAAATATGCCAAGAAGAATGGTTTTGAGGTGGTCCACTTTGAGCTCTTCCCTATCAAGCTCCAAGATTACAACACCATGCTGGAGAAGGCCAAGGCCAAGAACCCCGATATCTTGCTGGTGGGATCCCATCTGGGGGTCAGCCTCAGGGTAATGAAGGCCCTGAAAGAGATCGACTTCAACCCCAAGGCGGTAGCCTTTTCCTACGGTCCAACCGTGCCAGCCTTTATTAAAGGTCTCAAGAACGATGCAGAATATGTCTTTGCCGCCTCAGAATGGACCCCAAACCTGCCTTATAAGGGCCCGATCTTTGGTACGGCCGCAGACTTTAACAACGCTTATAAAAAGCGGTTTGACAGATATCCTGACTACGTTGAGGCCGCTACGGCAGGTGGTGCGGTCATACTCCAAATGGCGGTCGAAGAACTTGGGCTCAAGCCGGGTCTTACCAAGGCTGACCGTGAGAAGCTGATGAAGAAACTCCATGAGCTTGACATGATGACTTTCTATGGTCAGATCCATTTTGGTAAGGACGGTGCCAACGTGGCACACCCGCCAGTGGCCGTCCAGGTCCAGGATGGAAAACTGGTCAACGTCTATCCTGCCAAGGCTGCCGAAGCCAAACCCCGCTACCCCATGCCTCCCTGGAAGTCACGTTAACGTTTGTCTGGAGAGGGGGCGGACATTGTCCCATCCCCCTCCAGACCTCAGAGTAGAGTATGCTCTTTCTCCAGGCCCTGACCAATGGCATTTTGCTGGGGGGGATCTACGCCCTCTATTCAGCCGTTTTCTCTTTGATC
>CAZXCQ010000102.1:0-19082 GCA_964639275.1 uncultured Desulfobacteraceae bacterium | reverse complement strand
CCACAACCCAGTATGCAGCACTTTAATGGCGTCTATTTTGCGAAGGTTAATAATATATTGGCTTACACAATGTATAACAACATCTGGATTATTAGTCATATTATATATCGCAATTTCCGTAGGATTAGACTTAGCGATTCCTTCTAAACTAAATTGGATTGCCATTACTTTTTTATCTTTACGCATGTCTTTTGATATAGCTATGCCATCATATGGATTGATTGCTTATTTCCTTCTCATAACATCTATTTTTTTACCTGCTTTTTTATTGCTGTTGTTATACTTATCCTCAAATATATTTCAACTGCTCCACAAATTCTCTATAATTTTCTCAAAAGAGAACAAACCATTATCATTTCAAAAAAAGGATTGGGCTAAGTTTTGCAGGAGTTACAGCATTGGTATCCAGACCCCTCGACTTAGACTTGTTGATAATTATGAAAATGAGGCTTTTTGGTGTTTAGGTATCCCTTTCGTTATTCTGAATAGAAAGAGATTTGAATATCTCATTTCCGGGAAACTGTATGAACAGTTTGATGCCTTACACGAAATAGGCCATTTAATTCATTCAAAGTTATCTGTGTTTCTTGCATCTCTCAGTTCATTTTCCTTTGCAGGACCTGGATGCCTTGATCTCCTTCAAAATCCATGGGATATTGAAGCACTACCAGATCGATTCGCTTTATCAAGAATGAATAACCGGACTAAATTGTCGCCAGAAGGCGAAAGGAGGCTAAGGCATCATCTTTCGGGTAGAACACAGGGCATCCGGCGCGCGACTAGTGCGAACTTGACATCTAAAAAAATGCCAATAATATTAGTTTACTTACAAGACATTTTAAGAAGGTGGTATGGCTTCTATTTTAGAAATTTTTTTCTCGGTTATTTTCATGCACCCGGCGATGAACGCGTACGGCAGGCGTTTAAATTTAGAGAGAAAGAGATGAATCCTGAAAACCCATTAAGCACTGCCTTGTCGGTACGTTTGAGTTATGCTCTGGGAATCTCGATATGTACTGCATTATGTATCTCCCTAATATTTCTATCATATCGTCTTATCGGTTACCCTTGGATGGCCGCTCCATCTATTGCAGAATCTCAAAAAGTTGACAAAATAACAATGGAACCTGTCAGCAAACCCTTTATTACTTCTATAAACTGCATGACAAATAGCGGGGATCAATTATATATCGGAACTTCATCCGGTCTTTATTCTTATGACAAGGAAAAATTTGAGTGGAAGCAGGCCAACAATCAGAGTACAGATGAGATCTCTTTACAGAAATCGATTATCACATCGATTTACTGCAAAGACAAACAAATGTTTGTGGGAGCTACGTATAGAGACGGAGAACGATTTCATGTTCGAGCTTTCATGATCCGCAAAAGTGGAGAATTAATCCACAATGAGATAGTTCCTCCACATAAAATGAAGTTTTTGGGTGGAAGGATTTTACAAATACTTCCCGTGGAAAAAGGGGGGATAGTCGTTAACACAACCAGGGGAATAATATCATTCCGTAATGGCAGGCGCCGATGGAATGTAATTGGAGGGACTGGTTGGACAACAAGACGTGATGACTCCGTTATTTGGTATGATAATGGAAATCTTCGAATCGCCTTTAATAGGGGTAACAATAAATGGAAGGAACAACGAGTAGTACATGGAGCAGATCCATTATCTTATGATCTACCTGATTTTACTCCTCCTAGTATACCATATGGTAATGGATTCCAGTTTGATCAAAATGGAATCGTATGGCTTTTTCCTAATAGTGATGATGAACGCTCAATATCTGCTTTGAATGCTCCTTTGTATCTAAACCTTGACGGATATACGAATCCAAGAAAATTAGAGATCTCCAGTTGTCCGAACAAACAATGTGCATGGGTATTGCTTGAATCTGACAGTGGACTAAATATAGGTATATTTGACCGTGGACATGTTAATGATGTTGAGTTGCCTGAAAGTCTAATAGAAGACATACGGGAAGGATGTATCTGCATAACAGCTATAAGTGATATTGAAGTGGCAGTTGCCTTTAAAAACTCTGCCCTTTGGCTGTATAAACAACCAAACTGGATAAAAGTTCTTGAAGGCAGGAAAGAATAATATGCAAAAACGTGTTGCATATTTTTTTGCCAATTATAGTGGAATAATTTCTCTCTTAGTTTGGGGCGTCGTTTGTCTGTTTATCTCAAACGGAGTAAAAATTGTAAACCATGCCTTACGAAGCTCTCAACACGAAGTAAAAAAAAAGATTCGCTTGTACACTGATTGGAGGTTTTATGATATACGCTCTGGCCTTCCAGGCTCAAATGTTTTTTCTTTTTGCAAAAATCCGAAAGGTGGTTTCTTCTTAATTATGGATAAAGGCTGGTGCCATTGGGAGGTCGGTAATATTAGGAATTTTAGCAAGCCTGGAGGCCACTTACCCGCTGCTATTGCCACAAATAATGCTGGCGAAACATGGGGAACTTCAGGTAATGACAAACGTTTTGGGTTATTTCGTATTGAGCGATCCATTAAGAGAAATGTACTTGGTGAAGATTTCAATTGGGCAGTCTATGTGGGTAATAATGGGGATATCTGGTTTGGAAGCAGATTTCCTACGAGAGTGAGCCGTATACGCCAAAATATTAGAACAGACTATGATCCTGGCAAAATTGGCGAAGTGGCGGTAATCTGTTCTCCTGACGATAAAGTAATTTATGCCCTTGGTCAATCAAGGTGCGCAAAATTTGATGGCAATCAGTGGAATATAGTATCGAATATAGGGATTGGACATTGGTCGAAGAAGGAGAGACCACTACATGGAATGGATCACGAGAATAATATTTGGATTAAACGAGCGAAGAATATAGTTGTAATAATAGACAATCATGGGGCTGTTAGAGAGTTTGATTCACTTGAAAGGGCGCTCGACTCGCTATTCCCAATGTTTGATAGAGATGTGATATTTCCAGTAAATACAAATTGCTGGAGTGCAATTGGGCCAGACGTAGTTATTTGTCGAGGGAAAGTTCGAATTCATACGAGTTGGTACGATATCAAGCCGTTGAGTGAGGGTGGAGCAGGTGATATCTGCGGCGTATATGTGGACTCTGGCAAAGTGTATTTCTTCACAAACAAAGGGATATTTATCAGGAACTCCATCCATTTTTGTGAGAGTTCATCGGATTTGAGTAAACCATAAGTTTTAGGCGACTGTTGAGCCCTTTTTTGCCCAAAGACTTTCCGCAATTATTGGGGAAGGGTATCGGTACATAGATATAATTGGGGAAAAATAGTCTAACCTTGCTCTTCCAGCCGACGCAAAACCCCGCGCGGCTGAAGAGCCCGTTCGATGACAGATGAGGAAGGAGACGACTCGTGGCTTTCGACAAAACTGAAGTCGAGCAACTCTTGGCAGACTGTGGGCGCCGGTGCTGCATATGTGGCCGACTCCACCGAGTGCAAGTGCACCATATTGTCCTTGGGGACGACCATATCAACAACGGAATTCCACTTTGCCCCAATTGCCATGACGAGGCGCATACAGACTACTCGCCCGGGAGAACAACCCGCACATACACACCCACGGAACTCAAGCAGCACCGCAAGCGAACGATTGACCAAGTCAAACGAGAAGCGAAATGGAAGCCAGGCGGTGCGGAATGGAGGAAAGACAAAAAACTGATTGCATTCTTCGCCCAGTGTCTTGACCGCCCGGCGTTCCGAACCTATTTCCATCAGGAATTGAGCTTTTCCGCTTTCGACCAAGCGATGGAAGACACCATTGTTGCGCTCAACACTGGGTACTGGAAGACGAGAGATGGTACCTTGATTCAAAGAGCAGAGGGCAAAGCCTGTATCGTTAATCCACAGTGGCGAGAGAAGATTGAGCAAATTACCAGCCTGATCGAAGAGGTCAGACGACGCTTTGGTGAGCTATTTGGGTTGAATGAGATGCTATTTCATCTTCGTGGGCCACGTAATATCCATCACCGCGAGATGGAGATGTTCATGGAGGGGTTTCGAGGTGATCGCAACCTCGGGAATTGGATGGACAAGAAGCGTCAGAAAGCCATCGAAATCATGAACTCACTTCTTGATGAGGTTGGAATGCAGCCTCTCCGAGGACTGCGAGAACACTGAGGAATCATCGAACCTGTCAGTTCAGGTGGCAGCCAGGGCCGACGCATTTTGACAGGTTATCGCAAATTGGAAATTAATCATGTTTTTAAAGTTAGGGGGAGCCCTGGCTGCCCCTGACTTCATCGTTGGGATAGTGATATGACATACCATTTCAAAACAAACTATGCTGACAGCTTGCACCAACTGGTATCCGCTCGCGTGCCGGTTTCTTTCATCCGCGACAATAGCTTGGCTGAGTGCGCTTACATGGACTTCTGTGACACAGCACAACAAGCTGAAATCCGATATAAGGTGACGGCGGACGAGATTGTCGACATAGCTCATGAGCTCATCCACATACGTATGCAGTTCATAGACAACTTTCCTCTACTGGCATGGCCAACCAATGACTCGGCTGTCACTGCCGACATTCAGGATGCAGTCAAGCGCATACGTGACGCGGTCGATGACACCTACGTGCTTCATCGGTTATTTGAAGACACAGGGGAAAGGCCCGTTAGTGAGGTTTTTTACAGGGAGATACGGAAAGACATCAAACAAGGAACTATTCCCCTCGTTCAAGGAGTCCCAAATATATCTCGTCCACTTGCTACCGCTTGGCGACTGCGATTAGCTGATCTTTCCGGCGATGTATTCAATAGCTCCCTGACTCCGAACCAGCGTCAACTCTCCGAGGAATTTCTAACTCGCTTTATGGACTCCGATACAGATGCTCGCGAGCTATTTCAACACCTGCGGCATGCCGTGAAGAATGACGACCTGCAGGGTCCGCAACGCTTCGGAGAGGTTTTGCTCGGTCTTCGCGATAGGCTAAAGCTCCCAGAATGCCTGCACTTAGCCACAAGGCAGCTTGTGAACGGTAGATGGGAGCTTCGACGATTGTGATCAACTGAAATCCCAACAAGACGAATGCAGGCGACTCGTAAGCCTCGCGCCTGATTCGCAGCGGGTTAGCATTCACAATTGCGGATATAGCAATGGATGAAAATCAGACAATAAGAATACTTGTTCCAGGAGATGATCTCGATAATAGTGCAATCAGCAATGCAATTTCTGTCGCCAATGAATTGTGCAAGCAACATTCAGAAATTGTTCATGATGTGATTCTGTTTATACCATCAAAACAAAATATTTTAAATACTACGCTGACAGCAGCCCTTGGTGAAGGTGTATCTAAGCGGCTACACAAAGGAGAAAAGGTTCGGTTGCCCTGCGGCAAAAGTCTCAGGCTGGAAACAATTCGTACATTAAAAAGAGAATTCAATAAAAGCATTGTTGTTGCAATATATGCTGACGCAAAGATGATGGATCAAGTGGATCCAATGAAAAGCTTGCTGGCAATAGTGGCTGTCCCTCATATGGAAGGCGCTCTAGATAATTGGAAAAAGACATGGTCTCCTTTGGTTTTTGGGGAGGGGCAACCTGATAAGGAGGTGTTAATTAGTGACCCTGTTGTTGAGTCAGCTTTAACCTCTCTAACTGGCCTTATCAATCTATCTCATACTGTCTTAAATCCAAGAGACAAAGAGCACGCACAAACGACAGTGAGAATTTTACGAATAAATAATCACATTGAAGATTCTTCTAATGTGCGAGCATGGGCGGTTAAGCACAAATGGCACCCAAAGGCAGCAGATGAGCTTAAGGCTATTTGGGATAAAATTTATTCGTTAAAAAACAAGCCAAAGATTTCTGATTTAGTGACGGCAAAGCGTAGATATGAGCATTGGAAGAATAACGCCAAATAAAATGCTAATCGGGTAGCCGGGGGTTTTTCTCCCCCAGCCCCCACACCACCTGGCATGCGGGTCCCCTCCAGCCCGCCAGAGGCGGGTAAAAGGCGGGCAAGCGCAAGGGGCGTTTCAAAGAGACAATCCCGCTCATCAGGGGGACTCATAGCTTTGCACGGAGGTTTATTCCGCTTTTAAGCGGGGCTTCCCTGCAAGAGGCAGACAAGCTTCAGACGGTTCCTCGCGGTTCCGCCCCCCGCTTAGGGTCCGGGATCTTGGACTTGCTTTCGGCCAGTGTTTATGTCAATCATATTAACCATTGACAGGATTCACACATAGGGGACTTTCACCCCACAAGTTCACGCCTATGCCGGGCGTACCACAAAAAAATGAACCAGACTCGTAAACTCACCGGTTATTCTGTCGTTCGCAATAAGAGGACAGTGAGTAGCAGGTCGACATCCCGTTGGGTTCCTTACACTGTCTTCTTCGGAGCCAAGAGGAAGTAAAATGGGAGGTGCACATGTGAGATACCGTAGGCATATCTCACGTTTCTGATGCGCCAAAATTTGTGAGGTTACCGAAAGATACCTCTTGTATCCTGAAAAAGGTCAATAATTTTAGATCATTGTTGCGTATTTTCAGAGGCTTTTGGACGCTTTGCGCTGCCCGCAATTCTATCCTTGGCACACTATTTGTTCAACAACGACAACGGCAGCTTAAGGAGGAGGTATTATGACAAAGAAATTGGGGTTAATAATTCTTGGCTTAAGTCTGATACTTATGAGTGGTTGTAGTGATGATAGTAGTGACAATCAAACCCCACAAACTATTCAGGGGGTTGTTATTGGAAGCCACTATGAGGGCGCCTGGGTCTGTGTTGATTTTGACTCAAATGGGGTATGTGATGGGGAAACGATAACAGTCACCGATGCCAATGGGGCCTGGACCCTGGATGATCCGAAGGACAGCGAGTTAAATGTCGTTGCTGAAATATACGTAGACAATATAAAGCACTCAGACTATCCTGCTCCCAGTTCGACTCCGGTTGAAAAACCAATGATATTTATTGCTCCCCTGCAAGGTGAAGTTGATGGTCAACTCATTGTGAGTCCTATCTCTACGATGGTACATACATCAATGCAGGAAGATGATCTACCATTTGAAGTTGCGAAAGAATCTGTCGCAAATGAAGTGGGAGTCCCAAGTAATATTTTACTGACAAATTATGATGTGGAAAACCCATCTCCTGATCAGCTTATTTTGTTGGATCAGTCTTCGGTTGAAATTGACAAACTCGAATTAAAAATGCACTATCATGACAATTATGTAAAATTTGACATTAATGGACCTCTCTTTATTGGTGGCAGTTATAAGGTTGAAGATTTTTATATACCAAGTTCTCAAGATCCTAATCACTACATAAAAATAGGAACGGTAGTAGATTTAGATTGGGTAAATGCTTATACAACCTCTCTTGATTTTGTGCTTGGTCGTCACGGCTCATCAGATGTAGCTGATTGGTGGAATAGTAAGGTAAAATCCAATCAGAACAACTATAACTATGAACCAGGCAAACTTAATTTTGCTATGAAGGGTACTTTTACCGTGAATTATGAAGCTAATCAATACGAGACCATCAACTGTGTTTTTTCCGACTTTTTCATAGCCCAGGGGCGCACTTGGGATCATAATAATTGGTGGATTGGTGGTCCAGGGTGTAGTAATAAAGGTGGGGGCAAAGTTACTTGTGATTGTAAAGATGAACATGGTAATCCTACTAATCTTTCATTTTATGGTGATCCCAATAATGCTACAAGCTTTACAATTTCGGACGAATGATAATACCTAAAATCTGATACTGCCAACTAATCTCTTTGGTTTCCAGTTTCTGAAGAATACTTGTTCTTTTGATGGGTTAGATAAGGTGCGGTAGATTGAAGGAGAGAGCATAAGATTTCAGCAGGCATGATATATGAAGAATTACCTACTTTGCCAAATATAAGCTAAAAAACAAAAGCATTTTTGCCCCCGAAGGGACACTGCCTACGGCTCATCCGAGCAAGATTGAATTTGCCATTCTGCTCATTATCCAATGCCGCTACATATTGGTGCGAATCCCTGATAGGTTATCTTTACATAATGCTGGACTACCGATATGATACTGAAATTAGCCTTTTTTCAGGGTTGCTTTTGTAATCCTAAATAAATTTGGGTTCTCGAAATTGCAGAATACGATACTCAGAAGAATGCAAGGATGATTGAATAATTACCGAATTACAAATAGACTTCCCAATCAATACGCGATTTACTTTCAGCACATCCGAACCCTTGCCAATACCCCCTCAGGGGATAGTCGAGATTGGCTTGACCTCAAGACCATCTCCACTATAATATTCCGGTAGAAAAGTGGCTTCTTGCAACGCAATCAAAATCCCGGGAGAAAGCGTGTCGGTGCCATTGGTTAGGAAAGCATCCCTCAAGGGCCAACTATAACGGACCAACAAGGAGGTATGACCATGCAAAGGAACGGATTCTTCTTGACAATTTTGGCATGCTTTTTTCTTGCGATGTTACCTGGTTGCGGTAGTGATACCCATAGTTCGGCTCCCCCTGAAATAGGTTTTCCGTACGTGCAGTATGCAGGCAACATGAGCGCAACGGTTCTGGGCAAAGGAGTATACAGCCTTGTCCTGACAGATTTGCCGAAGTATACCCTGATACAAAAGTCCACAACTAACACCTACCTGACTCGCCCGGCTTCCTTCCTGTGGGCAGAGATAACCTCAAAAGCCTCCGAGCAGTCCCCTCACCCGGTCATTCTCCATTTTTTGGGTGACGGTGACGGCAAGGCCATAGCCGTCTCTATTTTCAGGGTCGTTGAGTACAAGGAGGACCCATCCTCGTTGCTCCTGCACATCAAAGTCGGTGACACCCCTGAATTGGAGACAATCCCCTCCAAGGCAAGCCAAGTGGCCCTGACTGGTGAATGCGGCTGCGATGGCGTTTTGTGCGGTGAAGTCTGTTACAGCAAGCAGGAATGCCCTGTCTGCTGCCATGAATATGCTTTTGACGAATGCTGTGACTCAGATGAAGTCTGCTGTATGGGTTTCTGTCAATCCAAGACTAAGTGCCCTATCTGCTGCGGTCAAGGTGAATATGAGATGTGCTGTAAAGCAGATGAAGTCTGCTGCGGGGGTCTCTGTCGATCCAGAACTGAGTGTCCTATCTGCTGCGGTCAAGGTGAATACGAGATGTGCTGTAAAGCAGATGAAGTCTGCTGCGGGGGTCTCTGTCGATCCAGAACTGAGTGTCCTATTTGCTGCGGCCAGGGTGAATACGAGATGTGCTGTAAAGCAGGTGAACAGTGCTGCGACGGTCAGTATTGCGCCGAATCCTGCCAATAGCGAACCTTTAGCGAGCGTTCACCGCGTACAAATCAACGAATCAGTCTGAATTGCAGCGGCGGGAGCCGACCGGATAACCGGACAATTATCGTTCCCCATGAAAAAAACGGGACAATCAGAAACATAAGGCATTTACTGGAACCCGTCATTGACCATGACGTCGCTTCAAATCCCGAAGTGGATCAATGGATCAGAGAATATTTTGGAGGGAAAAGTCGGTTTATGAGATACTGAACGATTTTTTCCAGTATAGTATCCGGGGTGCTTGTCTAATAGTGTTTCCGCCAGTCTTTCGGAACGCTCGCCCACAGCCACTGTCCTTACGCAACTCTTTCTCTATTTGTTGAGGCGTGGTTTTTCAAGATCTGTTATGGTTGTGTCCCTTAAACCCTCTGCTCCACTTCTTCCTTAGCATTCTGTCATCCATATCCTTTAATGTTACCATTCTATTTTTGTTTGATGTTTAATGATACTAAGGGAATACAGATAGGTCCGAGAGAGGCCTCCTAACGTAAGCTTGCCACGGGAATGGCCTGTGGTCGGCTAAATCAAGTGTCACGGCGGCCAGGCCTTGCAGGTCGCCAGCTCCCCTCCAGTTTCTTGATTAGCCTGACTATTCTGCCACAGCAATCAAGGAATCGGGATTACCTGAGTTCGGACATCAATTTGATATCACACGGTTTTGACAACCTGACATAAAGCCACGATACCAAAAGAATCAAATAGCGAAGAGATTATTCTATTGAATTTGACGATTGCATAAAGGGAGATATCGATTTTTCGGGATACATAAACCGAGGTCCTGTCTTCAAGCCGCTATCGAAATTGACTTTCTTTAAAGGGGCGACTATTGAGGTGGAACGATACCATGGCCTAATGGCTTACACATTGCTCCAGAAACATTATATGAAAAATGCGAATCGGGTAGCCGGGGGTGTTAAATAGAAGCCAAAAACACAAAACATATGCTCACACAGGGACGGCAAAAAGCCGCCGGGCTGGAGACACAATAATGAGCGAAACACACAGAGCAACCGCCAGGGAGATGGCGCAAAAACACCTCCAGGCCGGTGACCCGCTGGGATGGTTCGAAGAGCTTTATTTCCAGGCAGATGGCGACACATCCATCATTCCTTGGGCTGATTTGGCACCAAATCCCAATCTCATCACCTGGCTCGATCAAAACCAATTTACCGGTCCTGGCCAGGCGCTCAAAGTCGGATGCGGTTTGGGTGACGATGCAGAAGAATTGGCAAGGCGAGGTTTTGAAACGACGGCATTCGACATTTCCGAATCTGCAATCGCCTTCTGCAAGAACCGATATCCAGAATCCCCGGTGTCTTATGTGGTCGCAGATTTGTTCCACGCGCCATCCAAATGGAGAGGCACCTTTGGTTTCGTGCTGGAATCGTATACTCTCCAGGTGTTGCCACCGCATATCAGGGCCGACGCGATGCGCGAGATTTCCTCCTTTGTCGCGCCCGGGGGCACGTTACTGGTCATTGCCCGGGGTCGTGACCCGAATGAATCCGAGGGAAAGATGCCCTGGCCCCTTACGAAGGATGAATTCACGCGTTTTCAGTCCTTCGGCCTGACAGAACGCAGTTTTGAGGACTTCATGGACAACGAAGATCCGCCTGTCCGTCGCTTCAGGGCAACATATCGAAGGGAAAAGTAGGAGAGGCCCATCGGGATAGGCAGGAGCCTAATTAGGCTTCTCTCTTGAATCGCCTTGCGCAGCCCAGTTCTTCTGACAATAATCATGTTTACCGCTAATTATTGAGAAGATACGTCGGGAAGGGCTAAGGGCTTTCGCAGAAATAACTTCACATTTTCGCATCCCATCTTCGGGTCATCTTCGGCCGCACCTCAATCGCAAGATCCTCGAAATAGTACTACTATTCCTGTGGTCTTGCTCAATCGGCGCAGCCAAATCTGACCCAAATCTGGACGTCAATTCTGCGAAGTTATTTCTGCGCAAGCCCTAAGGGGAGGGGGAGTGTAAGGGGTCTGTCATGATGCGGGCTGGTTGATTGGTAAAGACCCCCAACTCATGGCCGGTTCTCTCATTGATAAAAGTCCCTGCCAGGACCATTCCCTCCTTATAGGTCATTTTGAGAGGGGAGATATTGTCCATTCGGATCGTCACGTACACCTTCTTTTTCTCTGACCGCTTGATCAGACCCCTTATGAGCTTCCCCCCGATACCCAAGCCCCTGTACTCAGGTCTTACCGCGGTATACCCCCTTTCCAGATATCCTTCGAGGTCGAGGCCTGTTAAGGCCTCGAGCTTCTTTCTATACGCCTCCCTTGGATATTTGTGGGTTGAGGTACCGACGACCTCTCCCTTATATTCGGCATAGCCGATGAGAAAGGCATCCCGGAGGTTTTCTTTGACCCAGGAGGTTCCCACACCGCCGCAATCCTCGATGACACTGCAAACCTGATCAAGGGTTCCCAAAGGAATCTCTTCCGGTCTTCTAAAAAAGTAGATAATATCGCTTTCTTTCATCGGTCAACAAGTCGTGGCTGTCAAGCAAAGCTTCACCCGCTCAATACACCTCATTCCCTCTCGCGATCGGATAGGTCCTGCCATGGCCGAAGGCCTTGGTGGTTATCTTGAGGCCTGTGGGGGCCTGCCTGCGCTTGTATTCGCTCCCGGCTCATCTACCATACTTGGCCCGTCAAAAAGGAGTTCGTCATTTCCACCCACCTGGTTGCAATATATGAACGAGATATGATACCCCTTTGACAGCTGTTTCAATAGCTCGAGCCTGTGGGCCTCCTTATTGATCGTATAGGGGGAGGCTGACACCCCACCTCTTTACTCCCAGTTCAAATGTCATACCCTCCCGGGAAGGCTCAAAATATCTTCTCTCGTCCAAGACATCATAGGTGGGTAAGAGTCTCTTCCCCCCTCTGGAGACGACCTGACCGTCCCTGATAAGCGCCACGCTGTTTATAAGGGGCTTTCCGGTCCTGAGGGCGTTTCGATCCACATATCCGCACAGGATTGAAATCCCCCATATCTCGGATGAAAGCCTTTCAAGCTGGACCAGGTTTTTGGTGATAAAGGCGGGCCTTTCCAGCAGGTCTCTGGCCGGATATCCCAGGAGAGACATCTCCGGAAAGACGGCAAGCACACACCCCGATTCCTTTGCCCCCAGCGTTTGATCCTTGATCAGAGAGGTGTTGTATTCAAAGTCATTGATAACCGGGTTTATCTGGCAGATAGCGATCTTCATGATACCTGAACGATTAGCGCAGCACGGGAAAGATTTCAAGGGGGTTTTCACCGACCCCACTCCCATCCACGGCATCTTCTTCAAGCAGAGCTGAGACCCTCCCGGCTTGTGGGAAGGTTCAAGGGGTCGACCAAATGGATACCCTCTTTCAACAAACGGCAACAGGCCGGACAGGGGAAGCCGTGCCTCCGCGGATCTTCAAAGGGGAGGTCACAAAGAGGAATTCGTAGACCTTATCACTGGCAATTTCTTCGAGGTTCATGGCCTCGATAATATGGATGCCGTTCTGGGCAAGGAGTATCACATGGACGGGCAGGTTTGGGGCTGGGGTCTTTTCCAATGCCACGGTGTCGGCCCCCACGTATGCCGCCTCGTTTTCCACAAGCCATCTGGCGCCGTCTTCGGTGAGCCCCGGGCAACCCCGGTCATGTGAGATGTATTTCTGGGGGTCGCCAAAATATCGGCTCCAACCGGTCCGGATGAGTACGGCGTCTCCCTTTTGGATGGGGGTCTCCTGATGCTCGGAGGCCTTTTGAAGTTCCTGGCCTCCGATCAAATAATCCGAATCCAGGCAAGGAGTCCCTTCCAACCCTGCAACATCCAGAAGAACCCCTCTGGTAACCACCGGCCGGACCTCTTCGATACCTGCCCTCCTAAGCCCATGGTAATCCTGAAAGCCCCGAATGTCTCCAACCCCGTAAACGTGGCCATTCTGGCTGATGTGACCGTGGGCGTCAAAATGGGTACCCGTATGTCCTCCGGTGGTAAAAAGACAATTGGCGGCAGATACCCCGTCCTTGTAAACCATGTCCCCATGCACTTTGGTTAAGGAAAAGGCAAAAGGGGGATGGTTGGGGTGGTGCGGCATCCCAACATAGTATTCCTGGCCAAGATCATAGACCTTCCCTTTATGAATCAGTTTTTTGATCTTTTCCGGTTCCATCCTGTCTCCCTTCTTTGAAAAGGTGATTGGCAATGATGAGCTTCTGGATCTCCGAGGTCCCCTCATAGATTCTGAGGGGGCGAATTTCACGATAGAGTCTTTCAACGACCGAGCCTTTGACCAGACCCATACCCCCGTGGATCTGAACGGCCTGATCGATGCACCGAAAGGCCGCCTCGGTGGCATAGAGTTTGGCCATGGAGGAATGGGGAGACGCCGAGGGGTCCCCCCTGTCTTTCTTGATGGCAGCGAGGTATACCAGGCCGCGCGAGGCCTCTATCTCCGTGGCCATCTCGGCGATCTTAAACGCGGTGGCCTGAAAGCCGGATATGGGACGACCGAACTGGATCCGGTTCTGAGAATGTCGCATAGCCTCTTTCCTGGCGGTCCTCGCCATCCCCACGGCCGCTGCCCCGACAGACATCCGCATGAGATCCAGCGTTCCAAGGGCCAGCCTGAAACCACCGCCGGCCGGTCCGAGAAGTTTCTCCTCCGGCACCTCAAGATCCTTGAACTCAAATTCAACGATATCGTGACTGGCTATCAGATCGATGCGCCAGGCCAGCTCCCACCCGGGCATGTCCCGTTCAACGATAAAGGCGGAAATGGCCTTTGGCTTCTCTGGGGTGGGTGTCTTGGCAAAAAGGACCGCCATGTCTGCCGAATAGCCGTTTGAGATAAATCGCTTTCGGCCATTAATGATAAAAAGACCATCCTTTGAGAGGGCCGTTGTCTGAATTGACCCCACATCAGAACCCGCTTCCGGTTCAGTCAGACAGAAGGTTGTGAGTCGTTTTCCGGATGCAAGCGCCGGCAAGTACCGTTGCTTCTGATCCGCATTTCCCGCGAGCACGATCGGATATCCACCCAGGCCCTGCATGGCCAGTGTTACGTCGGCCGGGCTATACACACCGGCAAGGACCTCTCTGGCCAGGCAGATCCTCACCGCGCTCACTCCCTCTCCACCATACTCCTGTGGAAAGAGCGGGCCAAATATGCCGGCCCTGCTCAAAGAGGTCTTCAAGTCCTCGGGGACTTCATTGATTTCTCCAAATCTCTCGGCCAGGGGAGCCAGTTCCGACTCGGCATAACGCATGCAGCGGGCCTGGAAGGCAAGGTCCTCAGGCGTCAAAAAAATTTCCATGTCTGCTCCTTTCTCGCTCCCCTACCCCGACACCTCTATGGAAAAGGTAAGGGGGTAAGACGTTTATCAATTCAATTTTGCGGTCAGTTCCTTTTTCAAAATCTTTCCCGTCGAGTTCTTGGGAAGCTCTTGCATGATTTCCAATGTCTTCGGGATCTTGTAGGCCGCAAGGTGCAACCGGCAGAATTCCAGGAGTGCCTGAGGCGTCAATTGTCGGCCGGATTTCAGGGCCACAAATGCCTTGGGTACCTCCCCCAGATCCGGATCGCTTATCCCGATGACTGCCGCCTCTGAAATGTCCTCGTGGAGATAGAGGACTTCCTCGATCTCGCGAGGGTAGATATTATATCCACCGGAAATGATCAGTTCATTCTTGCGGCCCACGATAAAGAAATACCCGTCCTCATCCTGGTACGCCAGGTCCCCCGTGTAGACCCAACCCGCCCGAATGGTCTCTTGAGTCACCTGCGGGAGGCCCCAGTATCCGGGCGTGGCATTTGGACCACGAAAGACCAGCTCCCCCACCTCTCCCTCCGGCACGTCCCGGCCATCTTCAGCCACCAGCCGGACCTGAACCCCGGGGACGCTGAGGCCGATTGAACCGGTCTTGCGAATCCCATAAACCGGGTTGGCTGTAACCAGACCCGTAGACTCTGTCAGACCGTAAACCTCCAGGACAGGCGCCCGAAATACCGCCTCGAATCGTGTCAGGTGTTCTGTCGAAAGCGAGGCGCCTCCTGAAAGGCCCATACGCAGGGAACGAAACGATCTGGGTCGTTCATCAAAGGCATTCAGAAGGTATCCGAACATGGTGGGAACACCGGGAAACCATGTCACACCGTATCTTTCCAGGGCCTCAAAGACCATCTCGGTCTGAAAACGCTCCATAACGACGATGCTCCCGCCGCTGTTCAGGCTCCCGAAGACAGGGCTTGCATTGGCAAAGATATGAACCAGGGGAAGACAGGCAAGAGATACGTCCGTCTCCCGCAGCCCATAGCTCTGGGCCGTATTGGCCCCGCCAAAGGTCAGATTTCTGTGTGTGAGCGTGACGCCCTTGGGCCGGCCGGTGGTCCCGGAGGTGTAAAAGATAAAGGCCAGATCGTCGGGGGATCTTTCAAGGACAACAAACGGTTTTAGGGTCTTGACCTCTTTTTCGAGTGTCTCTTTCAGGCCTTCGCCTTCCGCCTTGACCAGGGTGTGCTTTAGTTGCGTGGCCCTGCAACGAACCTCTTCCAGTGAGGGACTGAAGGCCTGTGTGCTGATCAAATAGCCGGCCCCCGAGTCTTCAAGAATGTGCAGTATCTCCCTGGTCGTATAGGCGGAGTTCACTGGCACGGCAATGGCTCCAGCCTTGATAACCGAAAAATAGGCCAGGATAAAGTCCGTGTGGTTGGGGTGGAGCAGCGCCACCCGGTCCCCGATCTCCACCCCAAGGGCCTTGAGCCCCCCGGAGATCCGGTCTGTGAGCTCGTCCAGCTCAGCGTAGGTATACCGTCTATTCGTGCCGAAATCACGCAAGGCCACCCTTTCTCCGAACCGGGCCACCTTATCTTTGAGATATTGAGGTAGACTGGGCCATGTCATTTCAAGGCTCTCCTGTGACTATGGGGTCTGGGCCTGCATCTTTTCCCAATCCACAACCCATCCGGAGCTGGTGCCCCCGTCCACTATTAGGGTCTGACCCGTAATAAAACTGGATTGATCAGATGCAAAAAGAAGCAAGATCCCGGTAAGGTCCTCCAGCTTGCCAACCCGTTTCAGCGGAGAGCGATGGGAGACCAATTCATAACGCCTGGGGTCTGACAACCATTCCCTTGTGAGAGGGGTTTCAATATAGCTCGGGGCAATGGCATTGACGGTGATCCCGTAACGTGCCCACTCAAGGGCCAAGGCCCTCGTCAGATGGATAATGGCGGCCTTGCTCACACTGTAAGGTGTCAACCAGGGAACGGCTGTGTTTCCTGCGGCCGAAGAGATATTGATAATCTTCCCCCCGCCGCTTTTGATCATCTCTTTTGCCACGATCTGCGAGCAAAAAAACGTCCCTTTCAAATTCGTGTCCAGGACGCGGTCCCACTCTGCTTCGTCAAAATCCAGGGCCGGTTTGCGCACATTGGTTCCGGCGTTGTTGATCAAGATGTCAATCCGCCCCATCTTGTCTACCGCCTTATTGACCATGTCCGGCAAGGTCTCTACCTTAGAAATGTCTCCATAAAGGGCGAGTGCCCGCCCGCCTGTCTTTTGGATATCCCCGGCCACCTTCTGGCCTTCTTCCAGGTGCCGGCTTACGATCACCACACTCGCCCCGGCCCCTGCAAGTTCCAGGGCGAGATATTTCCCGATTCCTTTGCTGCCGCCTGTGATCAATGCGACCCTTCCACTCAGATCGAATCGGCTCCGCTGGTTTTCCATTTGAAAAACCTCCTTTATCATTCTTAGGCCCGAGGTTGAACCGGAACCCTTCGAAGACCTCCGCTCTCTGAGCGGGGGAAACCTAACCCTACAAGGTCGAAACATCTGACTGCGAACGAGGCTACAGGATGTTATCCTGACATCTGATGAAGCAAGCGCTTTTGATTTATTTTTTCATTGAAGATGAGGGCGATGAGCATGAGAACCCCGACCAGTCTTATCACTTCGAGTGGCCAGAAGATCAGGATAGAACTCAGGACGAACAAGATCCGCCTATGCCAACTCAGGGTGGTCAAGAAATATCCCTGGGCACCGATGGCCAAAGAAAAGATACCCACCGTCGCCACAATGAAGATAAAAATGATGTTTAAGAGACTCCCCTCCATGAGCAGGGCCGGACTGTAAGCGAAAAGATAGGGGAGGGTGAAAAGGACAAGACCAAATCTGACCGCCTCAAGACCGGTCTTCATAGGATGTGCTTCCGCTATGGCCGCTGCCGTAAAAGACGTCGTACAGATCGGAGGCGTAATCAATGAAAGGGCGCAGAAATAAAAGATGAATAGATGCGCCGCCATCGGGTGTACACCCATACTGATCAAAATAGGTGCCTCCAGGGCCGCGAGCACGAGGTAGGAGACCACAGGGGGGAGACCCATCCCGAGGATGATGGAAATGATCATGATCCAGAACAGGGTAAAGAAAAGACTGCCCTGGGCCAGAAAATCAATAATCTCTGAGAGCTTCATCCCCGCTCCGGTTAAGGTCAGAATCCCCAGGATGATCCCGGCCACCGCACAGGGGATCGTAATCGGTATCATCCGGGTTGCGCCGTCTCGCAATGCCTGAAATATCCCTTTTAGGGTCAATGTCCTGGCAATAATAGAGATAAACCAAAGAGAAAGAAGCGAATAGGCGCAGGCGAACATGGCAGTGTATCTGATGATCATCAAAAAGACCAGTAACGCGACCGGTATCAGGTAGGGAATCCCTTTTTTTAGCGCCGGCAAAAACCGATTAATCTGCTCCGGGGGCAGACCTTTGAGATCGTGTTGTCCGGCATAAAAATCCACCATCAAAAAGAGTCCGTAATAATGAAAAAATGCAGGCAATGCGGCGGCGATACAGACCTCTACATAATCCGCACCCAACATATGGGCCATGACAAAGGCCACGGCCCCCATAATGGGGGGGGTTTTGTAGCCGCCTGAAGAGGCCACCGCCTCGATCGCCCCGGCCACAACGGGCGCCACCCCGGATTTTTTCATCATGGGGATGGTAACGGCTCCGGTTGTGGCCACGTTGGCGGCCGAGCTGCCCGACAGCATACCCATAAGGCCGCTCCCGCATATGGCGACCTTGGCCGGCCCACCCCGGTATCGCCCTGCGATTGAGGTGGCAAGCTCCAGGAGGACATTGGAGGCCCCGGCCCTGTCCAGAAAGGCACCAAATATGAGAAATATGATAACAACCGTAGCGCAAACCCCTATAGGTATCCCGTAGATTCCCTCGGTCCCGGCAAAAACCTGGACAATGATCCTCTCCAGATCATATCCTCTGTGCCCCATAAAACCCGGAATATAATTTCCAAAATACGTGTAAACCAAGAAAAGGATGACAATGATCGCGAGGGACATCCCCACCGTACGTCGTGTCAATTCCAGGAGGATGATTATTGCGGCCGAGCCCAATATCAGACCTGCGGTGTCCAAAAAGGGTGAAATATACAGTTCCTTCCAGTTCAGGACCAGATAGGTGTTTGCGGCGACAATTGCCACGGCAAGAACAATATTGATGATCAGATCGAGCCAGGGAGACCGCTTCGCGGTTTTCAGCCTGTACATAAACAGGGCGATGACGCAAATAGTGGTGAGGTGAAGCGTCCTCTGAACCATGGTTTCGAAGGTGCCGAAAAAGGCGGTATATAGGGATACAAGAGAAAGACCGGCAGCACAGAAAACCACAAAATTATCAGCAAACTTATTGATCTTCTCGACCATGAAACGCCCTCTTTAATAGGTAACCGTTCACAGGTTCAGGGTTCACCGTTCAGGGTTAGGGAC
>CAZXCQ010000101.1:0-19213 GCA_964639275.1 uncultured Desulfobacteraceae bacterium | reverse complement strand
AAGACCCCCATGCCTCACCACAATCGATTTATCCCCGGGTTTTTGAGAAGTTACGTTTCCAGGATTCTCGTATTGATTTACGCACTATAACACGAATCTTTTTGAATTGCTACCCAAAAAACTCCCGGACGCGACTGTCGAGGTAGTGAGAAAGCCCTGGAGAATCCGAGGGAGACCATCCCATAGCCCTGTCCCAGACATCGCCCGACTCCATACAAAGGTATAGGCCCAGGTTGCGATGCCATTTTTCGAGGCCCTCTCTGATCCAGCCATACAGATCGACCCGTATTGGTTTAAAATAGCGCATCTTTCCGTCGAGCCCGGTGACAAACTCTCCGTTCAGCACGCCTGCATCGGGGTGACGTCGCCTGATGATCGGTTTGAGTCTTGGCATATACCGAAAAGCACCCAGGCTGATCCATATGATACCTTCTGGGTCGATATATTTGTCTATCAGATCCAGGGTCCTCTGATATCCGTCTCTCCATCCTTTATGAATGATAAGGGGATCAAAGTGAAAACCCAGGACAAAACCCTCAGACTGGCACTGCCGGGCTGCCTCAAGCCTCTTTTTGAGACCGGTTGCCATTTTTTCCTCATGCCTGCATATCTCGGGGCTGTTTACGGACCAGGAAAGGATAATCCGGTCCCTGTATCTGGACGCAAGGACCCCCTTGACCTGACTCGTCTTGGTCTTTAATTCCAGTGCCACATTTTTCCGTGTTGAAAAGAGGGGCAAAAGCCGTTCGCTCCATCGCGTTATATGATCGATGGCGAGGCTATCTGTAAATTCGCCTGTACCGATCCTGAAGATCCGATCGGGTTGCCTGTCGATCTGTTGGAGCACCTGCTCAAGTCCTTCCTCCAGATTTACAAAGACCCTGAGGTGGGGTTTGTTGATATAGGACTGGAGGATGCAGTAGGTACAGTCCAAGGGGCAGTTTGTCGCCAGATTTAAGATCTGGTATCCACAGCAGATATATTCCCTTGTCCCTGGGCACGGCTTTAGGAATTCTCCTTTAAAGGGAAGGAGATGGATGGTTTCCTTCCCCGTAGTTAAATCATTTGGCCCGGGTCTCTCACCAGTACCCATCGTCTTTTGTACAGGGATTCCGGGGAGGCTTCTCAAGACCATCCTGCCGAGATCATAGCGCAAAGCCCCTCCTTCTAGGATTATCCGTTTGATACGGCCCTGTTGCGTCATTCGCGCTGCTCCCATGGACTTCCGAGACCCTCGATCCCTTCTTTTCTCTGCAGCTTATCAATTTTCTCCCTCAGCCCCTTGCCATTGGTAAACCGTATCTCGAGCCTGTAATCGGGTGATTCAAAGTATGGAGGCGCAATGATTCTGATCCCCTCAGGAAGGTCCAGTCTGGCCACATTCTTTTTGAACTCCTCTTCAGCCTGGACCAAGGTGGGATAACGCATTCCCCGAAGCAGCCGAAGTATGGCCTTTGCCTTCTGGGGCCAGTTCATGTCCTTTTTTTGAAGAACAGATTCAAAGGGTTTGTCTTTGAGGAGATCTGAAATTGAAATTTTGCTTATATGAGCCAAATCAACAAGATAATCAACAAACTGTTTCTGTTGATTCGTATTTAACTTTAGGGTTGCCATAAGGTCAAAAACCCTGGACCTTACCCCCGGTTCGATCTCCAGGAGCATCGCTGCCGACTTTAGTGACACACGCCCTTTGGCGAGATGGTGTTTTGGCTCATCTTCCAGTTCTCTTTCGAGTCTCAGGAAGAGATCAAGAGTCTTTATGTGGGGAGAAAGCCCCAGCAAGGGCATGTAACGGTCCAATATTTGTTCCCGAGATACCAATGATGCCAGCCGGGACAGGACCATCGCCATTTCCACCTCGTTGAGCCCTCTGGTCGCCAGGTTGTCATGGAGGTTAAGGAGGAGGCACTCAAGTGCGGATAGTTGATGTTTGGACAACAGCCTGCAGCGTGTCCTCTTATGGTCCAGGGCCTTGAGCGCAAGGATTCTTCGATATCCGGAGATAATTTTGTGGGCTCCTCCTCTATTCCCTATCAGAAGAGGGGGGTTGATCATGCCCACATTTTCAATAGACCGGATCAGTGGGCCGAGGTCAAACCCAAAACTCATACAATAGGGACCCGGATAATCTTCGATATCACGGAGATCCACCATAACGTGTCGCGTCTCTAGATTCTGGATATCCATAATCTTCGATGCTCCCTTGAAATTCTTGTCCAGGAATCGCGGGATCGCATCATACAAGTTAAGGCAAGTCAGTGCAACGGCATAACATTCTCGCGGGCAATTGACATAGGGAGATGTTCCGGGTAACCTTGGCACCCTTAACTCAAAAAACCTCGATAAGTTGTATCAGTTTAGCTTTCTTCAGAATTAGAACTGGGACAGGGGAATGGGGATTCCCCTGCTTTCAAAAAGCTAAAATGTTGTGTTTGATTTTATGCAGAAATCCACTCCCTACGGACGTGGTCAGAGACCAATGGCTGTGCCATCAAAATTAAGCCGCAGTGCCCTATCAACAACCCTGATCCTTTTGATGGGCATGGTTTTCTTGCCCCTCCATGTCCGGTCCCCTGCCCTTGCCCAGGAGATCAAGGTGGGGGTAGTTTTGCCGCTTACGGGGAAGCTCGCCGGGGCTGGAGCGATTGAAAGCGACTCATTCGTGATGGTGGCAGAGGAGATAAACGGTGCCGGTGGCGTCCATGGAAAGATGGTAGATCTCATCATTGAAGACACGGCCTCCAAACCCGGGGTGGGCCGTTCGGCCATCGAGAAATTGATTTCAAAGAATGGGGTTGTTGTGGTGGGTGGAGGCTGCTCTTCTCCGGTAACCTATGAAGTCGCAGCCTTTGCACAAAAGCAGAGAGTTCCCTTTCTCATAAATACCGCCTCCGCAGACAAGATCACCGAAGAGGGGTGGCAATATGTCTTTAGGCTCAACCCCCCGGCCAGCGAGTATCAGAAGACCCTGGCCACCTTCCTAAAAGAGGTGGCCCATGCAAACACCGCGGCAGTCCTTTTTGAAGAGAGCCCCTTTGGACGGTTTGTGCTAACCAAGTTTCTCAGGATGTGTAAGCGATCGGATCTGAGGGTGGTGATGAAAAGGGGTTATGAGTTAGATGCGGTCGATTTCAAGCCACTTCTGATCCGACTGCTCAAGAAAAGGCCCGACCTTGTCTATCTTATTGCCCCGGTGACAGATACCGCCATGATTATGCAGCAGGCTATGGAACTCAATTTCAACCCCAGACTCTTTGTGTGGTCCGCCCCTGGGTTCACGATCCCTGAATCGTATCGATATGCAGGGGAAGCGTCGGAATACCTCTTTTCCCCTGCCCTCTGGTCCCCCGACCTCCCCTACCCCGGTGCCAGGAACTTCTACGACAGGTTCGTTGCAAAATTCAATTCAACCCCCGACTACCACGGGGCTGAGGCCTGTGCAGCGATGCATGTTATTGCGGATGCCCTAAGGCGGGCAAAATCCTTAACCTCAAAAGACATAAGAAATGCGCTGGCAGAGACCGATATGCTCACGGTCTTTGGGCCGGTTCGATTCACCTCCTACGGAAAAAAGACCCAGCAAAATCTGCCTCCCACGTTGATCGTCCAGAGGATACACAAGAGGCTTGAAGTGGTATGGCCAAAGCAAGTGGCCACGGCAAGATATGTCTGCCCGGTTCCCAAATGGAATGAAAGGTAGGATGTTATAAATCTTGGAGGACAGACGAGAAATGAACCCATTGTATCTACAATCCCGCTGTCGGGGCAGAAAAAGAGGCACGAATCAAAACGGCAAAAAAGCTCAAAAAAGTAGCTGTTTTGGGGGGAGGCCCTGCCGGAATGGGGGAAAGCTGTGGCAAGGGGTTGAACAAAATGACAGTGAACTGGGATGAGGACTACGATATAGTCGTACTCGGGGCCGGGGCCGGCGGAATGACTGCTGCACTTGTTTCCGCCATAGAAGGGTTGCGCGTCCTTTTGATCGAGAAAAGCGGTCAGATCGGTGGAACCACGGCGCGCTCCTCGGGCACCGTCTGGATCCCGGACAATCATCACCTGCGTCGTCTCGGAATCCTGGATGACGCCCAGGCGGCACTCACTTATCTCGATGCATTGGTGGGTAGCCGTGCGGATCGCTCGCTTCGCGAGGCATTTGTTGCTGCGGGACCGCAGATGATCCGGTATCTCGAGAGACATACCGATATTCACTTTCGACCCTACCCGCATCAACCGGATTACTGCCAGGATCTGCCCGGAGCTGCCATTGGCAACAGGCCACTTGAACCCCTGCCGTTCGATGGACGTACCCTGGGTAGACATTTTGAACTCGTCCGCAGTCCTATCCCTGAACTGATGCTATTTGGGGGAATGATGGTGACCAGAGGAGAGGCGGCACGTCTGACGCATATGGCCACATCCTTTGGGGCACTGGCCTTTGGCGTGAAACTGACGACACGATACATGGCGGACCGGATCCACTACCACCGAGGCACGCGGCTGGTCCTCGGTAACGCGCTGGCAGCAAGACTCTTTAAGAATCTGCTGGATCGCGGTGTCCCTGTGTGGGTAAACACAAAGACGTTACAGCTCATCAAAGAGGCGGGGCGAGTTTGCGGTCTTGTCGTGGAAAAAGGGGGCACACAGATAGGCGTACGCGTCCGACAGGGGGTCGTGCTTGCCGGGGGCGGCTTTCCTGGGAGCAAAAAACTTTGCGCGCGCTATCTCCCAAAACCGACCCCGCAACATACAGCCGCATTCGAGGGATGCGTGGGCGAAACCTTAGAACTGGCTCAAGATGTGGGTGCCTCGCTCGGCGGGCAGGATGGGGATAACGCCTTGTGGTTTCCTAGCTCTATAGCGATCCGCAGGGACAGGTCTACTGCCGTGTACCCCCACATTGTCCTTGATCGTTCAAAGCCCGGTCTTGTTGCCGTGAATTCAGCGGGAAGGCGTTTTGTCAACGAGGCGGTTTCTTACCACGAGTTTACTCGGGCAATGTACCGCACGCATCCTATCACCCCGTGCATTCCTGCTATGTTGGTCTGTGATCGGCGGTTTCTCTGGAAATATGGTCTGGGGATGATCAGGCCTTTTACACCGGTATTGAAACCATTTATCAAAAACGGCTATCTCCGTGTGGCCAACACGGTGGAAGAACTTGCGGAAAAGATCGGTGTCGATGGGTATGGGCTGGTTTCAACGATCAACAACCACAACGATTACGCCAGGACCGGCATCGACAAAGATTTTGGCAAAGGTGGTAACCCTTACGACCTATCAAACGGAGATCCCACGCATCGACCGAACCCCTGTCTTGGACCGATTAGAAAACCGCCATTTTTTTCGGTTGCGGTGGTCCCAACGCCGTTGGGAACCAGTTTGGGGCTGCGCTCGAACGTTAATGGCCAGGTGTGTGACGGCTCTGATCAACCGATCACGGGTTTGTACACCTGTGGGAACGACATGCATTCGGTGATGGGGGGGGAATATCCCGGTGCGGGTGCCCAGTTGGGGCTTGCCATGACCTTCGGATATATGATCGCAAAGCACGCTGCAAGAAAAGCTGACCGATCGGTAGCACTTTAGCTTTTTGAAACCGGGGAAATGGCGATTCCGTCACCCCCGCGAAGGCGGGGCTCCAGAATTTGAGAGATTGCGAATGATTCTTGATGTGAAGGAGGGGAAAACGTGAAAGATCCGAAAAAAGAGAAACCTGTTATTCGAAACGTTGTGGAGGTGCCGTGGGAGGAGTTTCCCGGCCACTTTGGCGGGGCACTCTCAAAACCGCTGGTCCGTCCGGAAACCGCGGGTTCGCACCTGGTAGACTACCGGATCTCCTGCTACCAACCCAAGGCCTATGTGGAGCCGCATGTTCACAAGGTTCAGGAGCAGGTCTACCATGTGCTTGACGGCGAGGGCTTGATGGAGATAGACGGAAGACGCCAGGTTGTCCGCAAACATGACATCATATTTATCCCTCCGCGCGTCACCCACGCGATCCATAACACCGGCCTGACAGACCTTACGTTTATTGTTGTTACGACGCCAATTGATGATCGATAAGATTAAGATGAGTCTTACGCAACTTCTCAAGGACCCGGAGGAGGTGTCGGATTCTGCTGAGGTTTTTGTCAACTCAACTTTTCTCCTTGACTCATAACGGGAATTTTCCTATAGTCCTTCTCCGAAAAGAAATTCTAACGACTCAAGCCCTTTCATCTCATCGAAATTAAAGAAAATATGCAGAAAATGAACCCGGATTCCTCATTAAGTTCTTTGACCGGGTTTATGCTCGCATCAACCAGCAAAATGAGGAATGAGTCATTGTCTGACTTTATCCGATTCTTCGTTCTGAACCCGGCATTTGTTTCCAGAAAACACAATAGAAATTTCACGGCCTTTTAACAGCTCTCTTAAATACCCTTCGGGTACTCAACATCTGTGGCGAGGCGCCGGTAAGCTTTTCTGACGTGACCCCTAGCGGTTTATGTCGTGAATGACCCAAGGCAGCCGGAATATCTGTGGGGCAGTGAAGTCGTAAAAGGAGGAATAGACTCGTGATCGGCGGCTATATGGGTAAGATACTTGAAGTAGATCTTTCAACAGGAAAGATCCTAGAAAAGGAACTCCCACCGGAGGAAACACTAAGGAAATACTTGGGTTGTTTTGGTCTAGGGCTCCACTGGCTTTATCAAAGATGCCCTCCAGGAACATGGGCTCTTGATTCTGAGAATCCCTTGATTTTTTTGACCGGTCCACTCACGGGTACAGACGCACCGGGAGCAACCAACCTGACGCTTGTTACCAAAAATCCGGATACTGAGTTTACCGCTGGTCGTTCCCATACCCATGGCTTCTTTGGTGCCAATCTCAAGTTTGCCGGTTATGACGGTTTGATCGTGACCGGCAAGTCCGAAAAACCGGTATTTCTCTGGATTCATGAGGGCAAGACTGAGATCAAAGACGCGGGTAAGTTTTGGGGCAGGGACACCCATGAGACAGAAGACTTGATCAAGAGCGAACTAAGGGAACCCAAAGCCAGTGTGGCCGCTATTGGACCGGCTGGAGAGAATCTGTGTGCCGGCGCTCTCATTGAGAACGACTATAACCATTCCATGGCCCATGGGGGCCCAGGCGTGGTGATGGGCTCAAAGAGACTAAAGGCCATTGCGGTGTATGGCACCAAAGAAGTCCCCGTTGCCGATAAAGATCTGGCACGGGAGGTGGCCAAGAGATGGCGAGGCTCACTTGACTACGGGCCGGATTCCCCATGGTCCCGCTTAGGGCGCGGGGGCGTTCCGAGAGGAGACTATAAGGGGATAAAGTCTATCTACGGTCTTTGCGTCCGCAATTTACAGACGACCATAATGGAAGGATACGGTGATAGGTGGTCAAAGCAAAAAATAACCCCTAGGCCGTGTTATCGATGTCCCACTGCCTGCAGCTACGACTTGGAGATCCTCGAAGGTCCTCGCAAAGGCTACGTGGCTTCGCTCTGTGGGGGTGGCGAAAACGTGGAGGGCGCCTCATCCATACTTGGGATATCCGATCTCGGTGACGTATTTTATCTCACAGACCTTTTTGATCGGCTGGGGATAGAGGCGAGCACCGCGGGCTGTACGCTGGCTATGGCATTCGAGGCCTATCAGAAGGGGCTTATCACCAAGGAGGACACTGACGGGATCGAGTTGAAGTGGGGGGATGTTGAAGCTGTCGAAAAGATGGTGAGAAGATACGTGGCACGAGACGGTTTTGGTGACATCCTGGCCCGTGGGCCCAAGGCCGCCGCCGAAATTATCGGTGGTGATGCCCCGTCTTTTTCCGTTCATATCAAGGGGTCGGGCATGAACCTTCACGACTGGAGACGCGGGTGGGGAGTGCTGTTGGGACAGATTGTCGGGTATGGCTCAGGATGGCCGGCACCTGGCGCTGATTTGACCCGGCCCGACCCGGACTCCGGATATCCTGAAAGAACACCCGGGCTAGAACCGAGAGGCAAGCCTTTGGAGGTCAGAAAGACGGGAATAACCAAGTTTGCCAACGATAGCACCGGTGTTTGCTGGTTCAGTACCTGGGGAAATCCCCAGGGTCTCGAATTGGCAACCACCATGATTTCTGCGGTGACGGGTTGGGATTTTAGACGGGAAGAGCTGCTTCAGTTTGGAGAAAGGATGCTCAATTATGAACGCGCTTTTGCCGTAAGACACGGGCTGACGCCGGAAGATGACTACAATGTCTCAAAGAGGCTCATCGAGGGGCAGAAGGACGGGCCATTTGCGGGTCGGCCGATAGCCCCCTACTTGAGGGGCATGGTCAATGAATACTACCGGCTGATGGGGTGGGATGAGAAGATGGGCAAACCCTGGCGGAGTACGCTAAGGAGAGTGGGCCTTGAAGAGATAATCGAGGACCTTTGGGGATAGCTATAGCTTTGTAAGACCCGGGCAATGGAGATTCCCCTGTCTCAGTTGGTTATTCTGCGGTTCCTTGTTCAGTATTCGATATTCATATTAGTTTAGCTGTAACATCTCAATAATTAGTGGCTGACCGAAAAGCTCTTGTTTTCCCCTCCCCGGCGCCCTCCCGCCAAGGGAGGAGGGGTTTCCGTTCAGACACTAATATGGAGAGAGGTTTTGGGGAAAGGGGGTGATGATTGAAGAAGCAGGGGGAATTCTTGAGAGTGGAACAAAACCTAATAACAAGGAGGGTATCATGAGGAACAAGTGTTTAACCGGAATTGTGTGTTTTGTGGCTGTAATAGGACTTCTCCTGACGGCGGAATCCGCGTCGGCGGCCGATAAGATAGTGCTGGGTCACCCCGCCTGTCTTTCAGGAAAGTACGCCAAGAGTGGGGCCCAGGGCTCTTGGGGCATAAAGGCAAGTCTCAAATGGATTAACGAGGTCAAGGGAGGAGTCAATATTGGGGGCAAGAAGGTCCCGATTGATTACATCGCCTATGATTGTGAATCCAGAAAAGAAGGGGTAACAAGCCTGATAGAGCGGTTGGTCACCGTTGACAAAGCCAATGCCATTATCGGCGCGTACAGCTCAGGATTGACCCTTACCGGGGCGCCGGTGGCTGAAAAATTTGGAAAGATCTATCTCTCGTATATGGGCGCCAGCAATCGAATCTTTCAGCAGGGATATGAATATGCAATCTGTGCAATCTCACCTGGGAGCGATTACCAGACCGGGGCCTTAGAAATGATTCGGCATTACGCCCCCAAAGGAAAGAGACTCGCCTTTGTTTTTGAGGACAGTGAGTTTGCCCGGAGTGTTCTCCTGGGAGCGGCAGCGAAGGCCAAGGAACTGGGGTTTGACATCGTCTTCAACCGAACTTATCCCGGAAACGTGACTGACATGACCCCGCTCCTCTCGGACATGAAGGCAACCAAGCCGGAGTTTATCGTTGGCGGGGGGCATTTCCCGGATGGTCAGCTCATGGCCCGCCAGCTGGCGGACCTGGATATCAATGTAGAGGTCTTCTCGCTCATGGTCGCCGCCACGCTTCCCGCCTTTTATAAGGCATTGGGCCCCAAGGCAGAAGGGGTCTGTGGTCCGGCCCAGTGGGAATTCGGAGCGAAGTACAGCCCGGAAGCAGCGAAGAAGGCCGGCATCGAGTGGTTTGGACCCACCAATGAACAATGGATCGAGTTCGCTAAGGGGTTCTCGGGGGGCGAAGACCCGGATTATCATGCCGCCGGGGGTGGCGTGGTACCGTTGGTATATGCGAAGGCAGTGGAGGTGGCCAACAGTGTCGATTCGGATAAGGTCAGAGAGGTCTTTAATAAGCTCCACCTCATGACCTTCTTTGGGGACTTCAAGATTGAACCGAAAACGGGCCTTCAGACCGCCCATTCCATGGTGACAGTCCAGTGGCAGGACGGCAAGAAGATCATCGTGTGGCCTCCAGCCGCTGCGGTTGGGAAGCTTTGTTTTCCCATGCCCACGTTCGCGGAGCGGGCCAAAGGGATAAAGGCTATTCCGAAATAAATAACACGGAATTTCTCCTCCTCGGCTTTTGAGAGTCGCGGGGGAGACTTTTTTTGTCTTTTCGCAAATGCGCTATAAGACCGGTAGCGCCTATTGAGGGCGGGCAGATTATGATCGGACAACAGTTGGCGGGTAATTTGATTCAGGGGCTTGTGCTCGGCGGGGTTTATGGTATGGCGACTATGGGGCTCTGCCTGATCTTCGGCGTCTTGCGTGTGGTCAATGTTGGGCATGGGGCCTTTATCATGGTGGGGGCCTATATCACGCTGTGGATGTTCAGCGCATTGGGGTTGATCCCGATAATCGCCATCCCGGTGGGCCTGGTTGTGGGCATGGCGCTTGGGTTTCTCTTTTTCTACACCTCGCTGCGGAGATTAATCAAGGCCCCGGAGCTGGCCTCGCTGCTGGCCACCTTTGCAATGGGGGTTCTCCTCGAGGAGATCTTCAAGATAATCGCCAGTACTGAGTTTCGGGGCTATAACTGGGTTGTTGGAAAGTTGACGCTACCCATGACTGTCCTCCCCATGAGCAAGGTCTACGCCTTTGTCGGCAGCGTGGCGATTGCCATACTCCTTTACATCTGGTTTAGAAAGACGAGGGCCGGGACGGCAGTGAGGAGCGTTGTTGAGGATAGCGAGGGTGCACGGGTATGCGGGGTGAATGTTGATAGGGTTTATGCGATGACTTTTGCCATAGGAATCGGGCTAACCGTTGCGAGCGGCACCTTGCTGACCATGTTCATACCCGTTGGGATTAACCCTTACATGGGAGGTCCGTATACCTTGAAGGCCTTTGTGATCGCAGTATTGGGGGGGCTTGGATCTCCTTATGGCGCCTTTTTCGCGGGAGTAATTTTTGGTCTCATTGAGAATGGTTCATATACCCTCTTTGCCCTCATCCCAGGGGTAGTTCCCTTTGCCCTGACGCGATTTCTGTCCTTTGCGATACTGTTAATCATACTCCTGATTAGGCCTACAGGACTCTGGGGGGAAAGATGAGAGCTCAAACAGGGAAATACTATCCGCTGATTCCGGTATTAATAGCCTATGTTATCCTGTTTCTGATCGCCAACAATGTGGTGGGGATGTGGCAGCTCATGGCCATGATCGCCTTCTACTGCGCGCTGGGACAGGTCTTTAATATCTTCATGGGCATGACGGGGTACGTGGATTTTGGCTATGTGGCCTTCCTTGGTCTTGGCACCTACGGGATGGCCCTGAGCATTTCTCGCTTTTCCCACGTTGCAGGTCTGGGAGTCATTGCCATCGGCCTGATCCTTGCTATGGTTATGGGAGGTCTGCTGTCCCTGGCAGTGGGCGCGGTGGCCTTGAGGCTCAGAGGGGCCTATTTTGCCATCGCCACCATCGGCGTAAATGAGGGATTTCGATACCTCATTGAGGGGGCGAAGATATGGGGGGGCTCGGAGGGAATCATCTTTTCAGGGCACATGAAGAGGGCCTTCGGGAAAGCGACAGCCAGCGCGCTTTCCACCTACTGGGCCGATGTCATGGTGTTTGCCATAGCCGTTGTCGCCGCCTTCATCACTACCTATTATATGAGGGCCAAGATTGGGTATGCCTTGACTGCCTTGCGAGAGGATGAGGATGCCGCCAAGGTGATGGGGATCAATGTGACCAGATATAAAATCATGGCCTTTATCACCAGCGCCTCACTTGCCGGACTGCTCGGGGCCACCGCATGGGCACTGAAGGTGACGTATGTATTTCCGCCCGATGCCTTTGAGATACACTATACCATTGAGGCTATCATTATCGTTCTTCTGGGCGGGGCTGGAACCCTCCTTGGTCCTATTGTGGGAGGGCTCATGTATGGACTCTCCAAATACTGGCTTGCCGTCATCATACCGGGGTTTCAGCTCCTCATCTTCGCGCCGATCATCCTTTTTGTCATCGTGGCATTTCCCGAGGGAGTCATCGGCATGGTGAAGCGAAAGGCCAAGGGCACTGCGTTGGAACGCTATATTCTCTGAGGGGACATATGGGTTTATTAAGACTTGAAAAGGTAACAAAGCGGTTTGGTGGTCTGGTTGCGGTTAATAATATGAGCCTTGAAGTCGAACCTGGGGAATCCATTGGCATCGTGGGCCCTAACGGCAGCGGAAAGACCACCCTCTACAACGTCATTAGCGGCGTTTACATACCCGATGAGGGGAGGATCATCTTTGAGGAAAATGATATCACCCGTCTGCCGCCATATAAGAGAGCCCCCATTGGGATCGGGAGAACCTTTCAGATTCCAAGGCCGTTTAGTTCGGCCAGCGTACGGGAAAATGTGGCTGTGGGGGCGATGTTCGGCACCCTCAGCGGCAAAGTCAGCGTGGACGAATCTCTGGAAATAGCCGATCGCTATATTGAACTCGTGGGACTTACCCCCCACCGGGATCACGCGGCGGGATCTCTGACCTCGGTGGAAAAGAAGTTAATGGAGATCGGTCGTGCCCTTGCAATGAGCCCCAAGCTCCTCCTCCTGGATGAGGCACTGGCGGGAATGCATCCCAGGGACATTGATGAGATGATTGCCTTTCTCAAAAAGATAAAAGAGGAGGAGAATATAACCATTGTGGCCATGGTTGAACATATTATGCGAGCGGTGGTTGGATTTGCCGAGAGGGTCATGGTGATGCACCAGGGGAGGAAGCTGGTTGATGCCCCAACGGCTGAGGCCTTAGATGATCCAAAGGTTATCGATGTATACCTTGGACGTGCGGTTGGGGGGGAGGAAGATGCTGAAGGTTGAGAATATAGAATCCGGATATGGACCGATGCAGGTATTGTGGGGACCCAGTCTGGAACTCCAAAGGGGATCAATAACCTCCTTGCTCGGGCCTAACGGGGTGGGGAAGACAACGTTCCTCGGGACGGTCTTTGGTTTGATCGAGCCCCGGGCGGGAAAGATCATTTACGAAAATGAGGAGATCACCCATTTAAAGACGCACAAGAAAGTAGAACTGGGGATCGTGCTTGTGCCCGAGGGCAAGCACCTGTTTGGCGGGATGAGCGTTCAAGAAAATTTGATTATGGGGGCCTACCCAAAGGAGGCCCTCAAAAACATGGACGATTCCCTTGAGCTCGTTTATTCCCTCTTCCCTGTCATCAAAGTAAGGGCCAGGCAAAAGGCCGGTTCATTGAGCGGCGGAGAACAGCAGATGCTGACCATCGCTCGCGCATTGATGACAAGGCCAAAACTCATCATGCTTGATGAGCCGAGTCAGGGTTTGGCGCCGAAGCTGGTTGAAGAGGTTTTTGAGACGATCAAAAGATTGCAGGATGAAGTTGGTTTAACCATACTTCTGGTCGAACAAAACGCCGAGGCCTCACTCAATGCCGCGAACTATGTTTACATCATGCATGAAGGTCAGATAAAGGCTGAAGGCCCGCCGGATGAAATAAAGAATTCGGCCGAAATCAGAGAGGCCTATCTGGGGATTTAGGAAGAGGCTTTTTTGAGATGTTACATTATGATTCAGATCGATATGGAAAAATGTACCGGGTGCAAAACCTGTGAAGTTGTCTGCCAGGTGGAGGCCATCCGGGTAATAAAAAAGAAGGCAGAAACAAACGAGAATTGTGTCAACTGCGGTGCCTGCACAAAGGTCTGCCCTGAAAATGCCCTGGCCCGCGAGGTGATTCCTGGCACGGGGGCAATGATCTGCAGCTACTGTCCGATACGCTGTGAGATCAGACCCGGAAACACAGGGGCTTGTCTCCGTTATATGAACAATGGCAAAGAGCTTGTCCGAAATACCCCGATTGTACCCTACCGTGACGTCACCGATGTTATCCCAAAGGAATACGACCCTGCAATCACACAACCACTCATTACCGGCATCGGCGCGGGTACCACGTCTCCGGATAGCCGGCCTGCGCCCTACATCGTCCATGAAAAGGTGGATGGTGTGGATGTGATTACCTGTGTGACCGAATGCCCACTCACGGTAAACGGGATTAAAGTAAAGATAGACAGCGACTCTTTTATCGGCAATGAAGGCTCTGATGTGACCTACCGGAAACGGCGTATTGGGATGGTGACCACCGAAGAGTACAGTGCTACCGTTCTCGCCCTTGGTGGGCTGCGTGCGACGGGAGGAGAAAACGGTATATTGTCCGTCAAAGTTGTGACTGATATCGCCAACCAAAAACGGGTTTCCCTGGCAGTTAAAGGGGGAGCAAAGCTCGAGATTCAGGTCGCCCGACCTCCTGTTATCAACGGTGTTATTTCCGGAAAGATAGCCGTTGGGTGTGGCAGTGGGACCGCAGGGCTTTTCGCGTCTTTTTTTGCGAAGGCAGCAGACGAGGTGATCGTCCTGGATCATCAGCTCACCTCCCTTTTCTCAGAACACGCTTCCGGACGCTACTTCAATGCCATACCATCAGGTATCGTGCTCAACTATCAGAAATCCACTCCTGGACGATACTTTGGCATAAAAGGCAATGGTATTGGGGGAACCAATATCATCAACCCGCTTGAGATCATTGATATGGAGAAGAGCAAGGTTCGTCCCGGGTTGACCCTTCTCGTAACCGAACCCACTGGAGAATTCTATGACTTTTTTCGCTTTGAGAATGGCGAGTTTATTGAGATCAGCCCCAGCGCTGAGGCGCTCGGGGCAATAGAGGAGATCTCTTCCAGTTGTGAATCCTCCCGGGTCTCAGCCATGTTCGTGGGCGGTGCAGGAGGGGCTTCCCGGGCGGGGATTACCAAGAGACCGCTAAAATTAACTGAGGCTATCAAAGAAAGAAAGGCAAAACTGACGGTCGGCGGTGCACCCGCCTTCATCATGCCAGGCGGGGGGATTACCTTTGTTGTGGATGTGGAGCAGGTAAAACCGGGCTCCTTCTACTGGGTTCCAACGCCGGCGGTGGTGGTACCGGTAGAGTATACTATCACACTGAAGGACTTTATAGCGATTGGCGGGCACCAGGATGCCATCCGACCATTATCCGAGGTGATCGATCAGTAAATAAATCCCACCAGGGCGCCTGTCATGCAGGTGGCAATGGTTCCTCCCACAATCGACTTTATCCCTAGACTTACGATTTCATCCCTCCTCTCCCTGGCCATCGCCCCCAGGCCGCCGATCATGATCCCGAGAGAACCAAAATTGGCAAAACCGCACATGGCGTAGATAATGATCAGACGGCTTCTCTCGGTCAAGATGCCTTCCGGGAGTGATGCCAGCTTGAGGTATGCCAACAATTCGTTCAGGACGGTCTTTGTCCCCATGAGCTCGCCGGTGATCAAGGCCTCAGACCAGGGGATACCCATTATCCATGTGACAGGCGCCATTATGTAACCCACCAACCTTTGAAAGGTGATGGGATTGCCAAAAAAGTCTGGCAGTATGCCCAAGACAAGATTGAGGAGGTAGACAAGGGCCACAAAGACCACCAGCATGGCGATGATATTGATAAGGAGTCTGACCCCGCCAAGGGTGCCCCGGGTAATGGCATCCATGGAACTGTTCGCTTCACTGGGCATTGCCACCTCTCCTGCCGATGGATCGCCTGTCTCCGGGACCATCAGTTTGGACACGGTCACTGCCGCCGGGGCGCTGATGATAGATGCGATCAGGAGATGCCCCATGACCCCCGGGATTACCTTACTCAGTATCGCAGCATAGAGAACCATCACCGTCCCGGCAATGGTGGCCATCCCAGATGTCATAATGGTAAAGAGCTCGCTCCTGGAGATCCTGATGAGATAGGGTCTCACAAGAAGGGGGGCTTCTACCATACCCACAAAGACGTTGGCCGCCGTGCCCAAGCCTTCAACCCCGCCAATACCCATGGCTCTCCTCAGGACCCACGAAAAGCCTCTGACAATTATGGGAATCACTCTCCAGTAAAAGAGGAGGGAAGAAAGGGCACTGATCACCAGTACAAGCGGGAGCCCCCGAAAGGCCAATATGTAACTGGCACCAGGTATCTTTTCAGCAAATGGAAGCGCTCCACCCCCCAGGTATCCAAAGACAAATCCGGTCCCTGCCCTTGTTGAGTCTTCCAATGCCTGGACCGCCTTGTTCAACCAGAGAAAGGCCTGCTGCGAGCCAGGGAGTTTCAGGAGGAGCAGGGCCAAAACTATTTGAAGGCCCAGGCCCGTAACAAGGGTCCTGATGCTGACGTCTCTTCGCTTCTCGGAAAAAAGCCAGGCCAAAAGCGCCAGCGCGAGAAAGCCTAAAAAACTGTGTAATCTGGGCAAGGCCCCGGCCCTCCTTACGAAAGGATCTCCGGCACCACCATCCAGGCCACAACCCAACCCTTTTCCGCCTCGGCCCGCCGTATGCACAGCACACCGCCCTGCTGAAAGCCTGCCGGCCATATAGATTCGTTGCCAGTGATCAAGAAGGATGCGAGTTTTGCCAGATGGGGAAGATGACCTACGATCATGAGATCACTCTGGCTGTTCTCGATCTCATGGGCGATCTCCCTTACATCATCAAGGGGGGAAAGCCCCTTTTTTTCTAGGGTTTCTTTGTTCGGCTGGAGCCTGGAGGCGATGATCTCAGCGGTCTCCCGGGCCCTTGTCTTGCCGCTGTGGAAGACTGCTTGCACCTTCACCCCGTTCTGTTTTAGAAAGGTGGCTGTCCTTTCCACATCCTTTCTTCCTTGGCTTGAAAGGGGTCTATCCGGGTTTTCCTCTTCTGGCACGGGTCTTCCATGCTGCACCAAGTAAACATTCATGATCTACTCCCCTGTATGGATACCTCTTAAACACAATTTTCTCGGCCTGTGCGATTACACTGAGCGCCCAACATATATTAATCAATAAATGATATCAGAAACCTCTTTTTGGGGTCAATGAAATTGCGCCGCTATTCTCATTTAAGAGAGGCCCGGACTTTTTGTTTGACAAACTTGACCGTATTTCTATATTCCTTTCCCTGATGCACGCCCTCGGCCGCAATAGACTCGAGCTGTGCGATTAGGTTTCCCCGCCTTTCAGGTGGGGATCGAGGACAGGTTATTGCTAATAAATGAAGAAGCATACCCCGTAGGAGAAAACTCTGTGAAGGACCTATTTTCCCCATTCAAGATCAAAGACTGCGAACTCAAGAACAGAATTGTAATGCCGGGCCTCGCCTCCTTCCTGATAGAGGACGACGGCTCCATAACCGATAAGACTATCGAACACTACAGGTTGCGGGCGGCTGGCGGACCCGCCATGGTCATTGTGGAGGCATGCGCGGTGTCCGAGGAGGGCATTGTCTCCCCTCATCAAGCCAGGATCTACAATGATCGGTTCACTGATGGCCTTTCAAAGATAGCCCAGGCAATGAAGGCGGAAGGCTCGGTCGCTGCTGTCCAGATCCATCACGGGGGCAGACAGACATCTGCCAAGGTCATCGGACGGAAGCCCCTGGCCCCCTCCCCTCTCCCCTGCCCCGCTATACGCGGAGATGTGGAACCTCTTACCCGTGATGGCATTCATGAGTTGGTCAAGAAATTTGGGGATGCTGCCGACAGGGCGGTTGAGGCCGGCTTTGAACTCATAGAGATCCACGGGGCCCATGGATATTTGATCAACCAGTTTCTTTCAAGGTTTTCCAATATCCGTGAGGACGAATATGGTGGAGATGTCATGGGAAGGACCCGGTTTGCCTCCGAGATTGTGACCGAGGTGAGGAACAGGATCGGGAAGGACTTCCCATTGTCTTTTAAGATAAGCGCCCAGGAATTTGTAAAGGACGGCCTGACTGTTGACGAGAGTATCGAGATCCTGAGAATCATCCTGGACAAGGGCGTTGACGTGATCCAGGTGTCAGCTGGCAATGACGCCACGCCCGAATGGATATGCCAACCCATGTTTATGGAAAAGGCGTGCCTTGCTGAATCGGCTCAAAGGATCAAACAGGCATTTGATGTCCCTGTAATGGCGGTGGGGAGGATCAATGATCCCCTTGTCGCTAATGAGATCATTAAAACGGGGAAGGCAGACCTGGTCTGTATCGGCAGGGGGCTTTTGGCAGACCCTGAAATGCCTATCAAGGCCATGGAGGGACGTACGGAGGACATTCGGATCTGTATCGCCTGCAACACCTGTATGGAATCGATCTTCCGAAGGGGGCGCGTTGAGTGTTTGGTCAACCCGGCCCTGGGCAGGGAAAAGGAGATGGCATTCCACCCGGCCAAAACCCCCAAAAGGGTCATGGTGATCGGGGGCGGTCCGGGCGGGTTGAATGTGGCATGGGTGGCAGCAAAGAGGGGGCATGATGTGTCTCTCTTTGAAAAGGCAGGGGTCCTTGGCGGGCAGCTCGTATTGGGAAGTGTTACCAGTTACAAGAAGGAACTGCTGAGCCTCATCAGATTTCAGAAAAGACAGCTCGAGAGATTTGGGGTCAAATGCCACTTCAACCACGAGGTAACGGTGGAGACGATCAAGACCTATGATCCGGATGTGGTGATTCTGGCAACCGGCTCTATACCTTCCATTCCCCCTGTTGATGGGATTGAAAGAAAGATTGTTGTCCCTTTTACAGAGGTATTGGATGGAGAGCAGACAGTGGAGAAGAAGGTGGTCGTGGTAGGCGGAGGGGCAACCGGATCCGAAGTCGCCCTTCATCTCCTTGAAAACGGGTGTCATGTGACAATTTTGGAGGTGCTTCCTGAACTTGGGAAACGACTCGAAAGCATGACAAGAAAGATCCTTTTGAGAAAGCTTGAAGAGTACAATGCGGAGATCATGACCGGGTGCCAACTCTTGAGGGTCGAAGACGATAGGGTAGTTGTTCTCAACCGGGATGGTCAGGAGGTTGAGGTGGAGGCGGAGAGGGTTGTCATCGCCACTGGATCACACCCCGATAACATGCTTTTTGACCAGATCAAATCCCTGGGCTATGAGGTCCATCAGATCGGAGACTGCCTGGAGCCAAGAAGCGCCAAGGCCGCCATTTACGAGGGCGGCGTATTGGGACGCTCCATTTAGGGCTTGCGCAAAAAATAACCTCTCAAATCTGTGAAGTTGGTAACCGTTCACAGGTTCAGGGTTCACCGTTCAGGGTTAGGGACAAGGACAAAATTGAAGAACCGAAGTGCTCGTAAAACCAGCTGGTTTTGCCACATGCTTGCCAATGTGCTGCCAATTTTCAGGTTAGCACCGCCAAATCCGGGCGCTTCTCGCCGGAATACGCGTCCGAAATGGAATCCGGGGACAAAAACGCAACCTTGAACCTCTGAACCTTTGAACCCGTGAACGGTTACTT
>CAZXCQ010000100.1:0-19331 GCA_964639275.1 uncultured Desulfobacteraceae bacterium | reverse complement strand
TGTGAATGTCAAATTGCCATTTCTTGTGACAGAATTTATGAGACAAAAAACTAGCGTGTGGCTCTCTTAGGACGATTTTGGGTAACAGTTTTTGGCCTATGGTATCAAGATCCATTTGTAAAGTTCCTTACTTGATAACCTTCAGATGATTACGAAGACACAAAACGGCCTCGACGCTAGTCAGACTCCAGCGTGTGAATGCATGCATTATTTCAATGTTGGCTCGTTTAAAGTTCAAGCGGGTCCAGAAAGGCCCCGTCAGCCTGCTTCAGTGTCCTTTCGACAAATTTGCTCTCGAAAATCCCCTCTTTTCGATTCTTCGGATGAGGACATGGTGCAGAGCGCCGGGTTCACATCGCGTGGATTTCAAATACCCATTTCGAACCTGCTTGTCAACAAAGAAACGATGTTCCTTTGTCCTTCAACATGGTGGTCTATTTCTGTCATTGACACCCTTTGAGAAATCGCCCTATACTTAGGGCCGGAAAAAGGGAATGAATAACATTTGAGGAGTGCTACATTGGGCGAAAAGAAATATGTCATGGGCAATTATGCCATAACCCGGGGGGCCGTCGAGTCCGGGGTAAAGGTCGTGGCGGGTTATCCTGGGACCCCGGCCACTGAGATCCTGGAAGGATTTGTGGCGTACCCCGGTGTTCACGCCGAATGGTCTTGCAACGAAAAGGTCGCCCTGGAAGTGGCCCTCGGCGCATCGCTCACCGGTGTCCGGTCGCTGGCGGTGATGAAGCACAACGGCACCAACGTGGCCACGGACGTGATCATGCACCTCAACTTCACCGGCATCAACGCCGGGATGGTCCTGGTCTCGGCAGACGATCCGGGCGGGCTGTCATCCCAGAATGAGGAAGACAGCCGCATCCTGGTCCACACCTATGCGGGCCTGCCGGTCTTTGACCCGAGCAGTGCCGTCGAGGCCAAGGCCATGATAAAGGACGCCTACAGGCTGTCCGAAGAGACCCAGCTCTGTTTTGTCCTCAGACCGGTGATGCGGGTCTGCCACAGCCGGTCGGTAATCGACTATAAGGACTATGATGGCAGCACCTTCCCCAAGGCCGAGTGGATCGACAACCGCGACCGCTATATCATGAGCGCTGTCGAGGTCCGCGAACTGGGCGGCATCAAACGGCCCCAGGCCCGTCACCGATGGCTCAACCAGAAGTATGCCGAGTTGACCCAACTCTTTGAAGAAAGCCCCTACAACTGGGTTGAAGAGGGCGAAGGCAATCTGGGGCTGATCGGCTGCGGCATCGGTTACACCTATATCAAGGAAGCGGCCGGGAACTTTGCCAGGGACTTTCCCATCCTCAAGCTGGGGACCCTGCCCATCCCCCAGGAGATGGTCCTCGATTTCATCAAAGACAAGACCAGGGTCCTGATCTTTGAGGAGATCGAACCGGTGACCGAGAACCTGATCAAGCAACTGGCCCTGGACAATGGTGTCCGGATCGAGGTCCTGGGCCGGTCCGGTTTCTATGCCTCTGACGGTGAGCTGACCATACCCATGGTCACCCGGGCGGTCAGGAAGTTTGACCCGGCCCTGCGCCTCAAGCAAGAGTTCAACCCGCCTCAACTGGACATCGATATCCCGGTGAGGACCCGGACCCAGTGTGTGGGGTGCGCCCACCGGGCCTTGCTTTACAACCTCAAGCGAGTGGCCAGGAAGAAAAAGGCGATCGTCTTTGGCGACATCGGTTGCCACGATGCCGGCTCGTTCAAGCCCATGGAGCTGCAGTCGACCATTTATTGCATGGGCTCCTCGGTGCCCATGGCCACCGGCGCTCATTACGCAGGCGTAGGCCGACCGGTTATCTCCATGATGGGCGACAGCACCCTCTTCCACCTGGGTCTGCCCGGGCTGATAAACGCCTCCTACCAGGGCAGCAGCCAGGTCATTGTCCTGGGCGACAACCGGACCACAGCCATGACCGGCTTTCAACCCCATGCCGGCAGCGGTGTCGATCTTTACGGGGCCGAGGCCCCGCGGGTCAACCTCGAGAGGCTGGGCGAGTCGCTGGGAATCAAGGTCTACACCATCGATCCCGTTGACCTCAAGACCAGCTACGAGGTCCTGATCGAGGCGGTCGATGAGGAGGGCGTCAGCCTGGTCATCGCTTCAAAGCCCTGCTATTTGCGCGCTTCCCGCCAGGGGGAGACCTTTTACGAGACCAGGAAGGTGAAGGTCGATGAGGAGAAATGCCAGGGTTGCATGATCTGCATCAATGATTTTGGATGCCCCGCCCTGGTCTATTCCGCCGAAAGTGAGAAGGTTCACGTGGATGAACTCACCTGCGTGCAGTGCGGTCTTTGCATCCAGGTCTGCAAGCCCGGAGCGATTTCCTAAAAAAGGCCATAGCCGTTATCGGCTTCGAAGGGCAGCTATTTCCCCAATTCCTCTTTGACGGCGAGGCCAAGGCTTTCCAGGGGAATCTTTTCTTTATCAGCACGGAGTTCTTAGTGCACGAGCCCTAGGGGCCATTTCAAGGACAAGAATCCGAGATTTTGGACAAGACCGAATTCATGTGATCCTTGTATTCCCGCTGATTCTGTCGAGCATGTTGTTGACAGCATCAAAGGGTTCGACCTTATCATTCAAGATCTCATAGACTGCATCGCAGATGGGCAGACGGAGGCTGTGTCTTATCGAGATCTGTCTGACATATTTCGCCGCCATCACCCCTTCCGGAAGATAGCCGATCTTCGATATGTTTCTTATCAGATCATCCAGGTCCCTATAACGGTCTGTAATCCGGCCCAGGATGATCTCTTTTCCAAAACGCCGGTTTCTGCCGTATCTGCTTCTGCACGTAACGTCGAGGTCTCCCACGCCGGCGATAAAGGTGAAGGTCTCCGGATGGGTGGACCCGAGGGTCTGGCCGATGAGCTGGATCTCATTTAGACCGGCAGCGATTAGAAGCGATTCCGTATTATCACCAAACATATCGGAGAGTTCTTTTAAGGCGTCAAACATGCCGCAGCCAATGGCAATAACATTTTTCACCGCTGCGCACACCTCTACCCCGATGACATCAAAAGACGAAAATACAATGAGGCTCGAGCCCTGGAGCATCTCCCTGAATCGAATGGAGTTTTTCCCATTAAGGGATGCGCTGATAAGCCCGGTCAGTTTGCCCCGCGAGACCTCTTCGGCGTGAGAAGGGCCTGAGATGTAAACCAGGTTATCCTTGTAAGAAGGCGGCAACATCTTTTCCAGAAGTTGCGTAATAAGGAATGGTTTGTCATCTGCCGCGATAAATCCTTTTGTCAGAATACCTATGAGTGCCCGGCCATTTTTGATATCGGGTACATCCAGAATCCTTTCTACCGTCTCTCGGACAAATATGGATGGGGTCGCAATCAGGAGGTATTCCTTGTCTTGTGCAACTTCCTGGATATCCCCGGATGCCCTCAGACTAGCGGGCAGCCTGACTCCGAGAAGATACCTGCTATTGGTATGGTTTTTGTTGATATCATTAACAGCCTTTTTGTTATGATCCCATATATGGACATCTAAGCCCTTCTCCGAGAGGACTTTCCCGATCGCGGTTCCCCACGCACCTGCGCTAATAATTCCGACTTTCTTTCCCATTCGCGTATCAAACCTCGACAGCAATAAAGGGATCAAAATATTGCATTTTGAGACAGCATCAACTCCATATCAAGCCATGAAAGAGGCTTTGTCTTCTCAGTTCTTGAGGAGGAGTTAGTTAAACCAGGATCATGCATTTTTGCGGATCTAGAAGCAGGTAGAGTTCTTGTCCTTCCTCGCGGGGCACATTGTGCGGGGCCTGCACTCTGATCATGGTGTCATTTACTTTCACGAAAAAGTACACAAAATTTCCCAGGTACGCCTTATGGGCAACGGTACCCTTGAAGACGTTCTCCCCGCCTTGAGGGGGTTCGGTAAAGACTTCCACATCCTCAGGTCGTATGGATGCATACACCTTTTCCCCTGGTTTTGTTTCCTTAGTGCCAGGGGTCCGACACAGGACCTTCTCGCTGAAATCGGTACGCACATAAACCGCATCAGAGCCGTTGAGGATCTGGACCACCTCGCCGCTCATAAAGTTCATGGTGCCAATAAAATCGGCCACAAATCTGTTAGCGGGCCTTTCATATATCTCTTGCGCAGAGCCGATCTGCACCACATTTCCCGAGTCCATAACAGCGATTCGATCAGAGATAACCATCGCCTCTGCCTGGTCATGGGTGACATAAACCGATGTGATGTCCATCCGTCTTACCAGGTTTTTGATTTCAAATCTCAATTCTTCTCTGAGCTTGGCATCCAGGTTGCTCAGCGGTTCATCCAACAGCAACACCTTGGGATTTCTCACCAGGGCGCGCGCGAGGGCAACCCTTTGCTGCTGTCCGCCGCTCAGTTGCGCCGGGTATCTCTCTTCCAACCCCTTCAAACCCACCAACCCCAACACCTCTTGTGCCCTCTTCTGGATAGTCCGCCTGGGTATCCTCTGAAATCTCAAGCCGTAAACGATATTATTGAACACTTTCATATGCGGCCACACCGCGTAGTTTTGGAACACCATGCCGATTCCCCTTTTGGACGGCTGAACAAATCCCTCCGAAAGCATCGGCCTGCCGTCAATAACGATGTCCCCTTCCTCCGGTTTTTCCAATCCGGCGATGCAGCGCAATGTGGTTGTTTTGCCGCATCCGCTGGGGCCAAGGAGTGTTAACATCTCTCCCTTTTCGACTTCAAGCTGTATGTGATTAATCGCCACAACATTTTTAAAGCGCTTGAACAGGTTTTGGATCTCTATAAATGCCATTGAGTTTATCTCCGTATCAATTTAGCTTTTTTTAAGATTTGAACTTAGTGCCTCGTGTCATAAATTCGGTGACATATTTCTCACTCAAAGCGTGTTTAGGTGCTGGAATCCAGTTCCTCAAGATGCGCTACCGTATTTATAAAACCATGTACTTAGTCAGGAGAATGGGGTTCGGAATCCCCATTATTGCCCGGGTTTCAAACGGCTAAAATGGTACTTATCTCCTTTAGTGACCGCTCGATGTCCGACACACTCTTGAATATTGTTCCATTGGGTCGATTCCCTACATCTCGCCAGGGCCCCAGGCGGCCTTGAGGATGCCCCCGCCGATTCTCGCTATGATCAGCAAAAGGATAAAGGTGATGACAATCATCAAAAACGCCATGGCCGCGGCGATTCCGAACTCCATACCGCGGTGCCAGTTCAAAAAGATTCCTATGGGCAAGGTCTCCCATCCTCCGCGATAGAGGAATATCGCTGTAGAGATCTCCTGGAACGCCATGATGAAAAACATCACCACACCGACGAGCACCCCCTTGAGCAGCAACGGCAGAGATATCTTCATAAATGTTCTGATCTTACCCGCCCCCGATACTTCGGAGGCCTCCTCGAGCGAAATATCCAGCTGCAGGTAGGAGGAGTGCGCCATCCGCAAAAAGTACGGAAGTCGCCGTGCGAACAGGGCCAGCGGCATGATTATCCAGTGTGTGGCCAAGGGTATGTCTTTCCAAAATGCCAGGAGATAACTCACGCCGACCGCCATACCCGGAAAGGCCAGCATCAGGCTGATCACAAAGTCAAGCACATTTCTGCCCGGGACACGGGTGCGGACGATGAGATAGGCAGCTGGAAGCCCAAAGACGATCCCGAAAAGCAGGGCTATCCCGCTGAAGAGGAACGAATTTTTTATTAGCCCGGGGGTTTCCAGAAGGATTACGCTGAAATTTTCGAGTGTCCAATAGGTTGGAAACGGCTCAAAGACCCATCTTCTGGAAAAACCAGCTAACCCCAGCACGATCGGAATGAGCAGGACGAGGATGGCAATAGAGATCATATACACATACGCGCCCGATTTCATCAACCCGCTGGGCTCGATTACTCTCCCTTCAGACGTTGTCCCTTTTGAGAGACCCGTATACTTTTTCCTCTCGACCCACCACCTGGCGAGCAAAAAGAGGGTAATGCAGACAATGGAAGATACCACTACTGCCACGATCCCCATATACTTGCGATGCATATCAGTAAAGTGATAGGCAATGTTGATGTACGAAACCGAGGGGAGAAAATCCACCTGCCCCAGAATCAGCGGTGTGAGCCAGTCCGTAAAGGGCCACAGGAATACGATCACAGCGCCTGCCAGATAAGTTGGGGTGCAGAGAGGCAAGGTGACCGTGAGGAATCTCCGAAAGCCGCTCGCTCCCTCGACTTCGGCGGCTTCTTCAAAGGAGGGATCAATGTTGGTGAAACCTGCGGAAAGACCAAGGACGATAAAGGGAAGCAGGTGCAATGATTGAATAAATACCAGCCCGTGTATCCCGTAGATAAAGTTTATGGGTTTCTCAATCAGCCCTGTTTCCGTCAGAAGCAGATTCAGCGTTCCATACTTGCCGAAGAAGATGATGAATGCAAACACACCGGCAAAAGCGGGCAAGACAATCGGCAAAAGGATTAGGGCAGTAAAAACTGTCTTCCCCCTATGTTTGTATCTCGCCAGGATGTATGCCAGGGGCACCCCGAACACGGTGGTGGTCAGGAGCACCAGTGTGCTCAGGAGCAGGGTATTACCAAAGGTCTTGAGATAGTATGCGTCCTGGAAGAATCCCAGGTAATTCTTTATGCCCCAAGTCGTGGTTCCGGCGATTTTGAAGCTTTCCAGAACCAGAATTGACAGCGGATAAAGCACGAGAAAGGCAATGACCAACCACAGGAGTGCTGCCAGAAAGGTATTGCCGCGAGACATATCACATCCTTGGTATCAGTTTAGCTTTCTTCAAAATTGGCAATAGGACAGGGGAATGGGGATTCGGAATCCCCATTGCCCGGGTTTCAAAAAGCTAAGATGTTACCATCCTTATATTATCTAACTTAGAATATACGAGCGAGCCGCGGCTCGCCCGTATATCAAGCCTGGAGAGTATCCTATTCGGTCGAAAGAATTCACCACCTGAGGCAATGTCGCGGCGCGGTGCCCACGACAGTGAGGGCCTGACTCTATGTTGCCGTCAACGCTCGACAAGCAGCGCGCGTGCCTTCGAAGCAGCCAAACGGGCCGCTGCATACTTGCCATCTATCTCGAAGAGCTTTCTGGCCTCTTTTATTTTCGCCTCCGCTTTTGTCACGTCCACATTCTGGGCCTTTGCGGCCTTAATTTCTTCCTCAACCTCCTCTATCAAAGACAGACTGCTTTTCAACTTGTCCCACTTCCTGTATATCTCGTACTCATAGGTTCGATTGACCTGGTCCCATCTCTTTGTAGCAAGATCCAGGTTGTACTCGATAAACCCGACCTTCAGGTCCCAGAACGAATCCACTCCCAGCGCCTTTGCGGCGTGCTTGGCCATGCCGACGCCTTCTTTTTCCCAGGTGGAGAATTTGATGTCCGTCCTGGCAGGAAAGTAACCGCCCCCCAGCACATATTTTTGTCCCTCCATGCTGAATAGCCAGTCCAGAAAGATCTTCCCGGTCGCTTCGTTGGGCGCACCTTTCAGCAAGGCCACTGCCTCTGGAACCAGGATCGTTTTGTCAGGGAGCAAATCTCGGACAGGATAGCCATCTCTGCGTGCGACCATCGCGTTCATTTGCGGCTGCGCGATCCCTATGGGGACTTCGCCTCGGCTCACTATGTGGGTCGTATCTGTGCTGCCGGTAGAGAAGCGGGCCAACTGTGCCGCCAAGAGCCTGAGATATGCCCAACCCTTTTCCTGTCCAAATGCCTGCAAGAGGATCTCCACGGTTTCATGCATTGTGCCAGAGGCGTATGGTAGTGTGTGAATGATGTTCCCCCGGTAAATTGGGTTGTTGAGATCCTTCCACGTCTTTGGCGCCGGCAGCCTTAGCTTTTTCAAAACCTTTTCGTTGTATAGATTGGTGACGATCCAGGGTGCGAAGCAGGTCCAATAACCATCCGTATCTTTTACCTTCATGCCGTGCCACTGTTCAGGAACCTTATCCCAATCCTTTGGCCTGTAAGGGACGATCAGTCCATCTTTCTTTGCGATTTCATGCGCTGGAGCGCCTGCACCCAAGAAGATGTCGGCATCGGGTTTGCCGCCCCATAGTCTCACTTTGTCCAGGCAGACCGGCCATCCGCCCGGCCGCACAAACGTGATGTCCACGTCCTTACCATAGGTCTTCTTATAGTACGCCTTAAAACCCTTTGTGAGGCTATCAGACAACTCCTTGTAAACAGGACCCACCCAGCCGATCTTGTCTGCTGCTTGCGCTTGCGCCGCAAAGGCTGGCAGGAGCAGCAGCACCGTTGAAATGACAGTCAAGATTGTTGTAGTCAAGATCCTCTTTTTCATTTTCAACTCCTTTCTAGTAACATTGTCACATTTGAAGAAATGGAAATCTTTTTATCCCGTTCACCTCCTCTCGTGAAAGTTCCCTGCCTTAGTTAACAATTCAATGTACCGCCCTATCCTCTTGGCGCTCGTGGCGTGCCAAAAGGTGTTCTATTTGACAGTTCTTTTCCCTCCTCTGTTTGGATTAGACATTCGGGCCCTTTTCCAAGGCCTTGGCACGGCCCACTTTAAATGGTATCATTCTCCTTCAAAGTTGTCCATATGGAAAGATCAAGAAAAGCGGATCAATTTCCAAGCCCTTTTTCAAGCATCAGCGGCTCACTCTAGCCACGACCCCGCAGCCGATAGCCCGGATTGCGAGCGGTGGATGAGTTGACAAAATCAAGGCAAGTGGGGTCCCACGATAGGGTCAAAAAATAACCAGGACTCGGATGAAAGGAGAGGCATGGAAGAATCTATTGAGGGGGAGGTGCTGACCCGTTTTGAAAAGAATTCACTGGAGGAGATCAGGTTTTCTCTACTGGAAAAAAGGGGATATCATTTTGTAGATATCCGGGTATTTTCCTCACCGCAGAGGGGTGAGAAAAAGGAACCCACTTCATATTGCATCACATTGCCCCTATCTCTCTTTTCAGAGCTCAAAGGGGCTGTCTTGAAGGTGGAAAAAAAGCTCAACGAAAAGGAGATTCTTGGCCCTGTCGGGGTGGGGTAGCTGTATATAACTATTTGTATTTGTTCTAATTACATAAGGCAGGAGGCCTGAAAAAGGAGAATAAAGTCCTTGACAAATCCTTCTCATCACCTAAAGTGGGAGGCTGGGATTTGGCACAGGTGGGAGGTAACAGGTTTTCAAAAACTATAACAGGATGAAAGGAGGTATGAAGCTATGAAGAGAAGGGTTAACAGACTATTGGTGTTAGGGTTGGCCTTTTCGATCGTTCTCCTGCTCTTTTCGGTCGGCTACGCCTTCGAAAAGGCCAAATTTGCAGTCATCAGCGATACCCATATGGAGCTATATGGGAAGGACGGCATGAAGATGGGGTCTGCGAGTACCGAGATCGTGGATAAGACCGTAAAGGCCTTGAACAAGATACCGGATCTCGATTTCGTTGTTATCACAGGTGATCTGCTCCTCGATGGGGAGCCCTGGAATCTGGATTTGATAAAGGCCTACCTGGACGAACTAAAAGTCCCGTACTATGTGTTATGCGGTAATCACGATTTTGCGCCAGCCGGCCAGGCCAAACCGAATCAGGCCCCGCACGTGGCCGTGAGCAAGGGCACTGTCATCTGGACGTTTCAGGGGCACGGATTCGATGGGCCTGATGCCTGGTGGAGTGCAGATCCCCTCCCCGGTCTCCATATCATCGGCCTGGATGGTAATGTACCCACCCATTGGGGAGGTCACATCCCCACCGCAGAGATGGAATGGTTGGACCAGGACCTGTATGCCAATCGGGACAAGGTCAACATTGTGTTCTGCCATCACAATTTTGTGCCCTGGCATAAGGAAGATGAGTTTGGCGGAAGATTTGACAAGTTCCAGGTGGATAATGCCCCGGGTGTCAGAAAAGTCCTGGAGAAATATGTCCCCTCAGTGCAGCTTGTATTGGCGGGCCATCGACACATTGGTCTCCGGCATCAGTCCATCAACGGGATAACCTATATTGTCAACCCCGCGGCGGTTTCCTATCCGAACCAGTACACGATCTATGTGGTGACCCCTGACAGCATCAGTTATGAGACCCACTGGGTGCCCATAGACAAGGAGATCATAGAAAAGGCCAAGGCCAATCTGCTAAAGGCCGACTGGTGGAGACCGACAGGCATGACCGATGAGCAGATGCTGGCATTCTACGAGGGCGAAGGACCATTATTGAAAAAGGGCAGTATCAAGCTCGCACCCCTTAAGTAACGGGCGATAGAGGACCTTTAGGGAAGAAGCAGTAAACGTAGAAGGGGCAGGCCTTGAAGTTTTGCCTTGAAGTTTTGAAGGACTGCCCCTTTGCTTTTGGTCCTTAACCTGAAAAAAGAGGTTACATTTCCAGGACGAGTTTTCCCACCGTACCTCCTGATTCTACGGCCTGATGGGCCCTGGCAATATCTTCAAAGGGAAATGGGGTAACAGACATCGGGGGGAGGCCGCCTTCCTGTTCCCATTTGAGGATCGTATCCATGATGCTACGAAAGAGATCCACCCGATCAAAGAGATAGATCAGGTTAAAACCGCTAATGGTCTTGTTTCCCCCGGTCAGATCAAATGGACTAAAACGGGGCGTGCGGAGGTAGTACCAGATCAGTTTGGCAGGATTCTTTCGTCCCGATCTGGAGAACATGGATGAAAACCCATAGATCAACAACCTGCCCGTCGGCCCGAGATGGTGGTATGAGTCCCTGAGGGTGGAGGCGCCGTTTGCGTCAAGGATCAGATCATACCCGCCAGGACTGAGTTCTCTGGCCCTGGCCCAGAGATCCTGCGTGCCCTTATCAATAACAGCGGTGGCGCCGGCCTTTTCCGCTGCGGAGACCTTTTCGGATCGGCCCACGACGCCCACCGACATGTTGCCGTTTATCTTGAGAAGGTGAAGAAGGGCCGTTCCAACCCCCCCGGCAGCAGAATGTACCAGGACCTTATCGCAAACCCGCAGGTGTCCGACGTGGTGAAGGGCATAGTAGGCGGTCAAATAGGCCACGGGGAAGGCCGCGCCTTTTTTGAAATCCCAGGTGTCGGGGAGCCGCCACAGACGCTCGCGCGGTGAATTGATGACCGTGGTATAGGCACCAAAACGGCACGCCCCGAACACCCTGTCACCCGGCCTGTAGTCACTGATATGACTCCCGCCGCGTGTGACAACCCCGGCAAACTCCAGCCCAGGGCAGATGGGATAGCTCCCCCTGGCCGCGGCATATAGCCCCAGCCGGACGCTGATGTCGGCAAAATTGACACCACAGGCCCTGACACCCACCTGGATCTCGTCGGGTTGGGGATCTCCAATGGGTGTGTCATCAAGGCGAAAGACCCGGTAGCTGCCGGGCTTCTCAATCATGATTCGTCGGCGAGGGTATGGCATGTGAGGGATTATCCTTCCAGCAGCGTCAATACCTCTGCTTCGTCAAGATCGTACCAGTTTTCATACGCGTCTGCCACGGCAAAGATCCGGAGGCGACTCAGGGCAGGGCAGATGATCCTCTCCACGTACTTAGACAGGGGAATGGGGGTTCGGAATCCCCTTTGCCCGGCCTTCAAAAGGCCAAAGTGCTAAAAAACCTTACATGAACAGCGGAGAAGGGGCAAGTCCCCCTTTGAGTTTTATTGCAAGAGATGTTTCTTCAGGTGGATGTATGATTGCTTTTGACATAGGGACTCGAAATCTCCAGGATTTTCTGTTATATTAGGGGACAAAAATGCCTTTTTGATAAATGGGCGGGGGTGGAAGAGACATGAAGGCAATGGTCTTGAAAAAAATCTCCGAGCTGGTAAAAGACCCCGACCCCCTTCAGATGGTAGACATGCCCAGGCCTGTGCCTCGAGACAGGGAGGTCTTGGTCCGGGTTGCAGCATGTGGGGTCTGCCATACTGAGATCGATGAGATTGAAGGGAGGACGGCACCTCCGCGGTTTCCGGTTGTCTTAGGTCACCAGGTGGTTGGAAGGGTGGAAGGGACCGGGGGCAGGTCACGCAGGTTTGAGGTGGGAGAGCGGGTAGGTGTCGGGTGGATATATTCGGCCTGTGGCCAATGCCGGTTATGCCGCCAGGGTAATGAAAACCTGTGTGAAGAGTTTAAGGCCACAGGCCGGGATGCCGACGGAGGTTATGCAGAGTATATGGTGGTACCTGAAGATTTTGCCCACAGGATCCCGGAGGTCTTCTCTGATTCGGAGGCAGCCCCCCTCCTGTGTGCGGGTGCCATTGGCTACCGCTCGCTCAGGCTTTGCCGGCTTGAGGATGGAAAAAGCCTGGGGCTTACGGGATTTGGGGCCTCCGCCCATATTGTCCTTAAGATGGCGAGGCACAGTTACCCCCGGTCCAGGGTCTTTGTCTTTGCCAGGAGCAAAAAAGAACAAGACTTTGCCAGGGAACTCGGGGCGGTGTGGGCTGGTGACACTGAGGAAGAGTCGCGAGAAAGGCTGGATTGCATCATCGACACCACACCGGTATGGAAACCGGTCGTTGAGGCCCTAAAGAATCTGGAAAGCGGGGGGAGGTTGATCATCAACGCCATCCGTAAGGAGGAGACGGACAAGGAGGTCCTCCTGAAACTGGATTACCCCCGCCATCTATGGCTTGAAAAGGAGATAAAGAGTGTCGCCAACGTTGCCAGAAGAGATGTGGGCGAGTTTCTGGAACTGGCAGCCAGGATTCCCATAAGACCGGAGATCCAGGAATTCGAACTGGCAGATGCAAACAGGGCACTGGTCGAGCTCAAGGAGCGCAAAATCAAAGGGGCAAAGGTCTTGCGAATATGAACCTTGAAAAAGGGCTAGTACCGCGTCTCATAAATTTTGTCCCTAAAAATGGCAATTTGACATTTGGGAAAAATGATCCCTATTTGACCCATTTCCAAGAGACGCGGAAATCCGAAATTCCAATCATCAAATTCCAAACAAATCTCAAATTCCAAATAACAATAACCAAAACGGAAAAACATGAAGAACCGGCGCCGAACCCCTTGTCAAGAGCCTCAAGGTCGAACGATCATGGTGTTTTTGTTTTGAATTTCGAAAATTGGGATTTGTACATTGTTTGAAAACTGAGATTTGGGTATTGGGATTTAGTACAGTGGGTTTGTCCTTCCAAAAAGGGAACATATTGCCAAAATCAGTGACAGAACTTTTGTGACAACACACTAGGAAGCTGGGAGGCAAGGAGGGTAGAGGCGCAAATCTTAACCCCTGGATCTACCAGGGACACGATGCGTGTAAGGATCACTGACTTGTCCCGAACAGCTTGAGGAAGTGAACAGAAAATGATGAGATCCGGTCTTGTATGGCTGGTTTGTGCGGTGGTGGGTTTTGCCGCGCCATCGGGTGCTGAACCGATAAAAGGGATTTATGGGGTTCCGGCCGTTGGAAGGGCTGACCCGAAGACCTATGTCAGCAGGCTAAAGGAGGCGGGAGTCAATACGGTCTTTGTTCCGGCTGAAAAGGAGACGATCCGATGGTTTAAGACGCGCGGATTCCAGGTGTACGTCTCTGTCAATGCATTTGGTGGAAAGGGGGCCTGGAAGCGCTACCCTGACTCCAGGCCCATAAAGGCCGACGGAACCCCTTTTGGATCGGAGCGGGGATACAAGGGGCACGGCGGTGTGTGCCCCACCCATCAAGGGTGGCGGGAGGGGCGGTTAGAACATATCCGGAAGCTGGTCAAGCAGCTTGGGGATGAAGGGGGAATCAACGGCATCTGGCTCGATTTTATCCGTTATCCAGGTCTCTGGGAAAGCAAAGATCCCAGGATACCCGATACATGCTATTGCCCGAGGTGTCTTAAGACATTTGAGAGGGATAGCGGAATCCAGATCCCCGGGGGACTGACGGTCACGGATACAGCCTTATGGATAAAAAAGAACTGCCCCTACAGATGGATGACGTGGAAAAAGGGACAGATTGCATCCTTTGTGAGAGAGGTCCGTGCAATCCTTCAGACAGCCACCCACAGGGAAAGCCCTCTCAAGCTGGGACTCTTTCTGGTGCCATGGAGCAAAGGGGAGCGACAGAATGCCATTTCCTACCTGCTGGCACAGGATGCGTTTCAACTGTCAAGGGTTGCAGATGTCATATCCCCCATGGTCTACCACAAGATGTGCGGAAAGCCAGCGTCGTGGGTGGGGTATATGACCGGCTATTACAAGGAGACCGCCCGTTGTCAGGTCTGGCCCATCATCCAGGTAAACGATTGTGAGCCGCAAGAGATCGCGAAAGGCATGAGATATGCCGGCCAGGCCGGTGCGGATGGGGTTCTGGCCTTTTCATTCAGGGGCATCAGACCGGGTGGGTGGGGTCTTTTTAAGGGGTTTGAGAGGCCTTGTAACCTGATTCCCAACCCGGAGTTCAAGGTTCAACAGGGCGATAAGCTGCCTGCGGGTTGGCACACAAAGAGGATGGAGGGCAGAGGTCAGGAGGCGGCGGGCCAGGCAAGACGGGACCGTGATGTTCCCATGGATAGGACTGCATTTCTCGTCAAACCTTCGGAGGAGTTCGAAACCCGAGGAGATGCATTATGGCCGGATCCGAATGCCCTGTGTCTCGGGATCAGCGCAGGTAGTAGCGGCGAGGCCGCGTGGTACAGCCGGTTGGAGGGCTGCGTGCCTGGAGAAGAGTATGTATTCACAGGCCGCTTTTTTAGAGACAGATGGAGAAATGGCGAATACCCATCCATCGGTCTCTGGGGCAGACGCTTTTATCTCAATACCCACTGGCTGACAAAGACGTTTCAACCGCTGCGCGTCTATGTCACCTGTCCTGAAAAAGCAAGTGATCCCACCTTCCGGTTCATAAACCCTAACCGGGGCGAGACCTTTTGGCTCTCTCGCCCGCGTTTGGAAAGAAACTATCCCCTTAAACAGGAGGTGGGGTCCACAGAAACAAGGCCTTTTTTCTCCAAAGATTTTTTTCCAATCGGTGTTTACGGGGTCGGTTTGGAGGATCTTGAGCAGGTCAAAAGACTGGCGATCAATACCGTCTTGATTGGGGGGGATGGGGAAGAACTGAAGCGAATGGTCTTGATGTGTCACCATGTGGGTCTGAGATATGTGCTCCGTCCCCCCTGGGACCCTGAGAGGCTTCCGGTTTTTCTAAATGATATTGCCTCCTATGTCAGGCCCTATGACCTTGCCTTTTATGTGAATGACGAGCCGGGGATCCATTCCTTCCCCGTAAACACGGCCACTGACATCAACCGGCTGATAAAGGAGAGATTCCCCGAATCTGCCACCGCTATGGCCGTGGTCCGACCCCAGGTCTGCCGTGACTATGTGGATGCAGCCGACTTTTTTATGATGGATCAATACCCGGTGCCTTACATGCCCATGACGTGGTTGTCTGATTCCATGGATCAATGCGCAAAGGGCATGACGCAGGGCACGAAGCGTATCGCGTCGGTGATTCAGGCATTTGGTGGTAGGCGGTGGGCAAATGTTGGTTGGCCCCGGCTGCCCACCTGGCAGGAGATCAACTGCCTGGCCTTTTTGTCCGTGGTGCACGGAAGCCGGGGGGTCTTCTTTTTTACCTTCAATGTGATCGGGAAGACCCAAGAAGGGCGAGACAGACTGGGCCGGGTGGTTGGACGTTTGAATCGGGTTTACCCGTGGCTGGTGACAGAAAACCTTGATAGAGGCATCGAGGTTGAGATGGTGTCGCCCTACCGTTTTGACCCGAAAGGTCGGCCGGCTGTTCACTGCTGCTTGAAGAAAAAAGGAGATGAATTGCTTTTGATTGCGGTGAACACGATTGGGACCTACGTGGAGGCGCGTGTGGGGGTAGAAGTTACTGGTTGTTCGTTATTGGTTAATAGGGGGAAGGGCGTTGTTAAAGGAGCAGAGGATGAATCACGAATAACAAATCACCAAATAACAAATAACTCTGCGAAGCAGATGGCTCGGGAGGTGTTTTCTGGGGAGGATTATGTTACAAGGGGCGCGAAGTTGAGAGCGCGGTTTGGGCCCTATGAGGTGAAAGCTTTTTTGTTTCGCGAAAATTAGGACAACGTTATCTGTTATTGGTTATTCGTAAGAGATGGAAAAGAAACCAAGTTTCAAAACATTCGAGGATCTTGACTGCTGGAAAGCTCCTGAAGGGAAGCGCAGAAGTTATCTGTTATTGGTTATGCAGGTAAAGCGATGACAAAAGAAAGCTTCAGATCGTTTGAGGACTTAGAGTGTTGGAAGGCATGTACTGACGTTCGGCGGTTTATAACGAAGCTTGTAAAGAAGTATCCAAAGGAAGAAAAATACGGGCTTGTAGATGATATGAAGCGGGCAGCTCGGTCAACGACGCATAACTTGGCCGAGGGATTCGGTAGATTTCATTCTCGCCCTGTTAAATAGTTTGAGATGAAAGCACATGCACTATACCCATGTACTGTTAAGTGACAAGGATAGCCAATTCTACACAGGCTACACTCAGGATCTCAAACTAAGATTTGAACAGCATTGTAAAGGCCGCGTTGAGGCAACAAGAGACCGAAGGCCACTCAAGTTGGTGTATTATGAAGCATGCTTAGACAAATCAGACGCGGCCAAACGGGAGAGATACTTGAAGACTTACCACGGAAAGATGTTTCTGCGGCGTAGGATCAAATCTTATTTAACAGGGTAAAAGAACGTCCAATTTTGCCGGATAAGCCGAGGGTCCCTCTACGAACTGATAGATCAGTTAATTACCTCTCTAGACGAATCCTTCATTACCAAAGAAGACTATCAAAAAGGACGAGACCTAATCGCCAAAGCGTTGCCGCTTCTTAACGGATATATCAAATACTTATCTCGTCAGAAACACCGCACTATGACGAATAACGAATAACCAATAACTACAACCAAACACATGGAAAGAACAGCATATATTTTGTATCTGATCATGCTGCTGCTCAGCATTTTTATGTTTGCGGCGATGCACACCTATGCATACACACTGATGGCCCTGGGCGTGCTTGTGGGAGCAGTATTGTTGGTAATAAAGAACGTCAAAAAGGATATCAGGGATGGAGAGTATCAACTACGCCTGCCAAAAACCGGGCTTAACTTTCTCTTTCTTGTTATGATTCTCTTTCTCTTCTTCCAGATCATTCCCCTTCCGTATTTCTTGATAAAGCTTCTATCACCCTCGGCATGGGTGGTGGCAGAAAAGTCGCTGGCAGCATCGAGCTCCGTGGGCCAGGGGAGTGATGTCAATGCCTGGTTCTCCCTTTCGCCCTATGTGTACCCTGTGCGCATGTCCATAGTGAGGTTTGTGGTTTATGGCCTGTTTTTCCTGGGACTCATCCAGGTGCTCAATTCTGAGAGAAGGATCGTGCTCACGATCACTTTGATCTTGGTAGTGGGTTGCTTTGAGGCGCTCTACGGGCTGATACAGGCCTATTCAGGTTCGCCTCATGTCTTGTGGTTCAAGAGCATTACCGATCGGAAGGCCGCAACCGGGACCTATATCAACCGGAATCACTTTGCGGGATTTATGGAAATGGGCCTGGTCCTGGCCGCCTCATTTTCTGCTGCACTCTCAGGTAGAAGGGGAAAAAACCCCGCTGTCAAGAAAGATAAAGGCAGTTTTAGGTTCAGGCTGTCAAGGTTTTTATCGGGTGAGCAACGATTTAGCAGAAGAATTCTGGTCCTTTTTGCAGGGGTGGTAATGGGCATCGGTCTTGTTTTCTCGGCATCCCGGGGAGGCATAATCGCGGCTGCCGGTGCCCTTTTGTGCCTGAGCCTCTTTTTTGTCTTCAGAAGAGACCACCGCCGAAAGGGGATCATCTTCCTTGTCCTCTTTGTGGTTACTTTTCTATATGCCCTTGATATCGGAGTGGATTACGTGGTTAGCCGGTTTGCGACCCTGGATGCCGGCTATGAGGGCAGAGCACGATATGCAAAGAAGACGATTGAGATGTTTGAGGACTATAAACTCACCGGGATTGGTGTTGGCAACTTTAAATATGCCTACCCAAGATATCAGGCACGCGAAGATAAGAAGGTCTTTGTCAGGTTTGCCCACAATGACTGGGCCCAGTTTCTGGCAGAGGCAGGGATCGCAGGAGTCGTCTTATTGTTGGCCGGAATATCTGTGTATCTGTATTTGGTCCTCAGACTGTTGAGAAAGAGAAAAGACCCCTTTGCCGTCTGCCTGGGGATTGCCCCCGTAGCGGCCCTGGTTGCCATAGGTATACACTCTTTTGTCGATTTCAACCTTCATATTCCTGCCAATTTTCTGATCCTTGTGGCGATCATGGCCATTGGTTATGCGGCGCTCCATCTGGAGCGACATCATCGAAGGGACAGGATGTCTTACCAGTACTATACCATTGCGCTGAAATACAGGGGGGCTGTGGTTTTGGCCTTGATTTTGGGGCTTATTGTCTGGACGGGTTTTGTCACGATCAGGCATTTTATGGCCGAGGCCTATTGCAACACGGTGCCCAACTCCACCCTCAACAGGGATCAGGACCCGGTTGTGGAAGAGATTGTAAAGGCGATTGAGTGGGATGGGGGGAATGCGGAGTATTGGTATAAGCTGGCTGAAAGGCTGGGAGGCCAGGAGGAAGTCAATGGTTATTTGTTATTGGTTAATAGGGTGTTGGCCCCGGTTGAATCCGCCCGCCCGATTCGCCTGAGCGAGAGCGATGGCGGGCAGGCTTCGCTGTCCGAGGGAATTCAACTGAGTAAAGATGGTGGGACAAAGGGTGACGTCGGACTTCGGACGTCGGACTTCAGACGACTGGCTCTTCAGAGGGCAGTGGAGCTGAATCCTTTTGAGGCGCAGTATCATTTGCGGTTGGGGTGGGCGTATGCGCATCAATGGAAAGAGAAAGATTATCATACGAAATGGCTCCCCGCGGCAGACATCTCCATGGACAGGGCCGCCTATTTTGCGGGGGTCGCGAATCCAAGACTTCATGTGGAGCTGGGGAATTACTGGGTGATGCGGTCAAAGACGATCCTTCCCAACAACCCTGGGCACCATTCTGCCTGGGACAAGGCGTGCTGGCATTATCAGAAGGCGCAGAGCCTGGAGCAGGGAGGAACGCTAAAGGCAATGAAAAAAGAAATCCGGGATTATGTGTGGAATTTTTATCCGGATGAGGAGATGGTGGGGCAAATAGTCCAGTAGGTCAGTAGAGTAACTCAGAATTTCTGTATGTAGAAAGGGGGCCATTTTTTGGCCCCTTTTTGTTTTTGGCTCCCCGGGACATGCAGGGCATGGCGAGAGGTGTGCATGAAGCAGGAATGGAAAAAGGGGTTATTTGTTATTGGTTATCCGCAGATTGGCGCAGATTATGTTGGCTGATGGCGGATAGCTG